>NC_019757.1:639500-994000 GCF_000317535.1 Cylindrospermum stagnale PCC 7417
GGAACTGGTGGCGACAGTTTCTTCGTGCTTATATTTACCGTGAATAATGGAAGTGTAATCGACTTTTTTGTGCTTTTCTACTGTATTCCAAACTTTAGAAACCCAAGGACAAGTTGTATCCACAATTTTGCAGCCTTTATCGTGAAGAATCTGCATTTCTTGGACGCTGGCTCCAAAGGCAGGTAAGATGACGACATCGCCGGTGGTGACAACAGAAAAGTCTTTTTTATGAGCATCAACGGGGATAAATTCTACTTCCATCTCCTGCATTCGCTGATTTACAGAAGGATTGTGAATAATTTCGTTAGTAATCCAGATGCGTTCTGAGGGGAAGTGCTGACGGGTTTCATAGGCCATAGCCACTGCACGTTCTACACCCCAGCAAAAACCAAAGGCTTGAGCTAGTCGGATGGTAACATCACCTCGTTGCAGGATGTAGTTGCGATCGCGAATTTCCTGAATCAAGTCGCTTTGATACTCAGACTGCAACTGAGTAGCGACTTCTGCTTGATGACCAAATCCCTTACGATTGTAATTTTCTGAATGCTGGAGGCTACGCTTAAAAGCTTTTGTATCCATTTGGTTTGACAACTAAAATTACTATTTCTTATTTTCTCCCCCTAAGACGCTATTTAGCGGGCAAAATCGATCTAGGTGGGGAAAACTGATTCTACTTTACCCCTTCGGCTTTTCCTGAAGCTGGGGTTGAACTCCGTCTGTCCATAGATTTGCAATGCGGTACGCCAGACTATATAGCCTTGGGGACTCAGGTGCAAGCCATCGGTAGTAAATTCTTGGCGGAGATTTCCGAACTGGTTAGTGAACAGGGGATGTAAGTCAAGATATGTGACATTTTTTCTAGTAGCTATGCTTTGCAGTTGCTCATTCAACTGGCGAATCCGATTATTGGGTATAGCTAGTAATTTGGCTCGTCCTTCCCAAGTTGCTTCCTCTCCCCCATGTGGCAAAATCGACTGAATCACGATTCGTGCTTGGGGATGCATCTTGCGTAGATAACTGATAATTCGCCGCTGATCGTCTAAGATTGCATCATCGCTCACCCCCCGAATCAGATCATTAATACCGATCATCACCAAAATTACTTCTGGCTGGGTGCTGTCAAATAGATTTAATCTTTGCAATAGTCCATTGCTGGTTTCACCAGAAATTGCCTGATTGAGCCAATTTCTGTCTTCAGGTAATAACTTAGATGGAAACCACAAACTCAGTGAATCTCCGGCCAGTATGGTTAAGTGCTCAGGAGGCTTATCAGCTGCTACTTTGGCTTCTTGCTTCAGGATATCTACCCATTGCTGGTAATTAAGTTTGTGACGGGTGCCTAACGCCGGTGTAGCGGCTGCGGTTGAATTATTTAGGTTGACTTGATTTGGGGATGCTGTTGTGCCAAAAAAAGCGGTCAATCTCTGCTGTTGCCAAATCAGCAGGATGACCGCCAACATAAGTATGCTGTTGGTAACCAGCGAGAAAAATCCCCAGATAGGAAAGGTTTTTGCAGGATTGGACACGACTAGCGAATTTTACCGATTGTTTGAATCAGATTTTAGATCGCTAGTGCTCCTAAATCCCAATATCTATTAGGAAACATTAATGCGATCGCCAAACTCGGAGTTGTAACCTTCTTCCCCGTGTTCGTTGATATCCATGCCTTGGAGTTCGGCTTCCTCCTTGACTCGCAGACCGACTGTAGCATCGATAATTTTCAGAATGATCCAAGTACCAGCAGCAGCGACGATATAGGCAATGGCGATCGCAACTAGTTCAACGAGGATTTCACTGTAATTACCACGCAACACCCCATCTTTCCCACCTGAATTGACTGCTGTCGTCGCAAAGATGGCGGTTAAAATAGCCCCCACAGTGCCGCCGACCCCATGCACAGGAAAGGTATCTAAGGCATCGTCAACTTGCAGCTTGTGCTTGAAACTCACCGCATAAAAGCACACAAAGGAGGTGATGAAACCAATTAAAATCGCTGATAGGGGTGTGACAAATCCGGCGGCTGGGGTGATGCCCACCAAACCAGCTACAGCACCTGTAGCTGCACCCACAGCGGTGGGTTTACCGCGTAAAACTCCTTCCAAAATCAGCCACATTAAAGTACCAGCAGCCGCTGCTGTATTGGTAGCAACAAAGGCTACTGTGGCTACAGTGCTTGCAGATAAGGCACTGCCAGCATTAAAGCCGAACCAACCGAACCAGAGTAAGCCAGCACCCAGCAAAATGAAGGGTACATTGTGCGGTGGACTCAGGCGATCAGGATGGGTTTTCCGAGGACCGAGGACGATCGCCGCTACGAGGGCAGAAACACCAGAACTAATATGCACGACTGTACCCCCCGCAAAGTCGAGGGCACCCAAACCGCCAGCTAAACCCAAGAATCCACCTTTAGCCCATACCATGTGAGCTAGGGGGGTGTAGATAAAGGTTGACCACAGTAGCACAAACAAGCAATAGGCCCGGAAACTGATCCGTTCGGCGATCGCCCCAGAAATTAAAGCCGGGGTGATAATCGCAAACATGGCTTGATAGATCATGAATGCCTGGTGCGGAATTGTCCCGGCATATGACGTTAAATCAGCATATTTGGGATCTGTGGCAATGAGTGCATCCTCGTAAGGCATATGCGGTAGGTAGCCCTGAGTTTCTAACCCCACATTGCCAAACAACCAATCTAACCCACCAAATATCGGGTTACCTGGTGCAAAGGAAAAGCTATAGCCCCAGAGAATCCAGGTGACTCCCACAATCGCCATGAGTACGAAGCTCATCATCAACGTGTTCAGAACGTTGCGCGATCGCACAAATCCACCATAAAAAAAGGCTAACCCTGGCGTCATCAGCAACACCAGCGCCGATGAAATCAGCATAAATGCTGTATCTCCAGTATCGGCAGCAGGCGGAGTCGCTGCTGCTGCTTGGGCAAAAGCATTGCCCGTCAGCGGTACTCCCAGCAGTAATAGGGTCAAAACCCCAATCATCACAACTTTCTTGAACACTTGTTTTTGTCCCTAAGCACCAACAATTTTGTGCTACTTAAATAGATTCCGTAATTTTTGATACTTATTTCTGTCTTAAAAGTTACCCAAATTTATTTTTTTGGATAATATTAACAAAAATATAATCCTTATTGCAGTTGCTAACTGTTGAACAACTGTGTTGCGATGCAATAATCTCATATTTTTGTTGTAAAGATAGCATTTTGTTTAAACGCTACAAAACTTAGATTTTTATTTAATAACTTTTGTAACAAAAAACCTAGATCCTTTTCCAAGATCGGAAATACGCCTCATTTTTATCAGTAAATAGATAAAACGATGTACTTGTTATTTTAGTTTTTTTATTCAATTAGAGAATAATACTAATAGAGTTTTTACTTAAATATTGGCAATTTATGTAATAATTAGTGATTCCCAAAAAACCTAAATTCTAACAACAAGGATCATAGATGGGATTCGCTAAAGATTTTAATAAATATTAATTATGAAGCACAAGTACAAGCATATTCTCAAAAATGCATCGGATAAACTTTTAATTAAGTTGTTTGTTGATAACGTACTTCTTTACAAATTTGTACGCTGCCATAGATTGAGTTCTAGGTCTTTTTTTGTGAGAAATAGGCAATTTCAGAGTCATGTATTCTTTCATACTGGTTTCCTTTATGGTATGAATTATAATTTGACATAACATGTAAACGTTATTTTGCTGATGCCAATATGAGAAAATCATAGTAACACACTAGATTTAAGTGAGAGTGTGTTACATTTACTCTATTTCCGATTGTTGAACATCCTCAACAGGACGGGCAATTGTGAAAGAAATCGAGCGGCTAGATTGAGTTGATGAATCTAACTGGAGTGGTTCGGGTGATATTTCGCTAGTTGGATCACTGAAGTAAGAGCCAATAATTTTATCGTAGTTAGAAGCAACAGCTAAAAATGCCCCTCCCAAAATATAGATGGGCAAAGGTAGAGTAAAGCCTTCCACCCAGTCAAATAGTTCCGCCAAGGCAAACAGTACCAAAAAGCAGGCCAGCCAAACCTTCATGTTTTCATCCCCTCTCCTTGAAACAACTCTACTAATAGGCTAAACAGCTTGCATGATAACGGATGTGCTACACAATCACAATCGAGAGTCAATTGTTAATTGGTAACGGGTAATGAGCTACTCACTCATGACTAAACTGGCTCAAGTTAACATTTTTCATGATTGATTGTGATCTCGGTGAGCATCTACCTTGCTGTTGCCATTTTGGAGAAAGCGCCAAACGCTGAAGTGAACCGCTAATGCTGCGCGGTTTGGGAACTTCACTTTTACCTTTAGGCCAGCCTTCACGTTGACGAGAGCGATCGCCATCAGTCTCTTCAGTTTGATCATGGAATAAAATTTGTCTGGTGGGATAAGGCAAATCGATCCCATTTTCCACATACAGCTTTTGCTTAATTGCAGAGATTACCTGATCCCGCGATTCAAGAGCATCTATCCGGCGTGGCGGTTTAATCCACCACCGGATGCGGATATTGACAGTACTTTCCGCAAGTTCCATCACCAGCACATCAGGAGCCGGATCATTTAAAACAACATCTACACTATGCATCGCTTCCAGCATTAACTGCTTCGTCCAGTCAATGTCATCACCATAGCCAACGCCGATATCATATTCTAGGCGGCGATTGTCAAAAGCAGTGTTCACCGTCACCGAATTAGTAAAAAGTTCAGAATTGGGAATGACAATCCGGCGACCATCATAAGTTCTGATAGTCGTGGCTCTTGTCTGAATATTCTCTACCGTACCCTCAAAGCCCTTAAAAATAATTTGGTCATCAATTTGAAACGGTTCCGTCAGCAAAATTAAAATACCTGCTAAAAAATTTTGCAGAATATCGCGAAAAGCAAAACCAATCGCTACCCCACTGATTCCTAGAAGTTGTACTAAATCGCCTGCTTTGAGCGAGGGAATCACAATAGACAGAGAGACAAACAGACCTACCAAAATTGTTATGCCCTGTGCTAACCTTCCCAACACCATTCCCAGATTGCGAGCATAACGGTGATGGCGGGTCAAGCGCTTGACTAATCGCTTAATTGCTCTACCAACTACAACAAAGAGCGTAAAGACAATCAAGGCCAGGATGATATTGGGCAACAACATCATGAAGCCGTTAATCATTGCCTGCACCTTGTCCCAGATTGCGGTTATCTCTGCATTCATCTTGCTTTTTGTCTCATCAGTCGTTGCTGATCGTAGTCAAAATTAATGCAGTTAAAATCCTTCTCAGGACTGTAGACGCGTTTTCTGTAAGACAGAATTATGTAGGTTAATTAGCCTTTTCTTGCTAGGAAAAAGAAAGTGGACATGGATGTGCAGAGTTGATGTGGAGGATTTCTGTGGCTTTTTGGGCTGAAAGCGGTTGATAGAATAGGAACCCTTGGACATCGTCGCAATCAATAGATTTCAAGAACTCCAGTTCCTCTGGCTTTTCTACTCCTTCAGCAGTCAGCCGTAAACCCAAACTCCGTCCTAAAGTAACTATAGCCTGGATAATATGCCCTACTTTGGGATTTGTCGCCAATTCTCGGATGAAAGAGCTATCGATCTTCAGGCTGTGGAGTGGTAACATTTGTAGGCGGGAAAGAGAAGAATGACCTGTACCAAAGTCATCAATGGAGAGGTATACCCCCATCTGCTCCAAATTATTGAGCACAGTTTTGGTAAAGTCGATATCTTCAACAGCGATCGTTTCCGTAATCTCTAACTCTAAAAAGTGCGCCTCTAGTCCTGTCTCTACTAAAATATTAGCTACCATCTCTACCAGTTGGGGTTGGCGGAACTGCTTGAGAGAAAGATTGACGGCGATAGTTAGGGGAGGCAATCCCGCCTCTTGCCAGGCTTTATTCTGACTACAGGCTTTCCGTAGTACCCATTCGCCAATAGGGACAATTAATCCACTTTCCTCAGCTAGGGGAATGAAGACATTGGGGGCGACTATTCCCATCTCGGGGTGATGCCAGCGCAACAAAGCCTCCAGACCTGCTATTTTTCCTGTAGTGATGTTGACCCGAGGCTGGTAGTACACTGTTAATTCTTCCCGTTCTAAGGCATGGCGCAGGCTCCTCTCTAAACTCAAGAGTTCGGGAGTCTTAGCATTGAGGGAGACGCTGTAGAATTGGTAGTTATTCCTTCCCTCGTCTTTGGCATAATACAAAGCAGCATCCGCGTGCTGGATGAGAGTTTCGGTATCAGGACTGTTTTCATCAAGCAGCGCGATGCCGAGGCTGGCACTTACATAAAGTTCATGTCCCTGAAGATGGAAGGCATTTTCTAAGGCTTGTAAGATTCTCTGAGCTACCTGAGCGACCTCTTGGCTCTGAGTAATTCCGGGCAAGAGGATGGTGAATTCATCACCCCCCCAACGGGCGACAGTGTCCCTAGGTCGGAGGGAATCTCTCAATCTTTGGGCTACGCTTTGTAACAATTTGTCTCCTAGTGTGTGCCCCAAGGTATCGTTAATGATCTTGAAGCGATCCAGATCGAGGAACATGACAGCTAAACTTTCCTGATTCTGTGCCGCGCTGGGCAAAGCTAAGGCCAGTATTTCATTAAATAGCAAGCGATTGGGCAATCCAGTGAGCAGATCATGAAGAGCCTGATAGCGAATCTTTTCCTCGACTATCTGACGTTGCCGAGCGCCACTGATACTAGCAGCCATAGTTAAAAGGGTGGATTCTTCGTGCCTTGACCAATAACGCTCTGAGTTACAGTCTGCCAAGCCAAGGTAACCCCAAAACTCTTCTTCTAAGCGGAGGGGCACTAGCAGGAGGGATTGAATGCCGTTTCTGGTCAGGAGTTCTTGTTCGGCGGCGGGAAATTCTTGGGTGAGTCCACTAATAGACTGGCCGCTAGAGAGGGCAGTCCACCAGCGCCCTAGTCCAGAAGTTTGATAAGACTGATTCTGCCAGTGATAGTAAGAAGCTTCAACATCGGAGTGCGTCCATTCAAACCGCAGGCTGACCGCCATTTCTCCCGTAACCAAATGGGGATGATTTTGGAAGAGATAGACTCGATCAACTCCGGCTGCTTCCCCTAGGGCTGCCAATGCTTTGTTAATGGCTGTCTCGTAGTTCATTTCCGCCAGTAAATAATTGGCGGCTTCAGCAACTGCCTGTAACAAGCGATCGCGTTGGCGCAGTTCTGCCTCGGCTTGCTTTTGCTCCGTAATATCCCTTACTATAAAGGTTCTAATTAAATCACTCTCAGGAAGGTAGTGAACGGATTGTTCAAAAATCTCTCCGTTAACTTCTACCTCCCGCACAAAAGAATTTCCCTCTTGATTCTGAACCGCACTCAAAAGTTCTGCCAGAATGGGGTGATGCTTGCCAATTTTCCTGAGTTTGGGAAACTTCAGAGCCGCAGCTGGATTGAGATATGTCACTGTTCCCTCTAAATCCATCTCGATGATTGGATTAGGGATGAGTTCAGGAAAAGATGCGAGGCGAGCGAGAGCGCCCTCACTAGCTCCTTCCAAGTTGGAATCGCGGAAAATCAGGGTTTCAAAAGGATTAGCAGGATTGGCTTGTGCCAACAGAAAGCTAGAAATATCTTCAACTTCACAAGATTCGGAAAATGCTTGTTCTGACAAGTTGGAAATAGCATAGTATTTAGCCTGAGCTTGATGATTGCCGAAGGAAATCATGTCTCCATGCTGGAGGTCATGGGAAAAGCATTTAGTACCATTAACAATTAAGCCATTAGTACTTTTTTTGCCCTTGAAGTTGCCATCAATAATCCGGAAAGCATATTGCTCGGTATCTGGAACAGTTACCCGCAATAAAATCGCATGCTGCCTCGATACAGACCGGGAATGGAGCACAATAGCGTTCCTAGTATCCCGCCCAAGAGAGTACGTAGCCTCTAGTAGGGGGATAGTTCGCTGCCCTTGCTGGTCTTGGAGGACGAATAGGTGGCGTATTTTTTCCCGCTCATTTCCGGGCATGGCTCTTCCTCAAATTCTCATGTCTTTGGGTCTTGTCTGCAAGAATAATGCTCCAAATAAGTCCTGGCTTTCAGCCCCCATCTCTGGGAAAAGCTGCTCAATGAACTTTTTTTTTGTCAATCTGTGCGGGGATAGCCAGGCTATTCTCCCAGGAATTAACCTTCTGGAATAAACTGCCCATTTATCCAGCCAGTTTTCCTTGGGGAGTCCTGGCCATTTTTTCAACTCAAGAGCCTTATTGACAAGCTTCAGCCATGCGCGCACTATTCTCCAGTTTATTCTTACGTAAACACCCAGAATAAAATCAAATACCTAAGATTACCTATGGTAAATTTGCGGATTTTTTTGTTTGAATGAGCAAAGATCATCATTAAAGCAAAATTCCTACTAGTTAGACAAACAATTAGAGTGCCAAACATCAAAAAAATAGTGTAAATGCCTAAATAGGCATGAGTATCAGTTAAATAAAAACATCCTATGATTATTTGAACCTCGCTATTGTGACGGGTTGAAAACGGATTGCAAATAAAGGTAACTCTTTCAGCAAAATTGCTGTTTAGTGGTATGAAAAAATAGAGTCTGAAAGCAGAATCTTTTCGCCAAGTTAAAGAAATTTAAGCAATGCCTGCTGTCAAACTATCAGAGTTGATTAATGCAAGAAGACTTAGGCAATTTTCAATGTACTTTCCTTAGCTTCATTTCCTGATTCAGTAATCCCATTAAATAAAATAGTATTGATTGATAGACATAGACTACTTAACACATTAAGCATTGTTAAGTACCACAAGTGTAATCATGTATATTCACCAGCTTAAAAGTAAAGTTTAGTTGCAAAACAAGTTACTTCACATTGTTATAGTGATAAATTTTTAATAGAAGCTGTAAAGCTTCTCTGGCAGATTCAACAGCCAAAGTCCAAAATTAAATTAAGTTAAGAGGTAAAGACGCTGTTTCAATATCTGTCTTGTCAACTAACAATAACACCCAACTCCAAGGCTGATATTTCCTCAAAGTAGTAGTCAAGGGGGCAATGTAACTGATTGTTTAGCATAATACGAGTGTTAAGCTCTGAATCAGTGCAACCCTGTACGAAATTAGCAAGAAGAGGAAATCACTCAGTTAATAAGAGATTGGGTGTTGTTGTTTCAGGAAGATAATTGAGCTTTGTCGCTTCTACAAACTTAGCAAAGATCATATTCAAGAAAGCAACAGCGTTTGTATATTTACACATTTTTTGTGAAGCTTAAATTTAGGAAGCTGTATCAAGCACAAAAAATTGCTTCCTAAGTCATAACTAATCTTTTAAGTAGTAATTATATCTAAATGCAGGTAGCCACAAAGCTTCACTCTAAAATCGGTTCAGGTCTATTGCTACCAAGTATTGTTTAACTGGTTTCGCCAAAGGGCATGAAATCATCTGGAGTTGAACCAAATAACTGCACCTGTACTTTCTCCTTTGATGATGCCTCTAGACGGGGGTTAGAGTAATGTGGGTCGTGTTTCATCCCCTGGGGCTTGAACCGAGGGGCATTCACACGAACCGCACCTTTGCGTCAGGAGCCAAGCTTTCTCAGTCCATGCGTCATTGCATAACCCAACGGCTGGCACTTTTAATTCAAATGGATGGGGTGGTGACTGTAGCAACAAGGGTGAACCTTTGCCATGAGCCTCAACTAAGTTAACTACCCACGGAAGAAAGTCTAATATTTCTCTTGGCAACACAGTTAACTCGAAGTCCCATAACAGATTAAGACCTCGAGATTCTTGCCCCTTTTTCACCATCATGACTTGAAGAGCGCTCTTATTAATAGCCAGTCGAAGAATAAAAGGCCGCAATGGGATAAATTCGTCTGGTGCTATGTAAGCGTATATGTTTACATAGTTCAGCCGCTGCCTATCATCCATCCAAGACGCAATAGGGGAATTACTACTGTAGGATGTACCGCTGATGATCACTGGCATATTCATAGCAGCAGCAAAGAGAGAGTAGAACTCACTCCTTAGTTCGCTAACAATGTGTTTGGCTTCTGGGGTCACGGTTGCTACACCTGTTAAGAAAACAATCCCATGCCTTTATCAAAGACAGTAAATCTTAATTCCGGAAACGTCTCTTACTCTGCTTGTGCTTGGCGACTGCTTTGCGCTTGCGTTTTTCCAGAGGTGTTTCAAAGTGACGGTTCTTTCTCATATCTGGAAAAATCCCAGCCTTGGAGACTTGTCGCTTAAATCGACGTAGGGCTGATTCAATTCCTTCATTTTCGCCGACAATTATTTGGGTCATTCTCTCTCCTGCTAAATTGACTTAAATTAGTAGCTATTTAGTTGTAAGCAATCCAGTCAAGCAAATCGCTAAAAAAGGCAGACTCTTTGTCTGCCCTTAAGACCTTAGAGTTAAATTCTTGGTTTTAAACTTTAGTAGCGTCGAGAGTATCCACCACCACCATCACCTCCGCGTCTACCGCCGCCACCGCCGCCGCCGTCTGTCTTAGGTTTAGCTTTGTTAACTTTTAAGCTACGACCCATCCATTCAGCGTTGTCAAGGGCAGCAATTGCTGCTTCTTCTTCCGCGTCTGAGTCCATTTCTACAAAGCCAAAACCTCTAACACGACCCGTTTCCCGGTCGATAGGTAGTTGAACTTTCTTGACAGTTCCATATTCCGCAAAGACCTGCTTAAGGTCTTCTTCTCTAACCTCATAAGATAAGTTACCGACGTAAATTGACATAAAAAAAATCTCCAGAAACCGAGAGTGTAGAGATTTAGATCCGGAGATGTCTGTAATACGAGTGTAAATAGCAACAAACCGTACAGCCGAATTTAATCATCTCAAGACATTCTAACACAAATCGAGAGGATGTATTGCTAAGAAGCGTTATCTAGCTCTAAAACTCTGGGAGTTTAATCTTCAGATGAATCGACTGAAATAGTAGTTTCTTCGGTAAATTATGTATTTTTATATACAAACAAATCCTGATAACAGGAAAGAATTGTTGATTTTTCCGATGATTGTGTCTAGATATTACTTGTATATTTTACTTATTCTGGGATTTGTCGGTGAACTGGTTTTGCACAATGTCTAAAAAATCCCCGGACTTTTTGGGGAAATGAGGGAAGCGATGCTCACACAGTCCGGAGATGCGTCAGCTTAGTCCTATTCTTCATCTAAATCGGCTTCTTCTTCCTCTTCTTCTTCGCTGACCTTGGTGACGGAGTTAGCAGACACAATAGCCCCCTTGTCTAGCTTTTCACGCACCTGCTGCTTAATTTGTTCGGCAAATTCTGGCTTTTCTTCTAGGTACTTGATGGCGTTGTCTCTACCTTGGGAGATATTATCGCCGTTGTAACTGTACCAAGCGCCTTTGCGGACTAAGACGCCAGTTTCTTCTCCTAGGTCAACAATACAACCCAAAGTAGAAACTCCTTTGCCAAAAATAATGTCAAATTCGGCGATTCTGAAAGGCGGCGCTACTTTATTTTTTGCTACCTTCACTTTGACGCGGTTACCAAATTCCTCTGTACCTTTTTTCAAGGTTTGAATCCGGCGAATGTCTAGGCGCACCGAGGCATAAAATTTTAAGGCATTACCGCCAGTTGTGGTTTCTGGGCTACCGTAGGTTACGCCGATTTTTTGCCGTAACTGGTTGATGAAAATTACTGTGCAACCAGATTTACCAATGTTGCCCGTAATTTTACGCAAAGCTTGGCTCATCAACCGGGCTTGCAGACCAACGTGAATATCACCCATATCGCCTTCTATTTCGGCGCGGGGAACTAGTGCTGCCACTGAGTCAATGACTACAATGTCAACTGCGGCGGAGCGAACGAGTTGATCGACTATTTCTAAAGCCGATTCGCCGGTGTCAGGTTGGGAAACTAGCAAGTTTTCAATATCTACACCTAAGGCGGCAGCGTAGGTCGGATCGAGGGCATGTTCAGCATCAACAAAGGCTGCTATACCGCCTTCTTTTTGCACTTCGGCGATCGCATGGAGGGCTACTGTTGTTTTCCCGGAACTTTCCGGGCCATAGATCTCAATCACCCGTCCTTTGGGTAAACCGCCACCCAATGCTAAATCCAAGGTGAGCGCCCCACTGGAAATTGTCTCTACCCGCATCCGGGTAGCATCTCCTAGACGCATGATTGCTCCTTTACCGAAGCTGCGCTCAATCTGGGTGAGTACCATTGTCAGCGCTTTTTGCTTGCCAGTAGTGTCGGTGTTGATAGCCATTCGTGCCTCTAAAATATAGGATTTAAGGATTTTTGCGTTGGGAGGTTGAGTAGAACAGATATACTATTTTAGCCGGAAAATGTTGTAATAGGACTTTTCCTAGAAGGAAGTTTGACAAGATCGTAACGCGATCGCTCCCTGATTAGGGTAATGGAACTCGACAATCTTGCAAAGGCGTGATTTTTCCCCCCTAGAAGTCAATCCGGCATCGCAGCACACTGGCTTTGACTGCTTGCATCGGGGGATGATCTGAAGGCTTATTGAGGATGACTGTATTTATCGAGCCATGATTGAACAGCAGACTTGAATTTGGCTCGTTCAGTCTCTTTGATTCCTGCGGGATCGAAGCGATCGCGATAATGAAGCTCAATCAGCGATGTCAAATCGTCAACTTGGGATGAAGATAATTCCTCTTTTAGCCTTTGAATCCAGTGCTTTAAAGACTCTGAATGGTTACGTATAAATCCCAACTCGTTTAAAGCCTTCTCAATCGCATAAAATTCAGAATTTTTTCTAGTTGGATCAAATTTGTTACTTGGTTTCAGCAATATCTGTTTCGTAGATACACGGCGCACCCCTTTTTGGGGAACCAACCTCCGCATCACAATCAAGATAAACGGCAACACAAGCCACCAAGCATACTTAAATAGACTGCTACCTCTGACATTTCCTAACCAGCTTGAAAGTCTGAAACCCAAAAATGACCATAAATCAGAGATGAATGACCATTTAGAAGCAGTCGCATCCTCAATACCTGTCCAATCAGCAGGTGTGGTGTCAAAGGCTTGCCATCTATTATCTAAATATACCATTGTCCAAGCATGGGCGTGACGACTGCGGACAATATATTGCTTTTCTAAGTTGCTAAATTCATGCACTGAATATCCCACAGCATAACGGGTGGGGATGCCTAATGCCCGCAAAATAAGTGTAGTTGCAGTGGCAAAATATTCACAGTGTCCAGAGCGATTTTGTAGTAAAAATGTTGATAAAAGTGTTGAAGAATGGTTTTTACCTGTCAGCTTGAGAGAATAACGAAAATTCTTTTGAAAAAAGCTGTCTACACGCTTTAAGATTTCTTGAGGTGATTTAGTTTGAATATCAAGTTTACTGATAGTTTGATTTATTGCTGTTCGTTCTTTGGGGGGGATTTGCAAATCATCTTCTGTCGGTGCGCTATCCAAAGAAAGAGTATTATTAAAATTGAGTTGGTAAACGATATCATTAACTTTCCCTTCTACTTTTACCGTACCATATTTACTCTTTTCCATTTGGCTAACTTGTAATTCATCAATTTGGAATGTACCATCTACCAGCCTTAATAAACCTTTACCGCGATTAAGTGTAGTAGAAACAGTGAGTGTAGAACTATTTGCTGGTTTATCGCCTAAATTCCAAGTCTTACCATTGCCTTGCGGTTTAACAGTCCTAAATTGAGGTTTCAATGCCAACCAAGTAGAAGATTTGTATTTATTATAAGTTGCTTCTCTTAGCAGTAAAGGCAAAGCTTGTTGAGTCTCAGCACTGACCCTGAAGACAATATCGTTAGACTGTTTTAAAGTGCCGATTGCTCCCATACTTGTTTGTTTCTTGAAAGCATCTATCTCTTGTCCGACGCCATTGCTTAACCATGCTACAACACTTTCTTCAAACTTCATTTGAAGTTGAGCCACCCCTATCTGTCCGATGAATCCAATTATTCCGGCAAGCAGGATTAGACATAACCAAAGAATAGGCGAAAATCTTTTAGACCGCAGAAACCAAAAAGCAACCGATGAAAGTAAAAACATTCCGATATAAAAAGAAATGTTCTGAGTATTGGCGTTTCCAGCAGAAAAAATACAAAGAGCAAAATATGGATAAGTTAAATTAATAGTAAATCTGGTCGATTTCTCTTTTGTAGTTATATTTTTCAAAAAAAGTGTACGAATATCAATAGTTTCATTGACAGAATATGCCTGAACAGCTAAAAGAGGGAAAAATGCAAATGGCAGTAGCTCTAAAAGAGTATATATGAAATAAAGTGTGCCTTGAGTAATGAGAATATAAACTAATAAAGAGACCAGGAGCATCAAACACAGATTAGCAATGCGCCGGAAATCATCACTAGAGAAATCCCACCGCAAATGAATGAAGCGCGAGCCTTCCAGAATTACAGCCATCAGTAGAGCAAAAATCCATAATCCCGTCTGCAAACCCCAAAATATTAAAGCAGCACCAAGGAGAAAAGGAGGTGTTTTCATAACTTCATTAATCGCTCCTGTATTGTCCCCAATTTTAAGGTATGAAAAGTTGTGAATTCATCTTGGATAAAATTAAATTTATCTAGATTGTCTTTTTTGTCTAGAAGAATTAATACTAAGGTATGGATACCCATTCTCTTGAGATAATCGACTAATTTTTGTCTCTCCTCATCCCAAGAGAGAAATATGCAAATACACCCACTTAAAAGAGAAACTCTCTCAATCACTACTGGAATAAGTGAATCAAAATATTTATCCCGACAAGCAACTACAGAAGCGAGGATTTCTAGCATTTTTTCAGTATGACTTAGTCCTCTACCAAATGTAAAAGAATAAGCTTCATTACCCACAAACATCAAGTCTAATAAAGATTCTTGGGTTTGAACTTCATAAGCTAATGAAGCTGCTATTGATATAGCTTCTTCGAGAATCTCGCTATACTTCACGCTTTGAAATGTATCTAAAATCAATGCGTGTCTGATAAAAAATTCATCTTGTTCTTCTTTGACAATTGGCTTACCGACTTTTGCCCAACTTTTCCAATGAATTTTTCGCAGTGAGTCCCCAGGACGATATTCTCGCAAAGACCGAAATTCTTCTGCATCTCCCACAGATGAAGCTAAAGCCACTCCACCAGATTGATATCTCTTTAAACCAGGAAGTTCAATTGGTGGTAGTTTATATAGCTTTGGTAGAATTAACAAAGATTGGGATAAAGAAATAGTTGTAGAAGCATTAAAAAGACCAAAAGGATCTGGTCGCGTCACCGTCATTCCAACCAGCCGGACGACACCTCTATGAGTGGGTGTAATTTCACAAATTACTTCGGTTTTGCTGTTAGGTGCAAGCGGGGGTAATTCTGTTGGTTTCGCTGTAGCGCATTGCTTCCGAGAAACTAGCCATAGCCAGCGGTAAGATCCTGATTTTCTATCAAGATTACTACGTTTCTCTTCTTCAGGTTCAGGCGTTTCTATAAATTCTTGAAAAGTGGGACGGGGGTCAGCAAAATTTTCAAATAGTTTTAATCCTTTTTGAATTTTGTCACTTTTGTTGTGAATCAAAACTCGGTAGTTTAGTTTCACCCCCACAGTTGCATATCTGGGTAAATTACGAGTTGCACTAAAGCGGTAGCGAAAAAACAGAGTGTAGACTATACCTATGATGAGAATAGATAACAAAAAAGTAAATATCTGATAAGTCATACTTTGGTTGCTATCTCCGGCCAGAATAGCAGCAGCAGTTAACCAAGAAATAACTGCACCAGAAACAGTAACTCGTTTTTTTAGCCTATGTTGAATAGCAGAACTGAAATGGTAAAGACGATAGATAGAACGTTGTGTTTTTGTAGGTTGCATTTTAGGTAGGAACTGGCACAGATTTGAGAATATCTTCAATAACGCTTTCAGCAGTTCTTCCAGAGAAACGCGCTTGAGGTTCCATAACTAAACGATGAGCTATGACTGATACCGCTAGTTCTTGGATGTGTTCTGGGGTGACAAATTCATAACCATCAAACAAAGCCAAAGCTTGAGAAATTTTCATTAAAGTAATAGAAGCTCTGGGACTAGCTCCTAATTGCACACCTTCGGCTGAACGAGTAGCATTAACAATATCTACAAGGTAGCGTTTCAATTCTTCACTAATTCTGATTTGCTTGACTTGCTGTTTTAAGGTGATTATTTGTTGTAAGTCAACGCATGGTTGAATGGTATCAATTGGATGTTTCTCGATTTGGTCTGAGAGCAGGTTAATTTCGTCTTCTGGGGATATGTAGCCTAGGCTAAATTGAAGCGCAAATCTATCCATTTGAGCTTCTGGTAGGGGGTAAGTACCACGGGATTCTACTGGGTTTTGTGTAGCGATTACAAAGAAGGGGTCTTTGAGTTTTCGCAAGTTCCCGTCAATACTGACTTGAAACTCTGCCATTGCTTCTAGTAAGCCAGACTGGGTGCGGGGTGAAGCGCGGTTAATTTCGTCAGCTAGGACGATATGAGCAAATATCGGCCCTTCATGGAAATGAAAGGTGCGTGCATTGGGGTCTAGCATGGAAACGCCCAAGATGTCCGACGGCAACAAATCTGGTGTAAATTGAATCCGCTTGAATGTGACATCTACAGAGAATGCTAGGGCTTTGGCTAAGGTTGTTTTACCGGTTCCGGGATAGTCTTCTAGTAAGACGTGACCACCACTAGCAAAGGCTGACAGCAACTTCCTAATGGCTGCTGATTGCCCTTTCATCACTTTTTGAATGTTGTGACAAATTTTTTGATAAATTTCTCTGCCGGATAAGGGAGGGGTTTCTGGGTTGGCATTATCCATGTTTGGGTTATGTAAAAAAAGGCTTAAGTAATTTTAAGCTGAAAAATGCGACTTTACCCAGATTGGAGTAATAGAAGTCTAAAATTTTGGAAAGTGTCCTGCATGTGGGACTACAAAAATAAATAAACGAATAACAAAGAAGCCTGTATTCCGTTGTATTATGTGTGGTAAAGAATTTGAGACACCTATTATTAAGCCTAAAGCTTGCAAAAAATTCATTGCTGATTTTGGCAATACATTTATAGCAGCAGAAAAAGCAGTCAAGATTGAGGAGCTACGACAAGCCTGTCCAAAATATAACGGACAGTCGTCAATTAACTGCATTGATTTACAGCAAATTAAAGGAATGTTACTCAAAAATGCGCCCGAAGTCGCTAAACTGCTTAATTTAAGCGAAGATTTTGATTATCTGGAAGATTTTGATTATCTCAAAGATCATGATGCAGAAAAGGATCATATCTCTGAATATGTTCCCACAAAAGAAGATAGTCGGCAAATAGTATTCAGACAAATCAAAGAACGTCGTGGACAATCGCCATTTAGAAATGCGTTGCGTCAACGCTACGGCGACCAATGTATGATTAGTGGTTGTAACCTACTTGATATTTTGGAAGCTGCTCATATCTCACCATATCGCGGTGCTGATGATAATCATCCAGATAATGGGTTACTCCTAAAAGCAGATTTACATACTTTATTTGATCTCGATTTATTGGGTATTCACCCAGAGTCTTTAGAGGTTGAATTACATCCTAAAATTATTGCTAGTAGCTATCAAGAATTTGAAGGTAAAAAGCTGAGATTTATTGAATTAAAACCCAGTATGTTTGCACTTGAGGTAAGATGGAGATTATTCTGTAGACAAAAAAGTCAAAGATGAATCAGAAGAAGTAGTAGAATTTACGGTTGATAAATGCCTTGAATTAGCAAATAAACTATATCCAATAGATAGATAGATAAGTTAACCCATATTTGAAGGTGCGATACCCTTGGTTTAATGCCCGTCATGCGATCGCTTCCAGCAGGCGCTTTGCGCCATCGCCTACGCCCCACCGTAGCCCATTGCATCTGCTAAAATATAGTCATGATGTCTAAAATAGTCAAAGCTACTATGCAGACCTACACTCTCACAGATGCTCGCAACAAACACGGTGAGGTTTTTGACAAGGCTGCAATTGAGCCAGTTCTACTAACCAAACAATCACGTCCTAGTCATGTGATTATTTCCGCAGATAGCTACCATAAATTACTCAATCGGCTGCAAAAATTAGAGGATATGGTTTTTGGTCAAGCGGCTGAAACGGCTTTGAGTCAGTCCAAAATGGTTGGTACAGAGGCTTTTACGTCTGCATTGGAGCATTTAGGGAATACCAAAAAATAAATTATCCAGTAATCATAGACTTGTAGGGACACAGCAATGCTGTGTCCCTACCGATTGGATATTTTTTTAATTGGAAGTCTCTTAGTTGATGGCGAGGCTCGATAAATTAGCAACTGTTCTTAATTTTCTCAAATTATGTCGTCTACAAAAAACCTCGACCGATGTTAAATATGTTTTATCCAGAACCCTTGTAGAGACGTTGCATGCAACGTCTCTACATTCTTTTTCACTCCTATATATAAAAGATTAAAGCGTTTACTGGGCTAAAGTTTGGTTTTGATGAAAAATGCTAAAATCGCTTTAGCACAAATGCTTTCAGGCATCTTTGATGAGTTTTGATTCTCTGATTCCCGATACGGCGCTTTCTGTCGCTGGGTTAACTGACTATATCCGCTTGCTGTTGGAGGAAGATCAACACCTACGGCAAATTTGGGTGACTGGGGAAGTTTCCAGCGCTAACAATCATCGCAGTGGGTTATTTTTCACGCTGCAAGATCCTAACGGTACGGCGACAATTAAGTGTGTGGTGTGGAATAGCCAATTGGCAAAACTGGCGCAGACACCGATTCGCGGTGAACAGTTAATTATTTTGGGTAGTATCCGGTTGTATCCGCAACGGGGTGAGTATCAGTTGACGGTGTGGCAAGCTTTACCTGCTGGTGCTGGTTTACAGGCGTTACGCTATCAACAATTGAAGAAACGTTTAGAGGCTGAGGGGTTGTTTGATTTAGAAAGAAAGCGATCGCTTCCGATTCACCCCCAAATTATCGCTGTGGTCACTTCTCCCACTGCTGCTGCTTGGGGTGATATTCAAAAAACCCTCAAACACAGATACCCTGGAATACATATTTTATTTTCTCCCGCTACTGTCCAAGGTGACTTAGCACCGGCATCGATTGTGAAAGCGATTGAACGGGTAGAAAGAGATGGTCGCGCCGAGGTGTTAATTTTATCTAGAGGCGGTGGGGCGGTTGAGGAGTTGGCTTGCTTTAATGATGAACGGGTTGTGAGGGCGATCGCCAATTGTCCCATTCCTGTAATTAGTGGTATCGGTCATCAACGAGATGAGTCTTTGGCAGATTTAGTTGCTGATGTCTCTGTACATACACCTACCGCAGCGGCGGAAAGGGTTGTGCCGGCGTTGTCGGAGTTGTATAATCAGCATCGGCAGCGAGTTGCAGCTTTACGTGAGGCGGTGCATGAGTCTGGGGAAATTGCCGATAACCAATTGCAATCGTTAAAACACCGGTTGCGGCGGTTGGGGTTAGAAAGGCTTGTACAGCAAGAGGTACAGAAAATAAGTTGGCGGCGTCAGCATTTACTGCAAGTGACTATGGGGCGATCGCAACAAGCAAGTCAGCATTTGGAATTGTTGCGGCAAAAGTTGGCTAGCATTGACCCGAAAGCGGTGTTACAGCGTGGTTATGCGGTGGTGAGGCAAGAAAATGGCGCGATCGCACGTTCGGCGGCAGAATTAACTGTAGGGGATGATTTGCTGATTCAGTTGGGACAGGGTGAGGTTAAAGTGAAGGTTGTGGAAGTTAACGAACCGCCAAGACGCCAAGGACGCCAAGATTTGAATGGTTAAACGTAGTAGTTCTTCTAATTCTGATTCTCTGGTGGGTGGGAGTTATGAGGCGAAGGTAGCGGAAATTGAGAAAATAATTGCTCGCATTGAGGCGGGTGAGTTGGATTTGGCAGAGGTGTTTGAGCAATTTGCTGCCGCTGTTGAGTCTTTGCGTCAGTGCGAAACTTTTTTGCAGCAGCGACAGCAGCAGGTTGATTTGTTGATTGAAACTTTAAAAGACGAATAACTTTTTTGTCTACCTCCCTCTGGTGTGTGAGGTAAAAATCTATCTTCCCAGATTTACAGATAATCACAAAAACAGCATAAACTTTTTGTTGGTTCACCTCACAAAGGAGTTTGCTGTGACTAGATTTCTTTTTGTAACTGATTTAGATCATACCCTTGTAGGTGATGACTTGGCTTTGGCAGAATTAAGCGATCGCCTCCAACAGCATCGCCAAGAGTATGGAACTAAGATTGTATATGCTACTGGGCGATCGCCTATTCTCTACCGCGAAATCCAACAGGAAAAAAATCTTTTAACACCAGATGCTCTTGTTCTGTCTGTGGGTACAGAAATCTACCTTGATGGTAGTGAGACAACCGATGCTGGTTGGGCAGAAATCCTCGCGCCTGGATGGAATCGGGAATTGGTATTATCTATCACTAAGCAGTTTCGGGAGTTAATTCGCCAACCAGATTCAGAACAACGTCCCTTCAAAGTGAGTTTTTTCCTCCAACAGGAAGCATCTGTCAGGGTTTTACCACAACTGGAGGCAGAGTTGCAGAAATCTAAATTAAATATAAAGTTAATCTATAGCAGCGGTATTGACCTTGACATTGTACCCCTTACCAGCGATAAAGGTCAGGCAATGCAATTTCTGCGTCGAAAGTGGAAATTTGCAGCCGAGCAAACTGTTGTTTGTGGCGATTCGGGTAATGATATTGCTTTATTCGCTGTAGGCAACGAACGGGGAATCATTGTCGGGAACGCCCGCCCTGAGTTACTACAGTGGCACAATGATTATCCCGCTGACTACCGTTACCTAGCACAAAATTTTTGTGCTGGTGGAATTATTGAAGGATTGAAATACTTTGGGTTCTTACAATGATCAGCTATCTTAAAGGTCTTGTCGCTGGCGTCCAAACCATTAGTCCGAATCGCACGATTCTGACTTTAGAGGTGAATAGTATGGGGTATGATTTACAAATTCCCCAACGACTCGGCCGGCAATTAACGACGATTGGGCAAGAGGTACAAATTTTTACCCATTACCAAATTCGCGAAGAAGTGCCGTTGCTATACGGCTTTGCTTCGCCAGCAGAACGAGATTTATTTCGTCACTTACTAACTGTCAGCGGTATTGGTGCAGCTTCGGCGATCGCACTTTTGGACACTTTGGAAGTGCCAGATTTAGTCCAGGCAATTATTGCGGCTAATACCCAAATTTTAATTCAAGCTCCTGGTGTGGGCAAGAAAACCGCTGAACGCATCTGTTTGGAACTGAAAAGCAAGTTGATCGAGTGGCGCAAATCAGCAGGCTTCTTCGTCGCTACTGGTGGCCCAGCACCAGGGATTTTAGAAGAAGTGCAAATGACTCTCTTTGCTTTGGGATATACTGCCCATGAAGTCAGTCACGCCCTGCACGTTGTCAGTGAAAACATCGGATTAACCAAAGATGCCTATGTGGAAGATTGGATTAAACAAGCGATCGCACATCTTAGCAGCACTGAAGTTGAATCTTGAAGCGCAACAATGAAGATCAATCCTTATGCTTGGATAGAAGCATCCCTGGCAACTATTCACCGGGCTAACTGGTATCGTTCAGTACAAGCAATCCACGGTATCCCTGGGGCAACGGTGCTTGTAGCAGGCGTTGAGGTAATTAATTTTGCCAGTAACGACTATTTAGGATTGGCTGGGGATGAGCGTTTGCTGACAGCAGCAATAGCAGCTATTCAAGAATTTGGCACTGGTAGCACTGGTTCGCGGTTAGTCAGTGGGCACCGAGAGTTACACAGTGAATTAGAAAAGGCGATCGCATCTACCAAACAAACTGACGATGCTGTAGTATTTAGTTCAGGCTATCTAGCCAATTTGGGTGCAATTACCGCCATAGTAGGCAAGCGTGATTTAATTTTATCTGACCAGTACAATCATTCCAGCCTAAAAAGCGGGGCGATTCTCAGCGGTGCAGCATTGATTGAATATCCCCACTGCGATGTTGCAGTATTAAGAGAAAATTTAATTCAACAGCGGCAAAATTACCGACGCTGTTTAATAATTACTGATAGTGTCTTCAGCATGGATGGCGATTTATGTCCTTTAAGTGCGCTGTTAGATATAGCTGAAAAATTTAGCTGTATGCTGCTAGTCGATGAAGCTCATGGTACTGGAGTACTGGGCAAAAATGGTGCTGGGTGTGTTGAACATTTCGGGTGTACCGGTAGAGAGTTAATTCAAGTTGGCACCTTGAGTAAAGCCTTGGGTAGTTTAGGCGGCTATGTGGCGGCAAGTGCTGCTCTAATTGACTTTTTGCGGAATCGCGCCTCTAGTTGGATTTACACCACAGCCCTTTCACCCCCTGACACAGCGGCAGCTTTAGCAGCATTCAAGATAGTACAAGCAGAACCGCAACGCCGCGCCCAACTGTGGCGGAATGTGAATTATTTAAAAAAGTTAATAAAAGAATTACCTCAGCTTAAATTACTGCCTACAGAATCACCTATATTATGTTTGCAATTGCCAAGTGCAACAGCGGCACTAACGGCAGCGAAGCAGTTAAGAGAAGCGGGGATTTTTGCCCCAGCAATTCGTCCTCCCACAGTGCCTACAAGTCGGATCAGGATTTCTGTGATGGCAACGCATGAATTAGGGCAGATTGAGAAATTGGTAGCAGTACTGAAAAATATCTCTGCGTAATAAGTTTAGATTTTTTCTCTCACTTCATCCTTGCTTAGACAAGATGCCAGCTACTAATTTTTGTTGAAAAATTGGGCAGTTTCTGTTCTGTAAATTTAATAATTGGCCTTGCTGATTCAGGATATGATAAACTTACGCATTCGTGGCAAAGAGGCAAAGGGAGAAAGGAAAGTTCATCCGTCAATTCAGCAATGCTTAATATCGGTTATTAATCAGAAATTGTTATAGCTCCACATCATAAATCATAGATTATAGCCGAGAGTACCATAATAACGAAGAACTACCTTTTAGCAAAAGATTTTTTTAATCTTTGATGAGAATCTATCTGAAGATAAATTCCGAAAAGCTGCAAACAGGCTTAGGGTAGATACAGTCTTGGTAAGAAGTATTAGCTATTCTCAATCATTTTCATGCGCTATATTAATCATTCTCAGTTCCGAAGATCTGGATTTGTTGTACTAATTGTTACAACTATTCTCCTGGTGATGCTGCTGCTAGACCCCTGGCTGGGAATGAGCAAAAGTCCTTTCCTGCTGTTTTTTAGCGCTGTCATGGTGAGTGGTTGGTACGGTGGGTTGAAGTCAGGGGTGTTAGCAACTGTCTTATCTACACTAGTGAGCAGGTTCTTCTTCGTTGAACCAAAATATAGCTTGTTGGTTGACCTACCCGATTTTCTGCGAATTGGGTTGTTTGCATCCCAGGGATTACTCTTTAGTATTTTATGTGAAGAATTAAAAACTGCTAAACGACGGGCTGAAAAGAATCTCCAGAAACTAAAAGTGAGTGAGGAGCGATTTCGATTAGCATTAACCAGTTCAGATATTGTGGTGTTTCAACAAGATCGAGATTTACGATATGACTGGATTCATAATTCTCAGGGTGTGCAATTGGCTGGGGAAATGGTGGGTAAGTCAGACTATCAATTATTCTCAACCTCAGGATTGGAGCAACTAACAGCAATTAAGCGAAGAGTAATAGAAACAGGTATTTCCATTTGTGAAGAAGTTTGTCTAATTAATGAAGGACAAATCCGTTTCTATGATTTGTTAGTTGAACCGTTCAGGGATGAAAGCGATCGCATCCAGGGTATTACCTGTGTAGCTTTAAATGTGACTGAGCGCAAGCAGGCAGAACTAGAAACAGCCACGTTAAGTCAAGAACTGGAAACAGCTATTCAGCGCCAAGACGAGTCTCTAGCCTTACTCAATGCTTGCCTTACCAGTTCGCCTGTGGCCCTTGGTTTTCTCGATACAGAACTGCGCTACGTTTATGTGAATGAAGCTTTAGCTGCCCTCAATGGCTTACCCCAAAGTCAACACATCGGCTTTACCCTGAGGGAGGTGCTACCGGAATGGGCACCGCAAGTTGAGCCGATTTTGCGTCAAATAATGGAAACTAGGGAGCCATTACTCAATCAAGAATTGAGAGGTGAAACCTTTCCAGGAGAAGTCTATCGTTATGGACTTGTCAGCTACTATCCAGTGAGTTTACCAGATGGGCGACTGCTGGGAGTGGGGATCACGGCAATGGATATTACCCAACTCAAGCTGACTGAGCAAGCATTACGGCAAAGCGAAGCGAAGTTTCGCAGTGTCGTCGAGTCAAACATGATTGGTATTGGCTTTTGGGATAAAAACGGCAGAATCACAGAAGCTAACGATGCTTTACTGAGTATGGTGGGTTATACCCGTGAAGAATTAATAAATAGCAACCTTTCTTGGCAAGACCTGACTCCTCCAGAATACCTGCCACTTGACGAGCAAGCGCTAACTCAACTTCAATACAGTTCCTTTTCTACTCCTTTTGAAAAAGAATATATCCGTAAAGACGGCTCACGCTTGCCGATTCTGTTAGGTGGTAGCCATTTTGAAGACAGTGTAGATCAAGGAACTTTCTTTGTTCTCGACATCACAGAACGCAAGCGAGTAGAAATTGCTCTGCGCGAAAGCGAAGCCAGGTTCCGGGCAATGTTCGATCAAGCAGCGGTAGGTATAGCCTTGGTGGCCTTGGATGGGCGATTCCTCCAGATTAATCCCGCCCTATGCGAGATTACTGGGTACAACTATGAAGAATTAATTCAGATGAAGTTCCAGGAAATTACTCACCCTAATGACCTGGAAACCGATTGGGAATATGGGCGACGAGTGTTAGCAAAGGAAATTAGCGGTTATTCTCTGGAGAAACGCTACATCCGCAAAGATGGTTCCATCGTTTGGGTAAATTTGACTTCTTCAGCGGTTTGGGATGCTAACGGGCAAGCAAAGTATGCAGTAGGTATTATTGAAGATATTAGCGAACGGCAAGCCGCGTTGCACGAACGCAAACGAGCTGAAGCCGAGCAACAATTTTTAGTTGAAGCCAGCACTTTACTAGCGACCTCATTGGATTATGAAATTGCTTTGGTAAATGTGGCTAACTTGGTAGTTCCGACTCTGGCTGATTGGTGCGTTGTCGATATTTTTCCGGAAGATGGCTCAAGTCAACAGATTGCCCTCGTAACTGCCGATCCCGGAAAACGAAAGGCTTTAGAAGAAATTAGACGGCGTTATCCGCCAAAAATCGGGGTCAAAGATTATTTGCGGAAGTTAGAGCCAGAAAACTCTGGTTTTTATCCTGAATTAACTGACTCGATTCTAGAACAGATGGCTCAAGACGAGGAGCATCTGCAATTACTGCGAAGCTTGGGTATTCGCTCTCTGATGGTGATTCCACTCAGTTCCCGTGAGCAACTATTCGGCGCAATTTGTTTTTTCACAGCCGAGTCAGATCATCACTACGAATTGACAGACTTGGCTTTAGCAGAAGATATTGCCCGTCGCGCTGCTACAGCAATTGATAATGCTAGACTCTACCAGGAAACTCAGCAGGCCAAGCAGGAAGCAGAGAGGGCTGTTAATCGCACGGTGCGGTTACAAAAAATCACCGCAGCGCTTTCCGAGGCATTGACTTCTCAGCAAGTGGCAGATGTGGTGGTGAACCAAGGAATTAGAGCTTTGGGAGCCACCGCTGGTTCTGTTGTTTTATTAGCTGAAGAAGGAGCTACTATCAAGGTTGTGCAAGCTATTGGCTATCCGCAATTGCTCCTAGATACCTGGAAAAGTTTCCCGATTACTGCCTCTGTGCCGATCGCCGAAACCTTAAGAACTGGGCAGCCGATTTTTGTCGAAAGTGTAGACGCCTTTATTGCTAAATATCCCCATTTAGCGAATGCGCTAGCTACAACAGGAAATTGCGCCTTTGCTTGTATTCCTCTGATAGTCGAGGGAAAAACAATTGGGGGATTAGCATTGAGCTTTAACACTGCTCAAGCATTTGCTCAAGAAGACCGAGGATTTATGCTGACTCTAGGGCAGCAGTGTGCTTTGGCGATCGCCCGCGCGCAACTTTATGAGGCAGAAAAAGCCGCACGGGCAGAAGCTGAGACAGCGAATCGGATTAAAGATGAATTCCTCGCTGTCCTTTCCCACGAACTGAGAACTCCCCTGAATCCGATCTTGGGGTGGGCTAAGTTACTCCGCACCCGCAAGCACGACGAAGCTACGGTAGATCGTGCTTTGGAAACAATCGAACGCAATGCCAAGTTACAAACTCAACTAATTGAAGATTTGCTAGATGTTTCCCGAATTTTACAAGGTAAGTTGAGTCTCAATATCCGGGCGGTAGATTTGCGAGTCACAATCATCGCCGCCCTAGAAACAGTACGCTTGGCAGCAGAAGCTAAGTCAATTCAAGTAAAAACCTTGCTGAGTAATCAGATCATTCAGGTGATGGGCGATGGCGATCGCTTGCAACAGGTAATCTGGAATCTAGTCTCGAATGCTGTGAAGTTTACTCCGACAGGCGGACAAGTGGAAATACGCTTAGAAACCGTTGGGTTAGATGCACAAATTCAGGTGATTGATACTGGCTTTGGCATCACCCCAGAATTCTTGCCTCACGTCTTTGAATACTTCCGCCAAGCAGATGCCAAAACAACCAGGGTATTTGGTGGATTAGGACTCGGATTGGCAATTGTCCGTCATCTAGTAGAACTTCACGGTGGTACTGTTCAGGTGGAAAGTCCCGGAAAAGACCAAGGGGCAACCTTTACCTGTAAGCTACCTTTGCTCAAAAGTTCTGAGTTACCTTGTTCAAATCCTGAGCCTGCTAATTTAGAACAATGCACTAAAAACTTATTACTCTCTGGAGTGCAAATCTTACTTGTAGATGATCAGGCTGATGTGCGAGAGCTTTTTTGTTTCATGCTGGAAGAGTATGGCGCGACTGTCAAAGCGGTTGCATCGGCAGAAGCAGCGCTGTTCGCGTTGGCTAAGTCCCAGCCAGATATTTTGTTAAGTGATATTGGGATGCCGATAATCGATGGCTATATGTTGTTGCGCCGGGTGAGAAAATTGCCCCCAGCACGAGGTGGGCAAATTCCAGCGATCGCCTTAACCGCTTATGCTGGAGAAATTGACTATAGACAAGCAATGGCGGCTGGTTTCCAAAAACACGTTACTAAGCCGGTTGATCCTGAAGATTTAGCAAAAGCGATCGCTGAACTTCTCGGACGCCATCAACCTTGATTTTGGTGTTTGAGATTTTAGATTTGGCTACAATTTACTTTTTAAATTGCTGCCTACAATAGCAAATTTATATCGTTGTTTAACCATAGTCGAGAAATCAATCTGAAGCTGGAGCCTGGTTATTGAGTCAAGTCGCTTCGCTCCAATTCAAAAAAAGTCAATTTCAGCAATCATCATCAATTTATCTGCTAAAAGTTGCCAATAACCAACGGCTAATTGCTCCATCATCTTCAGTTTGCGATCTTTTAAGAGCTTCTTCCACCAAGTCAATTTCTAAGCCTGGTAAAACTAGAGATTCACGAATGGGGATACTTTCATCAGGAGATAAACAGCAAGCAATCACTTGACTCTGATTTACATCAATAACCCAATACTCCCCCACTCCCAAACGTTGATAAAGTTTTTGTTTGTGCGTAGTGTCATCTTCTAAATAAGAAGCAGCAATTTCTACAATTAGGTTCGGTGGATCTAGTTCATTCAGGTTGACTGGTGCATTATTCCGAGGCGGAAATCTGAGATTTTTACCAATATAAAAAGCGATGTCCGGCTGAGATTCCCGCACACCAACTTTTCTCAAACTCGGATTGGTTAACTCTTTAATGGGAATATTTTTGATGGCTGCATACAAAATAATCACAGTGGAAACGATGGAGTTATCTTGGCTGTGTGCAGAGCCTATTGGTAACATTTCAATTCTCATGTAGCCTTGATCATAATAAAATCTGCCATTTGCTAATGTGGGATCATCGGCAAAAGTCAGAAAATCTTCCCAAGTCGCTTCTACCCAAGTATCAGTAGAAACAGTTGTTAAAACGGGAGGAGAGTTAACCATAATCTTTGGCTGATTGCTGTTACTAATTAGCCTAACTGATTGTTAGCTAAAATTCATTCTTTAAATTTTTGCTCAATTTGCAGATATTCAGGAACACCGTTGAGTTTTTGGAAATCTGGGAAATTAACTAAGCCGGGAAAATTAGCGGTGGTTCCCTGTTCTTTGAGGTGACGGAAACAATTGCTCATTACTTGGGTGACGGCTAACAATGCCGTAAGCGGGAAAAAGACAATTTTGAAACCCAGATTTTGTAATTCTGCTGGGGAAATTTCGGGAGTTTTTCCACCTTCAACGATGTTGGCTACTAATGGTATATCAGGGAAAGTAGCGGCGATAATTTGCAATTCGGCAACAGATTGGGGCGCTTCGATAAACAGCACATCGGCACCGGCGGCGATGTAGGCTTTTCCCCGTGCGATCGCATCTTCTAAACCGAGAGGCCCACGGGCATCAGTGCGGGCGATAATCACCAAACCGCCATCGCCACGGGTTTCTACTGCGGCGCGGATTTTCCCTGCGTGTTCTGCCATTGGGATCACTCGCTTCCCCTCAAAATGTCCGCACTTTTTCGGCCATTCCTGATCTTCCAAAATCACTCCCGCCAAACCCAACTGCACCGCATCTTTAATAGTGCGAATCACATTCAAGGCGTTACCATAGCCTGTGTCTAAATCGGCAATTAGGGGTATATTTATTGACTGAGCAATCCGTCCCACACTGTAGAGGTTCTCCGTCGCCGTGAGAAAACCGTAATCTGGTAAACCCAGTGTAGAAGCAGCAATCCCAAAGCCACTGGTAGCGGCGACATCAAAACCTTGCTGTTCCACCAGCTTTGCACCCAGACAGTCATAAACCCCAGGAATGATGATAATTTCAGGACGCGTCAGTAACTGCCGCAGTTTTTCGCCAGAAGACATAAAGCTATTTGCAAATGCAGACTTGTTTTGAGAATACAGCTACTTGGCTCACCAGAACACAAATCATCGGAGTTTTCAGCAACGCTGTATCAATTTTTAACGCCGTGGAGCAAAAAAATGTGGGATTCTCTTAGCTGAAGTGAGGAATTTAATTAAATTTGAGCTAAAGGGAACAGATGTAAAAATGCTTGAGCAACAACCTGATCCAAATATATTTCAGCAGTTGTGGACTATTACCAATGAACTCCGCCAGAAACTGGAGGCTCGTTTTTCCCTCAATCCAGAATCTTCGACACAAGATTTAAGAGAATACAGCAGTTTGGATGGTAAAATCAGAGGTTCTCTCACCGCTTTTTCGGGAGAAGAAATTGATTGGCTGGTGCATTCATGGCTGGGGAACCCGGAAAAATTAAATTTTAATACCATGCGTCTTACTACCTGGTTAGGTCCACATATTAAAGTTCCCCATCTGGCATTTGAATTTGGCACAGTTCCGAATCTTTTCTTCTACATGGATTATATTCCCCGGATTGAGATGTTAACCGATCTGGATTATCTGGAACGTTATTATGAGCCAGTTAACCAAACATTTTTGAAGTTGCAAGCCGATCAGCGTCTTGTGCCATTTACTAGCAAAAGCGTGTATGTCCGCCTGTTTCAATCGCCGATTAGCCTGTGCTACACCAGCGCCCCTAGTGAGGATGCCCTCGAATTAACTCGCACAGTAGCACACGAAATGCTAGATCGCTGGCTCATCTGGGTAGAAGAAGCTGAACCTGTACCATCCCAGGCGCGGGAGGCTTTAGCGGCGCGGGATTTTTGGCTACGTCGCACCAGTGCTGAAGCTGATCCTGGCAATAAGTTGGCTGTGCAACTGTTGGGAGGAGAATTGACAGATAAACTGGTGCGATCGCTTTGGGGAGGGATTAAGTTGGGCGGTGGGCCATCGTATCCTATGAATTAATAGTAGGAAACTTGGGAGACAGCAGTATGTCAGCTAACACCGATCATTTAGACTCATTCCGCGCCCTGGCCCTGCAAGTCACAAGTCATGCAGTGAATCAAGCAAGCGATCGCACCCAAGCCCAGACATTAATCCAAAATACCATTCACCGCTTAGGGCAACAAATCGCCGCCAGCATTGCTTTTATCGGCTTTGACTGTCGTTTAATTGTCCTCCCAGAATATTTCCTCACAGGTTTTCCCTTAGGAGAATCTTTAGCAGTGTGGGCAGAAAAAGCCTGTATAGAAATGGCAGGTGCTGAGTATGAAGCACTCGGTAAAATTGCTCAAAAACATCGAATTTTTCTAGCTGGTAACGCCTACGAACTCGATGCCAATTTTCCGGGGTTGTACTTCCAAACCTGCTTTGTAATTGACCCTTCTGGCTCAGTTATTTTGCGGTATCGGCGGCTAAATTCGATGTTTGCCCCCACACCCCACGATGTTTGGGATAAGTATCTCGATTGTTATGGGTTAGAGGGCGTTTTTCCCGTAGCCAAAACCGAAATTGGTAATTTAGCCGCTTTGGCATCAGAAGAAATTTTGTATCCAGAAGTCGCCCGGTGTCTAGCAATGCGAGGAGCAGAGATTTTTCTGCATTCCACATCGGAAGTGTATAGCAAGAACCTCACGCCGAAAGATGCTGCCAAAATCTCCCGCGCCGTGGAAAATATGGCTTACGTAGTTTCAGCCAATACCGCAGGCATCGCTAATAGCCCGATTCCCATTGCTTCTGTAGATGGTGGCTCAAAAATCATTGATCATCGAGGGATAGTTTTAGCTGAAACAGGCTCTGGTGAAAGCATGGCAGCCTTTGCAGAGATTGATTTAGCCGCCTTAAAACGCGATCGCCATCGACCAGGGTTAAATAATTTACTTTCACGCCAGCGGTTTGAGCTATACGCCGACAGTTACCGCCAGCCACACTTCTACCCTGCTAATACTATGCTGGAATCAGACGTTGACCGCAAACACTTTATCCGAACACAGCAAGAAACCATTGAACGCCTAGCCAAATTAGGGCTTATTTGATTATGACCATTAAACAATTCAAAATTCAAAAATGACCAATGACCAATGACCAATGACTAATGACTAATGACTAATGACTAATGACTAATGACTAATGACTAATGACTAATGACAAAACCAATAGAAGTCCGCAACCCCCGAACTGGCAAATACGACTACGTAATTATCCCACCGCCCCCCAAGCTACTGGCACAGCAATGTAACCGCATCCGCAGGGCACAAGTTAGTTGGCAGCAAATGGGTCTAGAAGGCAGAATTGAAGCCTTACAGCAGTGGAAGCAAGTCATCTTATCTGAACGCGAACAGCTGACAGATGCTTTAGTCAATGACACAGGAAGATTGTCAATATCCATACTAGAAATAGACTCCTTCCTCTCTAGCATCGACCGCTGGTGTAATTTAGCGCCACAGTTGCTGCAAGAATCAGCAAAAAACACATCCATCCCCTTTATCGCCTTACAACAAACATCAGTTCCTTACTCCCTAGTGGCGGTAATTAGCCCCTGGAATTTTCCCCTGTTGCTGTCTACAATTGACACAATTCCGGCATTGCTAGCGGGTTGTGCCGTTATCGTCAAACCCAGTGAAATTGCCCCCCGCTTCGTAGCACCGCTAATGACCGCACTTAATGCCGTCCCCAAATTGCGCGATGTCTTAACTTTTGTTGAGGGAGCAGGACAAACGGGAGCAGCTTTGATTGAAAATGTAGATTTGGTATGTTTTACAGGCAGTGTAGAAACTGGGAGAAGAGTTGCAGAAGCCGCAGCTAAAAACTTTATTCCGGCTTTTTTAGAATTAGGAGGAAAAGACCCAGCAATAGTTTTAGAATCAGCCAATTTAGAATTAGCCACCTCAGCAATATTGTGGGGTGCAGTCGTCAACACCGGACAGTCATGCCTCTCAATTGAGCGAATTTATGTTGCTGAATCTATATTTGAAGAGTTTTATCATAAATTAGTCACTAAAGCTTCTCGCCTCCAACTAGCCTATCCCACAATTGAAAGTGGTGAAATTGGCCCCATCATTGCTGAACACCAAGCAGCAATTATTAAAGATCATTTACAGGATGCAGTCTCCAAAGGAGCAGTTATTCACTGTGGCGGTAAAGTTGAAGAATTAGGCGGGGGTTGGTGGTGTCGTCCCACAGTTCTCACCGAGATTGACCATTCAATGGAGGTGATGACAGAAGAAACATTTGGCCCAATCATGCCAGTAATGGCTTTTGCCACAATTGAGGAAGCAGTGGATTTGGCAAACGACTCAATTTATGGGTTGAGTGCTGCTGTGTTTGCCGAGTCAGAAAAGTTAGCATTAGAAGTTGCCCAGCAGATAGATGCAGGTGCAATTAGTATCAACGATGCTGCCTTAACAGCAATTATGCATGAAGGAGAGAAAAACGCTTTCAAGTTCTCCGGCATGGGTGGTTCACGTATGGGTGCAGCAGCATTGAAACGGTTTCTACGAAAAAAAGCTTTTCTGATGAAAACTAATTCTATTAATGACCCTTGGTGGTTTAATAATGAGGAATAAGTAATTAAAAAGGAGATTCTAATGTCTAACATTCGTCAAGAGATGCCCGTACTTGCCCGTCATGAAGGAGATTGGGTGGGTACTTATACCCTGATTGATCCAACAGGAAAAATTATCGACAGCCATCAGTCTCATTTAAGCTGTCAGTTTCCTGAAAATGCACCTCATTCATACTACCAAATCAATCGTTATACCTGGGATGATGGTAAACAAGAAGAACATCAATTTCCAGCAACCTATAGAGACAAAAAAATCTGGTTTGACACAGAACGTATTTTAGGTAAAGCCTGGGAAGTCGATGATTCTACAGTTATTTTGTGGTTTGCTTATAAAAATTTTCCAGAAATGTACTTATATGAAATGATTCAAATTAGTCCTGACAATAACTATCGTGCCCGTACATGGCAATGGTTTAAAAATCATCAAGTCTACCAACGTACTCTAATTCAAGAAGAACGACTAAAATAGTAATTTCAACTCTAATTTTAATTTAGCAAGGTATAGGCATGGCAAAAGGCGACAAAGTAAACTTTTCTAATCCTAGTGGTTTCCCAGAATTTCTACCTAGCGAAAAGCGTCTAGAGTTATATTTACTGGATATTATCCGTCGTGTTTTTGAAAGCTACGGATTTACACCCATTGAAACGCCAGCAGTAGAACGGTTAGAGGTTCTACAAGCTAAAGGTAATCAAGGGGATAACATTATTTATGGTATTGATACTATTCTGCCACCAAATCGGCAGGCTGAGAAGGATAAATCTGGTGATTCTGGTTCAGAAGCCAGGGCTTTAAAGTTTGACCAAACAGTTCCTTTAGCAGCATATATTGCCCGTCATCTAAATGAATTAACCTTTCCCTTTGCTCGCTACCAAATGGATATGGTTTTTCGCGGTGAACGGGCAAAAGATGGGCGGTTTCGTCAATTTCGTCAGTGCGATATTGATGTGGTGGCGCGTAGTCAACTCAGCTTGCTCTACGATGCTCAGATGCCGGCAATTATCACAGAAATATTTACAGCAATTAACATTGGTGATTTTCTAATTCGCATCAACAATCGCAAAGTTCTTACTGGTTTTTTTCAGTCGGTGGGCATTGCTGAAAACCAAATTAAATCCTGTATTGGGATTATTGATAATCTGGAAAAAATCGGTGAAACTAAGGTAAAACAAGATTTAGAGAAAGAGGGTGTTTCAGTAGAGCAGGTGCAAAAAATAATTGATTTTATTAAAATCGATGGTGGAGTAGATGAGGTATTAGATAAGCTCAAGCACCTTGCAGAAAATTTGCCAGAAGCAGAACAATTTAGTTTGGGAGTTGTTGAACTTGAAACAGTAATTACAGGAGTGCGTAATCTCGGAGTTCCCGAAAATTGCTTCTGCATTGATTTACGTATTGCCCGTGGTCTTAATTACTATACTGGCACAGTTTACGAAACAACTTTGTTAGGACATGAAGCCTTGGGTAGTATTTGTTCTGGTGGTAGATATGAAGAGTTAGTCGGGGTATTTTTGGGCGAGAAAATGCCTGGTGTGGGTATTTCTATCGGCTTAACTCGCTTAATTAGTCGCTTACTAAAAGCTGGCATTCTCAATACTTTAGCTGCTACACCAGCCCAAGTGATGGTGGTGAATATGCAAGAGGATTTGATGCCCACTTATTTAAAAGTATCACAACAATTACGTCAGGCTGGTATTAATGTTGTAACTAGCTTTGATAAAAAAGGATTAGGTAAACAATTCCAGTTAGCTGAAAAACAGGGAATTGAATTTTGCGTAATTATTGGTTCTGAGGAAGCAGCGGCGCAAAAGTCATCACTTAAGGATTTAAAATCAGGTGAGCAAGTAGAAGTGATGCTGGAAAATTTGGCAGAGGAAATTAAACGCAGACTGGCTTAATTAAAATTAAGAATTCTAGTTTTTTTTCAACCAATCTCCAATACCATAAGGGTCATTTAGGGGAGCAGATACATGTTCGTGCCGTATCTGCCAGTGACTAACTTCATTTTTTTGAAGCACAAAAGTAGCGCGGAATGTTCGTTGGATAACTTGACCTTTCACGGCTACTGTCAGTTGCACCATTCCCGCTACCCAAGCCAAATGTTCGCTTTCTTCGGTAAAGGGGCCTTCTACCCATTCGATGTTTTCTAACTTGAGTAGAGAATCGCAAAAATCCTGCCAGCCTTTAGCAATATTGGTATAGCCAATAGTAGAGTAGCGAGGCCCTTCCACAAAAACGTAAGTATCCTCTTGAGGAAGGTAATTCTGGCAGATTTGAACTGCTTCTTTCTGAAGAACAGCGCGAAAAAAACTATCAATTTGCTCTATTGCAGTTGTCATTTTAGTTTTTAGCTACGTCCAAGTTCTTCGGCAATCTCTTCTATATCCTGATTGTTTTCGGGATATTCCAATGCTTCGAGTTCCTGTTGAATTATCCGAAGTATGCGAGAAATGTATTCTGCATGCCATCGCTGGCGTTGTTCAGCTGCTGTTTTGTCGGGTTCGTAGGCATCAATTTCTGATTGACTTAGTATACCTTTCGATGCTAAGAGACGCTCTATAGTATCCAAACGTTCGCGTGTAACTGCATGTTCCATAGCTATAGCTATAGTAATATTCAGTACCCGTTCAACAGCAGGATCGTTAAAGAAATAGGGACGTTGACCCTTACTCTTATTACTTGCTAACAAGATGTCATTAATATCTTGCATATTCACTTATTTTAAGATTAAAAACACTAGCTTTTCCAGACACCAAATGCATTCCAAACAGGAGAACGACCGTAATCTTCCACTATTTCATCTGTTTTTTGATTTTCTTCGAGATCATTTACGGCTTTAACACCTATTTGGATAAATGCGTCTTCTGGGAAACCAGCTTGGATCATCAGTTTTTTTACATCTATGTCATGCATCTTAGACCAAAATGGTTCATTGTTGTAATAGGCATCCCAATCGCGGATGAATTGTTCGTATAGATCCATGTTTTTGGTGTATTGCGGCTGTTCGATATGAAGGGTTAAACCACCAAATTGCAGCAGGCGATAAATTTCTTCCATAATTCGGTGAAGTGTTTTGTTGGAAGTTTCATGCAAAAACATCGTGGTTTGTATCCAATCAAATGACTCATCTGCAAATTCTGTGTTCGCACCATCCATTTGGATAAAAGTAACGTTTTTTATGCCAAGGTCTTGAGCGCGAGCATGTCCATATCTCAACATGGGAGCAGCTATATCAATAGCAATTACTTCGGCGTCGGGATAAGCTTGCGCTATGGGAATGACGTTGTGACCCAATCCACAACCTATGTCAAGTATACGTTTGGGCTGAAATTTGGGGGAATCTTTTTTCAGCCACTGTACAATGGCTTTGCCTCCTGCATCGCTCATTCGCCCTAGTAAGCCAGCCGTTGTCACAAATATTCCAGAGTCATAATTAGCCGCAGATGTTACATCTTTCTCTATGAGTTCTGTATAGTAACTGCCGGGCATGCAGTGATGATCTACTGCTTGAATATAATGAGGTATTTCTAGGTCTGGATTGAGTTTAAGGGTATCTTTGCCCTGATTTAAACGCTGTGCTTTTTCTGCCAGTTGATTTGCTTGACGTAAAACCATTGAACGACCTGCTTGTTGTCTCATTTCCATAGCGGATCTGCGTAAAGCACTCCAAGCCTGATAGTAAGGATCGTTTTTCATGGCTTCTCGCACTTCTTCTCGTGTTTCAAAGTCCCGACTTTGTGCTTTTTGAAAGTTTGGACGAACACGTTTTTCATATGCAATTTTGTTGCCTGGAGATACAGTAGTTGCCAAATGACGAGTTAAATTTGCCAGAAAATTATAACGAGCGATTTCGTCGTGTTTAGCTTCTGGAAACACTGCATGTTTTTCTACTCTATTCCAAACAGGAGGTAGGTTGTTTTGAGTCATAGTTATTTCGGGGATTTTGTGATTAATTATGCGATCGCTATGCCTACGGTGGGGCGGAGACCATCGCTGTTTTGGCAAACTACTTGTCGGGTTTTAAGTCGCCAATGCCTGATCTACTGCCAGACAAGCCGCCAGGGTTCCTCCCAGTTGTTGAATGCTGCGATCGCCAAACTCTTCTCTATAGTTAGGCAAATAACGCTGTGAATCATCTACCCTAGGTACATCTACATCCAGCAGCAGATACAGATCATGCTGTCGCCGATTGGCTTGTCGCATTTTGTCGCGCCTGTTGTGTACTAGAATTCGGTACTAAACTCCGGGACTTGTCTACCGGAATGAGCTTAGTTTAGATGATAGGCTATTTTAAATACAATTTGCCGTTAAGCTTTGAATATTTCCTGTTGAATTACTTATAGGGGGACAAAATGACAGCAGAATCAGAAAACAGTTTGAAAGTGGCTCAACAGGCATTTGAGCATCTTCAGCATGGTCTAGCAACAGGGGAATGGTCAGGATTTCTCGATATGCTCACAGAAGATATTAGCATTTGGTTTCCAATGGGAAAATACCAGGGGTTAAATGCAGGAAAAGAGCGAGCGATAGTGTTTTTCCAATACGTTGCTGAATCTTTTCCGGAAGGACTCACCCTGATACTAGACCGCTTTACCAGCAACGAGACCACAGTTGTATTTGAATTTCGAGACGAGGGACTGTTGTTAGGACAACCATACAAAAACCGTGTTGCGATTTCCTTTGATGTGCGTGGCGACAAAATTTGTAGCTATCGGGAATACTTTGGTAGCGATGGCAAATCTTATTAAGAAGGCAATTAGGCAAGAGGTAAGAGGTAAGAGGATTGATAACTATTTGTTAGTTATTTTCAAGGTTTGGTTGATTGATTTCTCTACATTTAGCTTCTGCTGCTTGATAGGCTGCTAAATAATCTTGACCACCCAACATGACATCACCATAATACTCATAAGGTGGGTCACCATATATTGGCAATGGTTCGTCTTCTGGATAATCTTCTTGGGATTCTTCGATGATGGCTTTGAGTTTTTTTACAGTCAGGCTTTGTGCAGGAAAATACCAAAGTTCATCGGGATTTTTTTTCAGGTGGAGTAATGTCGGGTCAATAATTACATCCCCTAATTCAATCCAACTATGTTCGATGGGTTCGTATGGCTGACCTGCAAAAACTAAAAACCCCTGCACATACTTTGCTCCCTGGATTGCTAATGCTGCTCTGTAAGCATTATCAAATGGTGTACTGGCTTTGCTTTTGAGGCTTTGGGCAGTTGTGATTGACAGCGTTTCATCCAATGGTTTATTCATTAGCGGCGAGGATTAAAACAGCCATGACAACATCTTATCACTGGGGAGCTATTTCGGGTTTAGGTAGGGTTAAGGTGTTTTTGAGGTAGAAAACCAGCGCCACACTCATATCAATTATCCCGTGGGGCGTCTCGCCTGTTCTACCTTTGAAGTTGGAACACTCTCAATGTGGAAGATCCCCCCAACCCCCCTTAAAAAGGGGGGCTTTTGACTGTCTTTTACACCTTAAATAGGGGGCTTTTGACTGTCTTTTACACCTTAAAAGGGGGGCTTTTGACTGTCTTTTACACCTTAAAAGGGGGGCTTTTGACTGTCTTTTACACCTTAAAAGGGGGGCTTTTGACTGTCTTTTACGCCTTAAATGGGGGGTTTTTGAGTGTCTTTTACACCTTAAATGGGGGGCTTTTAACTTTCTTTTACCCCCTTTTTAAGGGGGTCGCCACAGGCGGGGGGATCTTATCCGAAGTGTATTGGGAACACTCTAATTTGTTTACTGCTGTAATTTCTTCAGTTCTGCATCTGTGAAGGGATTTTTGCCAGCGCGTAGGGCTTTCACCCAGGCTTGCCGTTGTGATTTACTATCTTTATCGTCAGTTTGGGCGATTAATGCTTCAAAATCCTCAATTGCCCCTTGGGTGTTACCTGTCAGCGCCCTTGCTAAACCGCGACTATCACGAATATCGACATTATCAGGGGCAAGCTTCACAGCATTTTCACAGGCAAACAGGACATTAGGGGCTTTTTTGTTTAAGCTACCGTAACGACAGAGTGCGCCCCAAGAATCAGCAGAAATTTCTACTTGGGAATCTAACTTTTGGGCATCTGCGTAAGCTGCTAGGGCTTCCTTTACCTTACCCTCTGTCACAAGACTCTCTCCTTCTGTAATTAAGCGTTCAGCCTTTCCTTTGTTAGCAAATTCTTGTGCTTTTGCTACTGGGTCAAAGGGTGAGTTAGAATCCCACCGTTGTGCTTTGCGGAACTTGGCAATAGCAGCATCTATATCATCTATTCTCGCTAGCTTTTCACCTTGGAGAAGCAACACTGAAGCAGCTTTCACCAAAATAGGCTGAGTTTGGCAGTCCTTTAATTCTTCTAGGACTTCAGGATGGGTTACCAGATAATTATTGAGCAAGTGACAACTATCTTTCACTAACTCATTTAAATCTAAATCCCATAAAATTATTGTCTTGCCACCACTGCCAGAAGCCACTGTCTTGCCGTCGGGGTTGAAGACGACGCTTAAGACCGAACTGCTATGCCCTGTCAGGGTTTTAAGAGTTTTGCCTGTGGAGACATCCCAGAGTTTGATGCTGTTGTCATCACTGCCAGAAGCCACTGTCTTGCCGTCGGGGCTGAAGACGGCGCTTAAGACATAACTGCTATGCCCTGTCAGGGTTTTGAGAGTTTTGCCTGTGGTGAGATCCCAGAGTTTGATGGTTTTGTCACTACTGCCAGAAGCCACTGTCTTGCCGTCAGGGCTGAAGACTACGCTATTGACCCCACTGCTATGCCCTGTCAGGGTTTTGAGAGTTTTGCCTGTGGTGAGATCCCAGAGTTTGATGGTTTTGTCATCACTGCCAGATGCCACTGTCTTGCCGTCGGGGCTGAATCCGACGCTATTGACATAACTGCTATGCCCTGTCAGGGTTTTGAGAGTTTTGCCTGTGGTGAGATCCCAGAGTTTGATGGTTTTGTCACTACTGCCAGAAGCCACTGTCTTGCCGTCGGGGCTGAATCCGACGCTTAAGACCAAATTGCTATGCCCTGTCAGGGTTTTGAGCGCTTTGCCTGTGGTGAGATCCCAGAGTTTGATGGTCTTGTCATAACTGCCAGATGCCACTGTCTTGCCGTCGGGGCTGAATCCGACGCTAGTGACCCCACTGCTATGCCCTGTCAGGGTTTTAAGAGTTTTGCCTGTGGTGAGATCCCAGAGTTTGATGGTGTTGTCACCACTGCCAGATGCCACTGTCTTGCCGTCGGGGCTGAAGACGACGCTAAAGACCGAATCGCTATGCCCTGTCAGGGTTTTGAGAGTTTTGCCTGTGGTGAGATCCCAGAGTTTGATGGTGTTGTCATAACTGCCAGATGCCACTGTCTTGCCGTCGGGGCTGAATACTACGCTCCTGACATAACTGCTATGCCCTGTGAGGGTTTTGAGAGTTTTGCCTGTGGTGACATCCCAGAGTTTGATGGTGTTGTCATAACTGCCAGATGCCACTGTCTTGCCGTCGGGGCTGAAGACGACGCTATTGACCGTACTGCTATGCCCTTCTAAGGTATTAACTTCTATAGCTCTAGTCTCTGGTTGCTCTTTTGGCGGCAAATAAACTGCTTGCCGTAATGTTGCCACAGTTAGCATTTGGGTATCTGTTTTTGCCCAAGGTGCGAGTTTTAGTTTTTTATATGCCTTTAAGCCTTCTATCAGTGCCTCTCCGGTTTCTGCTGAAGCAAAAAACGCAGATGAAGAATTATTCAAAGCGTTAATTTCATTAATTGCAGCTTTTTTTCTCTGCTCATCTGCTTGTCGTGCTGAATTCCAAGCTGTCGCTGTCAGCCCAGCTAACATTAAGCCTGTTGCAATTGAACCAACCAAGGCTTGTTTGAGAACAATATTGAGTTTTGCTTCACTAATTTTTCTTTGCTTTCTTTCCCTTTCCAGTTCTAGCAGCACCTCATTTAACTTTGGGTGTTGTTGCTGACGGATAAATAAGGCTAAATAGTCATGCACCAGTTGATAGCGGTCAGCAGGGTTTTCTGGCAACAATAGCACTAAGCCAGATTTAACAAAAATCTCCAAAACTAAATCTAGTTTGCTGTTGTCTGTGATTGCATTTGTGGTTAATGCTTGCAAATCTCGTTCTAACTCTGCACGAGTTTTGAGGGGGCGAGTTCCTTTTTCATCGGTGAGCAAGTATAGCAATAACTCTGCCACTGGCTGATTTTCTGCACCGCAATCATTGACAACTTCATCTAGGTAACGCTTTACTAGTTCTTCTTTGGTGCCGCATTCTTGATATTTTGCTAGGGTTCTGATGTTCTCGGTTTGCAGTTGCGCTCCTACTACCTGTAACTCAATGGGGCGGACTTCACCTAGTTCTCCGGCTAAATCTTGCACGAGTTGGTCAACTAATGCAGGTTCTAGGTGAAAGTTAGCGCTGGCTGTTAAACGCTCAATGACTGACTTAGCATCAGTTGGGGAAAAGTTGCCGAGTTCGTAAAGGACGTTTTTGCAGAGAATATCGTTACCAATAATTTTCATGGTAGATAGGCTCGCGCATTCCAGCAAGTAATGCAGATAATCTACCCGCAGTGACAAAACTACTTTCACTGAAAGCACATTTAGGCATTCTCCCAAAAATTCAAAAAATTGTCGCCTTAGTTTTGGTTCTGGGTAAACAAAGAAAAATTCTTCAAATTGGTCGAAAACCAACACGGTGCGGAGGTTGCGCTGTTCATTTTCCCGCAGTTGAGCGACTATACAATCTGGAAGACCTCTCTCCAAACCTCTCTCCTGGGAGGAGAGAGGCTTTGAATTCTCTCCATTCTCCCTTACAGAATCTGGAAGACCTCTCTCCAAACCTCTCTCCTGGGAGGAGAGAGGCTTTGAATTCTCTCCATTCTCCCTTACAGAATCTGGAAAACCTCTCTCCAAACCTCTCTCCTGGGAGGAGAGAGGCTTTGAATTCTCCCCATTCCCTCTTAGGGAAGGGGGTTGGGGGGTTAGGTTCCGGGTTGGTTTTTCGACCTTTGAGCTAGAAGTTTCGACCTTTGAACTAGGAGTTTCTAGCTTTAGGCTCGGAGTTTCGACCTTTGAGCTAGAAGTTTCGACCTTTGAGCTAGTAGTTTCTAGCTTTGAGCTAGGAGTTTCTAGCTTTGAGCTAGTAGTTTCTAGCTTTGGGCTAGTAGTTCCGAGTTCTAAACCTCCCCCTGCTCCTCTACCCCTCTCCTGCAAAGCCTCTACCATTAAACGTCCCAACTCCTCTGCCCAGTTGGTATAAACGCGCATCACCACTGGCAAATTATCCTGAATTCCTATGGCTTTCTTTTTCAACGCAGGCACTAGTCCCGCATTTACTAAGGAACTTTTACCTACTCCTGATTGCCCATAGATGGCTATTAATTTATAATCTGGGCGGGCAATGCGTTCAATTAAGCGTTCTACGTCCAACTGTCGACCAGATGCAGCAATTTCTAAAGCTAGATTTTCTTGTACAGAAGTTACATGTAAGCCATCTAAAAATGCTTGTTTAATTGTCTGCAACCATCCTGCACCAATAAACGCCCGTAAGCCAAATTGTTGCTCAATGGAACGCCGCTCTAGTTTGATATCAAAGGCTTGAAGATATTGCTTTTGCTGAAATAATAGAAGTTGTAAATTGTTGAGAATCTTGATATAAAAATGCGCGTTATTGCCAGTAACACCGAGTTTTTTGGCAGTTTCTAAGTTATTAATGGCTGCTTGATATTGATTGAGATTTCGGTGTGCTTGTGACAGAATAAATAAAGATGAACTATGATGTTGTAATATTATAAGTTTATCTGTTTCTTGATTTGGTAATCTGGCTAAAATTATTAATGCTTTCTCTGCTAACTCTTTGGCATTAAGCCGATTTTTTCTGGCAAGAGCGACTTCTGCTAAATAGCCGTAATCTTGAGCTATTTTAATTTGGTTTCCTTCGGCTTGATGCACTGATAAAGCATTATTGGCAAGAGTTTCTAAGGTTTCCCAATATTGTAAGTCTTGTAGAATACCGCCAAAATTATCAATTAAATAAGTTCCTAAATCTGGACTTTCAGCAGCTTTTAATAATTCTAGGCATTGCTGGAGAGATTTTTTGGTTGCTTGCCAATCTAAACTGACCTCTCCCTCAGCCCCTCCCCTGCTAGGGGAGGGGAGTATAGATGAGGTGTTTTGGTTTTGAAGTTGTTTAGCTTGTTTGTAATGACAGTATGTAATATGACTAAGAATTTTAAATTGCAATTTAAGATTGTTTACTGCTTGCCAATAAGTTAAACTTTGCTGATAATTGCTAATGGCTGAATCTAGCTGATAATTGCTAAAGGCGACAAATCCTAGTAAAAAATTACAATTTGCTTTTGATTCTGGTTCTAAAATTTGTCCGGAGGTTTGTAAGTCTTGCCAAGCTGATTTAATTTCTGTAGACTTTTCTAAAGTTAGAGTTAGATGATTATGCAATAATTGTTTGGCGGTTTGTTGTAAAAAATCAATTAGTTGGTCAGGTGCGATCGCAAAATTTCTGGTGGTTGCCCAACTCTCTAAGTCTGGAGCTAGTTCCATGAGCCGCTTGTGGACATCATCGTTAATCCACAGCACTAGGGGGAAAGCAAAGTTTTTGCGAAATTCCTCGCGCACCTGATTATCGGCGGTTAACATCTGTGGTAGACCCGGTAAGGAATCTAAGCCGACAACCATCATGGCTTGCACTCCGTCCCCAACTTCCTCGCGAATGGCGCTATAAAGAGTCCTTGCGGATTCCTGCACATATAAAACGCTAATTTCGAGTTTGCAGATTTCGGGTAATCTGGCGATGAGGCGATCGCGCAAACTGACATAATTACACTTAGCCAAAATCAGCTTAAACTTGCCCTGGGAGCCTTCTATCGCCCACGCTAATTGTTGCAGTGCCTTTTCGTTTGCGTTTTGCTGTAAGTCAGTCATACCAATTTTAGATTTTGGATGGGAAATTTAAATGTATACACGAGTCTTTTAGTGTTGCCTCACATCGTGTAGATCCCCCCAACCCCCCTTAAAAAGGGGGGCTTTTGAGTGTCTTTTACGCCTTAAAACGGGGGCTTTTGAGTGTTTTTTACGCCTTAAAAAGGGTGCTGATGACTCTCTTTTACCCCCTTTTTAAGGGGGTCGCCGTAGGCGGGGGGATCTTCTCCGAACCTTATTGGGAGAGAGGTTTTCCTTTCTTAGTTACTGCAACTCTCGCGCCTCTGCCAAAATCGGGTTAACATCAAACCAAGACTCGCCGCGATCGCGATATTCAAAGACAAACCGGCTGCGAATCAGTTTTTGGTATCCTTGGTCATCACTAACTTTTTTCCTTTGGTTGACATGGCGTAATAATTGCCATTCATCATCAGAAATCGGCAGAGTCATTTCGTTCCGACGAGCGCGAACTACTATTTCCAAGGTTTCACGGGTGAGGGGAAGTGCCATTTCTTCTTGAATCCAGCTATTTAGTAACCGCAGCAAGTCTCGCACATGACCACCGCTCAACTGACATAAGCGGTTGAGGGTGGCTACATGATCAAAAATCTCAGTCAGCTTATTTAAGCGATCGCATGGTTCCACGTCGGGAAAGGCTCTGGCTAAGACCATCTGTTGCAACAGTGCGATTCCCTGTTCATGGGTTTTACCATCAATCCATTGTACAGGCACCATCGGCAACACTTTCGGATCTTCTGGAAATCGCTGGGTCAGCATTCCGTAATCATTGGAAAACTTCAACGACAAAGGCATTGTATAAACTAGATGACAATTTAGCTTTGTCAAAAATTCACCCTGGTCAACAAATAAATATTCTTGTTGGGGACGACCCCAGGGCTTAACACGATTATCGATGCGGTCAAGATTATCGACAATGACTATGAGACCTTTTTTACCCTGCTGTTTCAATTTAGCGATTGCCGGTTCTATCAGTTCTTGATTAATCACTTCCAGCAATTTGGTTTTTTGCGGGCCGAGATACTGATTAAGTTTCTCCCGCAATGTCGGGTCACTTTTCGTCCTGGTGGTGATTTCACCAATCCCCACAGCTAGAGAAAACTTTTGTCCGTCAGCAGTGACACCAACATCACCAACAGGTGTTTTGACTTTCAACCCAGTTACATCGGAGTTTAAGACATTCCAAGCACCTTGGAGCAATTCATTAAACTTGTTGGGCCGCTCAAGTGGAACTTGGTCTAGACTTTGACTAATACGGCGGGCGATCGCTAACAGCACATCGGCAATATCGACATCAGTCATTTCCAAGTCTTCGCTAGACTCAAAATAGACCACATGAAAGGCGATCGCTTCCAGTTCCATCTGCAACCGCAACAGTTCCGTCGATTTACCACAACCAATGTGCCCCGTAAATAAGGTGCAGGTAGGTTCATTTGGCTGAAAAAAGGTAATTTTCTGTTTTAACCTGCCAATAATATCCCCTCCCCGCACATCAGAAAAATCAATATAATACTTGCCATCTGACCCATTATTGACAAACAAAGTCCGGCTGGGGTCAGTGGCTTGATAAAATTCCCGTAAATCTATGGTCATACAGCTAGTACTATAATTATCTAGTCTGCCCTAGATATGCTTACTTAAAATAATAAATTATACAAATGTATTGCATAGAATAGTTAATGGGGGATTGGGTAACGAACAAGCATTAAATCTCTGCGTTCTTAGGCGTTGAAAATATGCACACACCAGCCACCAAAAACGCCAAGGCACCGGCAACGGCAGCTACTACAGGTGTAATTCCTGGGGGAAACACCAACGCAAATACACTCATGGCTAATGAGAAACCACCAAAATATATCCCTATCCCTAATCCTGCCCAGCGTTGAGGTACTAAACCCAAAATAAAGGGAATCACCCCATTGACAATTAAACTAAATCCAATTACTATAAAAAATATAATGGCAATCTGTGCGCGCATATAGGGTAGTACCAAAATCGCCAAAATAGTCAAACCGATTCCATAAAGCATTGCTTGACGATTGCCAATTTTGGTAGCGCAGAATCCCGCAGGTAGGGCAGCAAATGCTAAAGCTAATCCAATAGACAACATGAGTAAGCTGATATCATCGGTGTTGAATTGGGATTTGAGAACTTTGCCTAAAGCATCCATCAGCAACCGGGAACCCCAAGCGATACTAAATCCTGTGGCGAATATTAAACTTAATGGCTGAAAGGGTAAGTTTGCTGTTTCGGCGTGATGTTCATCAGTTGGTATTTCTGGGGGGTTGAGATAGCGCAACACCGCCGCAGCTGCCAAGAGGATGAAAGATGCGATCGCAAATGCAAAAATCGGACCTAAGCTAAGAATAAAGTTATTGGCAATTCCTTTGAAAGCGCCAATAATTCCCCCGGCTAAAGTCACGAAACTGACGGCTAAGGGTAACTCTTTGGGTGTAGAATATTTTCCGAGTAATGCGATCGCAGGTGAACGAAAAACTGTCATCGCTAACGCCCAAGCAACCATTGCTATGGGTAAAATCCAGCGGATAACTTCAGCAGGCGGGATAAAGGTGACAATACAGGGGATAGCGATAAACAAAGCCGATGCCAGGATGACTCCGGCGGAAATGAAGGGAAAACGACTGCCTAAAGAGCGTTTGGTTTGGTCAGAAAGTCCGCCCATCAGCGGTTCCATCACCACAGCTAAGGCATTTTCTACCACTAATATACCAACTGCCAAGGAGGCGGGGAAGCCAAACTGAGTTAAAAGTTTCGGCAGATATGAGTTATAAATTAACCAAGTGAGGGTAATTGCTCCCTGCAAAAGAGCTAACACCCAAACTTGCACCCATAAGATATTTGGCGGAGATTTTGAGGTATTCATATTTTGGCGTTGCTGAATAAAAATATGAATTTGTCTCACGCAGAGGCGCGGAGAGTAGGAGTAGAGTAAGAGAATTTTTCTTTCTCCTCTCTGCGTTCTCTGCGTCTCTGCGGTTCGTTTAATATTCTGGAACTGAAGAATCTACTTCACGACTCCAAGCGGTGATTCCGCCTTTGACGTTTGTGCCAACAATTCCCGCTTCTTTGAGAATACCCAAGGCTTTGGCAGAACGTCCACCCATTTTACAATGAGCAATTAAACGGTGTCCGTTGAGTAATTCTTTGACTTTAGCAACGCCACCGCCGTTTTCAATATCGGGTAAGGGTACTAATACAGAACCCGGAATTTTAGCAATTTCGTATTCATGGGGGTTGCGGACATCCAAAAGTACAAAATCTTTTGCACCGCTATCCAGCAATTGCTTCAACTCCACCACAGTCATTTCTTGAATTTCCATTTGCTGTTTTGCTTCCTCTGCTTGTGCTTGGGGAATTCCGCAGAATTGTTCATAGTCTATCAGCTTTTCAATTACTGGGCGGATGGGGTTAGGACGCAGCTTTAACTCCCGGAATTTCATTTCTAAGGCGTTGTATAGCAACAAGCGTCCACTTAGAGTATTACCGTTACCAAGAATAATTTTGACTGTTTCCGTCGCTTGGATAATCCCAATCATTCCCGGTAAAATTCCTAGTACGCCGCCTTCTGCACAGGAGGGAACCATTCCTGGTGGTGGTGGTTCTGGATATAAGTCACGATAATTTGGCCCGCCTTCGTAGTTAAAAACGGTGGCTTGTCCTTCAAAGCGGAAAATCGAACCGTAGACGTTGGGTTTGTTTAGCAATACGCAAGCGTCGTTGACTAAATACCTGGTGGGGAAATTGTCGGTACCATCAACAACGATATCGTAAGGACGAATTATATCGAGGGCGTTTTCTGAACTCAGACGAGTTTCGTACAAATCAACCTGACAATAGGGGTTAATTTCGTGAATGCGGTTTTTCGCTGATTCAATTTTGGGTTTACCTACCCAGGATGTACCGTGAATGACTTGGCGTTGCAGGTTGGAGGTATCAACGATATCAAAATCAACGATGCCGATACGTCCCACACCGGCTGCTGCTAAATATAACAGCAGTGGCGCACCTAGTCCACCTGTACCGATACACAATACACTGGCAGCTTTCAGGCGTTTTTGTCCTTCTACTCCCACTTCTGGCAAAATTAAGTGGCGGGAGTAGCGTTCGTAATCGTCTTTGTTCAACTGGATTTCATCCAGATTGGGATTGAGCATTTTCTGTTTTGTTGCCGCAGTTAGGAGTATTAATGGTAACTAAAAAAGATATCCGTTGTTAACTTAAGTTGTTCAATTTATGGATTCGATTGTTTCGGCTTGGAACTGGTGACTCTCATCAAGACTCCAGCAATTGAGTTCACCAGCTTTTCTATTTTGGACGGATACTATTATATATGAGTATTCTGTCCATGCATATAGCCTGTCCCATTCTGAGGGGATGGCGGGATAATCGGGATGGGAGTGGTAGATGCCAATGATGTTGAGGTTACGGTTTCTGGCGTCCCTTTGAGCTTGTAACATGAATCCGGGAGCGATCGCATATCGTCGTCTGTTACTATATTCTGTGGGTTCATCAGCAAAATCAGCCGCTTCTGTATTCCAAGCGTTTGCTGTTGGGATTACTTCCACCACAGTTTTACAGCCACTAGCCAGATAACCAAGCATGATCCCACAGCACTCATCTGGGTAGGTGCTTTCGGCATGGGTGCGGATAACTTGTTGGTGTTCTGGGAGGAGTTTGATTCGCACCGCGTTCATCAAAAATTCCGACTTTGCTCGTCAATGAAGGATTCTAGCTGGTCTTTGACTTCTACCACATGGCTAATGAGGCGATCGTAATCAGGTGATTTGAGCAGATTCAACTCAAAGCAAAGCAGCAAGTAATACTCTACCTCAATCGTAGAATCATTTGCCAATTCTAAAAAATCTAATTGTTCTTCTGGATATTCGCGATCGCATCCCTGAGCTATTTTAATCGGTATCGCCGCACAAGCTAAACGAATTTGTTGTGTTAACCCCAGTAATTCCTCTTCCGGAAAACTTTTTGTTACCTCGTAAACTGCAACTGTCAGTTCATGAGCTTTTTCCCATGCTTTGATTTCTCTGAAGTCTGTCATCTTGATGCTCGTATCCTTGAAATATAATAGGGTGAGCAATGCCCACCCTACTACTATGCCACTAATTGTTATGTGCGTCTCTTAACCTAGCTACTCACATTAAATAGCCACATAGTTATTTAATCTCAATACATTTTTATTTACATAAACCTAGCTCAACTTAAGCCACCAGAGTAACTTTTCCTACAGCTAGGTCATAAAAACCACCAACAATTTTGAGTTTACCTTCCTTAATCAATTGTCCTAAAATTGTCGAGCCTTCTGCCAATCTTGCCGCCTGATATTGGACATTGGCAATGATGGAATTATTTTCTAAATTACCAGTTTTGGTTTTAGCTTTTTCTACCGCAGGTTTAATTTCTTCTACAAAAGAGCTAATTCTTCCAGGAAGTGGTTTGCCTTCAACCGCAGCCAGTACTGCACCGCAGCTTGCATGACCCAGAACTATAATTAGTTGGACACCTAATACAGCTGTAGCATATTCCAGACTTCCAATAGTCTCTGGAGAGGCAACATTACCAGCTAGTCTGGTGACAAATAAATCCCCAAAACCCTGATCAAAAACAATTTCTGCTGGGACTCTAGAATCAGCACAACCTAGCACAGCTGCAAACGGATATTGGGCTACGGAAGTTTCTTGCAAACGGAACTTTGATTGGTTGGGGTTGAGACGCTTCCCATCAATAAACCGTTGATTACCCTCTACCAGACTTTTTAAAGCAGCGTCCGGATTAACTGCTTGAGGTTTTTGCACAGAAGTAGCTGGTTTTTGGGCCACAGCTTCCTCTTGTTTCCACAAGACACTACCAGCAGCAGTAGCACCAATGCCGATACTACCCACACCCGCTAATTTTAAGAAATTACGACGCCCTACAAATCCGTTAATGCGACTCATCAATCTACCTCCAGGGAAATAAGCAAATTTGATACTAAGTTGCTTGTATACCTAATAAGTTATATCCTTACCCCCAACTAACTATGGTTTAGCAGGTAAAGAGCAGTTAAAGTATGGCGGCAACAGAGTAACAAAAAATTCTGTTATTTACTGGAATATACCAGACAAGAGATATGTATAGTTAAATTGTTTTATATGAAAAAAATTATTCTTATCTAAGAGTTTTCTCTATGGTTCCCTAAGGATATCCAGTAATGCGTACTTGGGAAAACGGCAGTAGACATAATTAAATGTATAATAAATATTTTGTTTGTAAAGAGCGATTTATCTCTCTGGGAACGCAATTAAAGGACTAAAGTCCTTACTACGAGCTTTCTTTTAATTTCCCTATCTAGCTGCTAGTGAAAATTTCGTGCTTTTTACTTGATAGGCGTGATTTTTCCCGTATCGATATCGTAAATAGCACCAATAATTTTTAGTTTGCCTTCACGGATTAGTTTAGCTAAAAGCATGGAGCTATTCTGTAATTTTTCAACTTGGTAGATAATATTGGCAATTACTGCATCCTGATTAACATCGCCAGTTCTAAATTTTACCTTAGTTAAGGCTGGTCTGATGCCCTCAATAACAAAGCCAATTCTCCCCGGAACTGCTTGATCTTTGAGTGCTTCAGCTACTGCACCGCATCTTCTATGACCTAAAACGACAATCAACTGTGTACCTAATACCGCTGTAGCATATTCTAGGCTACCTATAGCCATATCACTGGCAACATTACCAGCCAAGCGGACAACAAATAAATCCCCAAGTCCTTGATCAAAGATGATTTCCGCAGGTACGCGAGAATCTGCGCAGCCTAATACTGAGGCAAAAGGATACTGGACTTTGGAAACTAATTGTAGATGTTCTATTGATTGGTCGGGATGTTTAGGCTTTTGAGCGATAAATCGCTGATTTCCAGCCAGCAAGCGTTTCCAAGCGTCGTTAGCATTGACTGGGTGAGGGTTTGCCGGATTTGGCTCGGCGATCGCGATTTCCTCTGTCCCCGATATTATACTCCCAAAAGTGGCGATCGCTCCAATTCCCGATACTCCAACGCCTGCCCATTTCAAGAAATTACGACGCCCTACAAATCCGTTAATTTTACTCATTAACCTACCTGACAAAAGCTCCCTTATTGCCAGGAAGATATCAGAATCATGGAAGATTTAAGAGTACGCTTTTACACGGTTTAAGAGTTATTTAATCTTTTGCTTAAATAAAAGACAACTAAAGATATTTTCATCTTATCGGTAGTTTACTTAAACAACATCTCGGAAATGGTGCGTTAGGAACGCACCCTACGGTTAATGTGCTTTACCGGCACCTAAATATAATTCTCCCACTTTGGGATCATGCAATAATTCTTGTCCTGGGCCTGAGATGGCATCACGTCCTGATTCTAATACATAACCGCGATCAGCCATTTCTAAAGCTTTACGGGCATTTTGTTCTACCAAAACGATCGCAGTTCCCCCTTGATTAACTTGTTTAATTTGCTCAAATACTTGCGTTACCAAGATGGGGGATAAAGCCGCAGAAGGTTCATCTAACAGCAGTAAACTCGGTTCTAGCATCAAAGCTTTACCCATCGCTAACATTTGGCGTTCCCCACCGGAGAGAGTACCTGCACGTTGACGACGGCGATCGCTTAATCTGGGAAACATGGTAAAGATTTTGTCTTTCAGCGGTTTCAGGGGAATATTCCGCACAAAAGCCCCCATTTCTAGGTTTTCTTCCACGGTGAGAGAAGGGAAGACGTTGGCGATTTGCGGTACATAGCACATTCCCCGCTGAACTATTTCGTTTGACTTTAGCCCCGCAATATTTTCCCCTTTGAAGGTGATTGTGCCTGTGTGGGGGGTCAAAAGTCCAAAAATGGTTTTTGCTAAGGTAGATTTTCCAGCACCGTTGGGGCCAATTACTGTTACCAGTTCCCCTGATTCAACCCGAAAATTCACACCTTGTAAGATATCTACGTCTTTAATATATCCGGCGTGGACGTTTTGAACTTCTAATAAATAGTTATTAGTCATTAGTTATTAGTCATTAGTTATTAGTCATTAGTTATTAGTCATTAGTCATTAGTTATTAGTCATTAGTCAGTTGTTATACCACTGACTAATGACCACTGACTAATGACTATTCTGCTATTTTTTGCAATTCGGGTCGTTCTTCTGCGAGAATTGCGCCTTCGACTGGGCAAACTTGGAGACAGATGCCACAGTCGATACAGGTGGCAAAGTCTATCCAAAACCAATCGGTTCCTTTGGCATTTTTGCCTGGGCCTGGATGAATGCAAGCTACAGGACAGGCAGATTCGCAGTCAGCGACACCTTCACAAACTTCAGTAACAATCGTGTGCGGCATATTCTCGATTCCCTCTCTTCTGCATCAGTTTCTAGCCTAGCAATTAGCAGTGTTACCTTTTAGTGCAATGGTTCAATTGTTGGTACACCTTCAGATTTGATCCAGGCAATTTGGGCAATACCGCGATCGCTTGCATATTGGCGGATGGCGTCTGGATTTCTTCCCCCCAAGTCCATTTCTACCCGCACTAACTCAGTAGAATCTCGCAGTTTTTGGGCGTAGGCAAAGGCGGCAGCATCAGCACTCGCTGTTTCTGATACCACTAACCAGTCGCTAGCTGGGGTTGCCTGCGGTAATTGCTGAGTTGACGAAAGTATTTGGTACAAATCCTCAATATTGAGTCCAAAACCAATTCCGGGGATATTTTCGCCTTGGGGATGATATAGCCCTAAAAGTTGGTCATAGCGACCACCTCTGCCTAAAACCTGTGCTTGGTTTTCTGTATTACTGACGACTTCAAACACGATGCCGGTGTAGTAATCTATGGTTTGGATCAAGCTGAGGTCAAGGATTAACGGCAATTTTTTCTCAGATTCTAGTAACTCTACTAGGGATTTGAGATTATTTACCGCTGCTTGCTGCTCTGTATCTAGATTTAAGCTGCTGACTTTTTGCAAGACATCTGCACTGTTGCCGCGCAGATCCAACATGATTCTGGCACGTTGGCGTAGTTCGTCGTCAAGGGGTAGAGTATCTATTGTAATCCGGTCGAGATGGGCTAGAGCCTGACGCACTTTACCTTGTAGATGAGCGGGAAAGGCATTGAGTAGCGATCGCGTAATTCCGGCTTCGCCTAAGATTAAATGCCACTCCTGCAAACCCAAGGCGAATAAACAATCTGCTACCAACAACAGCACTTCTGCATTTGCCAGTAATCCCCCAGTCCCCAACAACTCCACTCCAGCTTGATAATACTCTTGCTGGCGATTATGCTTACCTTCCCAGTTGCGACGAAATACATTGGCATTGTAATACAGCCGTTGGGGATAAGTCACACCTGCCATCCGCGTCACAACGGTGCGAGCAATCGAAGCTGTCAGTTCTGGACGCAACCCTAATTCTTCATCTTGGGCATTTTGCAGTTGAATTACCATCTGGCGCTGAATTGCTTCACCTGCCATTAGGGTATCCATGCGCTCCAATGTTGAGGTGATAATCCTGTGATATCCCCAACGGTGAAACACCTGCTGTAACTTTTCTTCAATCCAGCGTTTTTGAGTTACGTCTAAGGGCAATAAATCCCTAGCTCCCGCTGCTGGTTGATACACCATTATTTTTTCTTCCCACCAAACAAACCACCAAACAAACCGCCACCTCCAGAATTATCTGGCTGCTTACCGCCATTTTTTGGAGATGAATTCACCTGAGTAGCACCGGATTGTCTGCCTAAAGCCTTTTCTATTTTGGGTATCCATTCCAAAGCTGATTGGTCTTTAGGGTCTAATTTCAGGGCGTTGTCAAAGTGAATTTTTGCCATTTTTAACTGATTTTGCCGTAAATAGACCATTGCAATCAAGCTATGGCAACGACTATTTTTCGGCTCTAGTTTCAGGGCGTCCTGTAATTCTACTTTGGCTTGGGCTAATTGGTTTTTCGCAATTAAGCTTTCAGCGCGGCGGAGGTACTGTTCGGCGGCTGAGTCTTCTTTAGGAACGGCTGGCGGTGCTATATTTTTGGCTGAATTGGGCTTGAGGGTGCTGGAGTTGATTTTGCTTTGTGTGGGTGTTGCTGTTGCCAATGATTGGCCAGCAATCCGCATTAAGTAGACTAAATTTAGCTCACTAATTTGGGCAATAACTTGCGGCACTTGCTGCAAAGCATCGAATTGAGTTTCAGCAATTTTGGCGATCGCACTTTTATAGAAAAGATCGATATTGGTAGCAGTGGCTAATTCCTTGGCCAATTTGCTGTGCAGTTCCACCGTAGATGATTCTTGTAATAGACGCTTACCGATTTGCGACAAAACTAGAATATATTCTCCACGCGTGCGTTCCAAAGAGAGTTTTTCGTAAGCTGGGTTAACCAGCTTAGATAACAATTCACTGGATAGCTGTTTTTCAGAGTCATTTGCAGCAATCCGGCTATCAGGGTGCAAGCGGCGGGCAATATTCAGATAGCGTTTGCGGATATCTTTGACATCCGCATCAACTGGAACGCACAGAACTGCGTGATGGTCTATGAAATCATATTTAAAAAGTCCACGATCTATTCTCAAAGACATATACAGCTGTTGCACCCAAGGGGCAGTTATATTCTCTCCAGTTTACTTTGCCAGATTAAGCAATTGTTTAGTGGTTAACACTGAATTAGCCGGTTAGTCATGGTTCATTAGCTACTTTTTGCGCCTGATTCATTGCCAAGCTGACAGGGGCGGAACTTGCGCCAGTGCCTGACTGAGGCTGTCGTGAAGATGACCATTAGTAGCCAGGATTCTACCGGACTCAATTTTGAAGGGAGTGCGTTCGTAGGCGGAGACTTTACCCCCGGCTTCTTGTAACAAAATCACACCAGCGGCGATATCCCAAGGAGCAAGACCCCGCTCCCAATAGGCATCAACACGCCCACAGGCAACATAAGCTAAATCTAGAGATGCTGAACCACCGCGCCTGACGCCTTGGGTAAGATGGGTGAGGTGACAAAATTCCGCGTAGTTGTTATCAGATGTTTCGCGGCGATCGTAGGCAAATCCCGTGGTTAGCAGGCTTTTACTCAGTTCAGATGTTTTAGAAACCCTGATGGGGCGGCGGTTGCGCGTTGCCCCCAGTCCAGCGGCAGCACGGAATAGCTCATCATGGAAAGGGTCATAAATTACGCCAACTTGCGGAACGCCATTAATTAACAACCCAATGGAAACAGCAAAACACGGGTATTGATGGGCATAGTTGGTTGTGCCGTCTAGGGGATCAATTGCCCAGAGGTATTCATTATCTTGATTTCCTAGTTTTCCTGACTCTTCAGCGAGGATGGAGTGTTCAGGAACATGGCGGCGCAAAACTTCTAAAATCACCTTTTCTGAAGCTTTATCGGCGACGGTGACTAAATCACCAGGGCGTCCCTTTTCAGTAATTGCGTCTTCTAATTTACCAAAATAATCTTGCAACACAACACCAGCAGCTAATGCCGCCTCTGTGGCAATATCTAAAAAAATTTGTAGTTTAGTCATTAGTCATTGGTCATTGGTCATTGGTCATTGGTCATGAGTCATTAGTCAATTGTCCCCCGGACAGTACCCAGTATTCAGTCCTATGTTCACCGATTCATGCGGCGAAATTCGCCGGGGGTGAGACGCATGGGTTTTTCGGTGTTCCAAATTCCTTGCCCCATGAGTCTAGCCCATTGCTGGGCACGTTCTAAACGCTGGTCATATTTGTGATTTGGCGATCGCCCTACGAATAGTGCATACCCTTGTTTGACTAATTCTTCATTCAATAACACTTTATCTTTCCACACATAAGCCAAAGTCCGTCCAATTTTGTCTTGTGCTGCGAAATCAAATTCCAGCACTACGGGTTTTTCTACATTGCCAATCAGTGTTTCTAACAGTTGTTTGGACTCCTCTCCCCAAGGGCGCTGTCGCACATCTGGGGCATCAATCCCAATTAACCGCACTTGGGAAATCAAATTTGGTTGCTCTGCCATACCTAGCACTTCCAAACTTTGTCCACTCACAACCCGCGCTACTTTCACCTGGGCCTGAGTTTCTGCTCCCTGATTTTTGGCTTGACAACTCATTAGCAGTAGCAAGCAAGCTAATATTGCCATGTTTCGCGCCCAGACGCCCAGACGTACCGCCAAAGTTGGCATTTGCGCCAAGGCGCCGAAGCGCCGAGGTGCAAACAAAATCCTATTCCTCATCTAAGGGTAAACCCACTTTAACTTTGCCCCTACCAAAAAAGCGCCCAAATTGGAGTTCATAGACTTCGTCTTCGTCTTGTGTCTCTACTTCCAAGTCAGAACGGGCGTAACTCACGCACAGGAGAGCATAACCTTTGCGGCGCAACTCTGGTGACAGTCCAATCGCTTCCGGTTGGTAAATTTCTCCTGAGATGACTCTGACAGCACAGGTGGTACAAGCCCCGTTGCGACAAGAAAACGGCAGATCGACCCCAAGGTGTTCGGCAGTGTGTAGAATGTAGCGGTCGTGTGGTACTTGCAGGGTGTGTACTCTGCCAGTGGCGCGATCGTGAACTTTAATCGTGTATGTCCGATCCATCTTGATGATTGAAAGTGTGGGGTCTGAGATTAATTATAAGAAAGTAGGCTGAAAACCCTGGAATCAAAACCTAAAAACCCAAAAAGTTTTTAGGTTTTGGTGTCTTTTAAGCCAGGGGACGCCAGTTGCTACAAGTCGGGAAACCCTACTTGTTCGCGCAGTGTCTTCCCTTGGGAAAAGCATGTGGTGTGGAAACCCCTGGCCTTTAGGCAGGGGAGGAGCAAAAAAATGTCTTCCCTAATCTTTGCATTTTTTTGAATTTCATCGTACAATTGAAATTCATGGCACCTGGAGAGGTGGCCGAGTGGTTTAAGGCGCAGACCTGGAAAGTCTGTTATGCAGAAATGTATACGAGAGTTCGAATCTCTCCCTCTCCGTTTTATTGAAGTTCTAGATAACTCTGCTGACAAATTGTCATTAAAGAAGCGGCGATTTCGCACCAGAATTGCGGGAAACTAGAAGCAGATCCTATTAGGGAAGGAGAACCTAATGAGCTGGACTAAAGTTCTTGCAGCGGATGCGCTGTCATCTGGTGGGCGACAAGTTGTGAAAGTAGGCGATCGCAATATCCTGCTTTTGAACCACGAAAATAAGCTTTATGCCGTGGATAGCATTTGTCCTCACTTAAAATTGCCAATAAAAAAGGCCAAAATTAACGAAGAAGGCGCGATTGTCTGCTCTTTCCATCGCAGCGCTTTTGATATAGGTACTGGCGAGGTAAAAGCATGGTGTCCTTGGCCACCTGGAGTAGGTAAGCTACTCTCAATGGTCTCTGAAGCAAAATCACTGCCAGTTTTTCCGATTCGTGTGGAAGAAGGAAGTATCTGGATTGATTTGTAATATCAAGTCTAGTTAAAGACTTATCGTATCCGCACACATCCTAACACCCCACCCCCGACCCTCTATATATACACAGCGTTTGCTAGAGGCGGGCGCTTGGCAGAGTCTGGGAATCTTTTTTAAAGATATATCTGCGTACAGAGGATTGGCAAAATCCTCTGCACTTTTCTAATTTTTTGTCAATGCCTAAACCTTACCAGGGGCCTGTGATCGCAAAGGTAATTCCTGGTGTTTGCATATTCACAAACATAATTTGTCCATTAGGTGAGAAACAAGCCCCGGCGAACTCATTTGTGTTTAACGCATTACGGGCAAATTTATAGAGTGAGCCAGTTGGTGTCACGCCCACAATAAAGTCAGTACCGCCGCCATCCTCACACAGGAAGATATCATTATTGGGCGCAACTACAATGTTATCAGGGAAATCTAGAGTACCGGAATTGTTAGGTTGTATGTACAGCCGGAGTGTCTCCGTGGCCGGAGTGTAGCGCCAGACTTGACCTAATCCAGCACTACCGCCACTAGTGCAACAGAAATAGATATCTCCATTACCATAAAAAATACCTTCGCCACGAGCAAACTTGGCGGCTCCGAGGTTAAAGCCCGCAACCCGCACTGTATCACTAGCAGGATCGGGGTTAGCAATCTGAACCCAACTCACCGCGTGGGATTGACCGACTGTAAATCCTGTTGTGGTGTTTGCTTGGGGTATTGCCGTAATTTTCAAAGCATACAGTGTGCCAGCACTCAGATTATTTGCTGTATTGGGCACGAAGCGATATAACAAGCCATCACTGCGGTCTTCGGTCAGATAGACATAACCTGTGTCCGGGTCTACCGCTGCTGCTTCGTGATTGAAGCGACCCATCGCTACTAGGGGTACAGGTGTTACAAACCCAGTTGCACTACTTGGCACTTCAAATATATAGCCATGCTTCTTGTTACCAACTTCAAAACTTTCTTCGCAACTAAGCCAAGATCCCCAAGGTGTTGGGCCACCAGCGCAGTTGCGGTATGTACCAGCCAGAGTACCGTAGTGGCTAACTAAAGCGCCATTAGAACTGACTACCAAAGTTGTGGTGCCACCTCTGCCTTTGGTGTCATATTTTTTAGAGTTAGGTGCTCCTACACCGTTACTCGATGTTGGGCTAAGTTCATGGTTGCGAATCAAAATTGTATTGCCATTGGCTCCTGCAAACGCCCCCATACCGTCGTGTCCACCTGGAACTGTGTAGCCGTCGTTCATCATTTGCCCCGTCTCAGACAATCTCACATAAGAGAAGCCGGCAGGTAAATCTAGAACACCTAAGGGGTCAGATACGAGGGCACCGTAGGGCCCGGCTGCTAAAGTGCGTTTAGCGTAGAAAGCTTGTAATGGTGATAAAAGTAAAGCACCGGCAGTTCCCGCACCGGCCAAAGAGAAAAATTGACGTCTTGATAAGGTCACTGCATACTCCGTAATTTTTGAATCAAAGTCTACTGACAGCAAATGAATCAGTAATCATTCTGGAGAAGATGCGGTCAATTTGTGTTAAGAAAAACCTAAGATAACTTTATGTTTAAAAAATAGATAAAACAATCGGCAAAATATCCAAATTATTCATAAAAGTCAGAAAATTGCTGAAAAAATTGAAAAATATTCTATGGTATTCTGTAGGCTATGCCTTGGACAAGGATAAAGATAACAATTTAAGTATTTATTAAGTATTTAGGCAAGGAGTATAATGTGCAAACTTTCATTCGTGAAGCAGGAATAAAGTTATGTCCACCGATAACTATACTATTCGCTCAATGAACAGGTCGGAAGTTGATTTGGCGATTGCATGGGCTGCGGCTGAAGGCTGGAATCCAGGGAAATATGATGCTGAGTCTTTTTATCAGGTTGACAAAAACGGTTTTTTATTGGGAGAGTTGAACGGTGAGCCTGTGGGGTGTATTTCTGCTATGGCTTACGATCAGTACTATGGCTTTATTGGTTTTTATATTGTCCAGCCGCAATTTCGGGGGCGGGGGTTTGGGCTGAAACTTTGGCAAGCAGCAATGGCTTATTTAGGCACTGATCGTAACATCGGCTTAGATGGGTTGATTGTCCAACAGGAGAACTATCAGAAATCTGGTTTCAAAATCGCCTACAATCATATTCGTTACGAGACGCTGGGCGGCGGTGTTGTGCCTCCTGGTGTTGTAGAATTGAGGACATTGCCTTTTGCAGAGTTGGTGGCTGACGATCGCCAATTGTTCCCAGCAGAGCGATCGCAATTTTTGCAAACTTGGATTCAGCAACCAGAGAGTTTTGCTTTAGGAGTTCTCAGCAACGGGCATCTTGTGGGTTATGGAGTCATCCGGGCTAGCCACACAGGTTTTAGGATTGGGCCGCTGTTTGCTAACGATGAACAGATTGCCGAAACACTTTTTCAAGCCTTGCTTGCCAAATGTCCTGATGCTCCCGTGTTTCTCGATATACCAGATGCTAATCCACAAGCAAACGCCCTAGTTCAACGCCACCGGATGAAGCGAGTCTTTGAAGCGGCACGGATGTATACAAAAACGATTCCTAGTTTCCCCATCAACCGCGTGTTTGGTGTGACAAGCCTGGAACTTGGCTAAAAAATCCTATCTAAATATTACCCAAAAAACTCTCTAGTCATTTTTGAGCAACAATAGAGATGTAGGGAACTGGTATTTGTTTCCTGCCATTACTCAAAACCTCAAATAGCTTTCTAGCAAGCTGCAAATGGAGGTAAAAATCATGATGTACGATGTTATCATCCCTAACAGCACCACATACCTATTAGTTAAAATCTTCGTCCTGATTTTGGCGTTGTTGTTGTGGTTTACAATCACTGCTGCCCCAGTTATTTAGAAACTAACTTGCGTGGTCCCAGTCACTGAGTAATTCATTCGCTGGTTTTGCCTTGTTAGATTTGCGGAGTGGTACTTGAGGAGTACCAAGATCCACACCAGGAAAAGAGGAGTGCTTTTTCTTGGTGGATTTTTTTTCTGGTGATTTAGAATCGGTCTGTGTGGTTTTCATGGTTCAACGAATTGGCGATTGAAACTTGAACATAAATGTATATCATCACTTTTCAAGCAGTAAACCTCTATAGCAGGATTTTTTTCCGGTAATTAATCTATAGAATGCCGAAAAACTGGAGAATTAACGAGAGAAAAGCCGCGCCGTGTAGGTTTTACAGCGGATAACTCCACCTGAAAACTCACTTTGTCAGACATTTCCCCACTTTTCGCAGCTAAAGTCCAGTTACCAGGGCGCAACTGCCAAAAGAAAGAATTAGTTGACTGTGTGGCTAGTTTTTCACCATTTAGCCACCACTCGACAGGTTTTGCGGATGTTCCTGCTAGCTTAAACTCCAATTTTTGTTTCGCTGTTTCACCGGGATACAGCAAAAATAAATCGCCATTATGGGGAGATAAAATCCGCAGATTACCAGCAGCAAAGCTCGATTGTTGCTGTCTTGCTAACCACTCATTATACTCTGATGGCAATTGGAAATGGTGCTGATTTTCGTAAGCAACTTTGTCTTCTGGGTAGAAATATTCCTGCACTACTGAAGTACAATCTGGTGTTGGGCGCAACCCAGAAATTGTACAAATTGGCAGTTGCACTAAACCCTCTGGAGGCAGAAAACCTGCTGGTTCCTGATGTTCGTGCAGATGTAACATGATCCGATTCCACAAAGGCGCAGCACCTGTAACTCCAGAAACCTGGCGCATTGGTTCGCCGTTGAAATTACCTACCCAGGTAGCAACGGTGTAATTGCTAGAAAAGCCAACTGTCCAAGTATCGCGAAAATTAGAGGAAGTACCGGTTTTAACAGCAGTGGGAAAAGGTAAGTTTAAAACAGAGTCTACACCAAAGGATGTGGCACGAGCGTGGCGATCGCTTAACATATCAGTAATTAATTGCCATGTTCGCGAATTTTGGATATTATCGCCCCCCTTGGCTAGGGGGGTTGGGGAAATCAAATTTTGGGGGGAATTAGAAAAGGTAGTTACTAGCTGCGTCCCCTCTCCCTGTCGTGCCATAGTGACATAAGCCCTTGCTAGTTCCCATAAACTAACTTCGCCACTACCCAAAGTCAACCCCAAACCGTAATATTCTGGAGTTTGATTTAGGTGTTCAAACCCTAATTGATGCAGACGTGTGAGGAAAGTCTGCACACCGACCTTTTCTAACACTCTTACCGCTGGCACATTTAAGGAATTAGCCAAAGCAACTCGCACCCGCACAGGGCCGAGAAAGCTTTCTGTATAATCTGTTGGGCTATAAAGTTTCGCACCGGGAATGGCATAGTGAGAAGGCACATCTGCCAAAATTGTATTCGGGCGAATCACACCTTTTTCTAAAGCTAATTCATAGACAAAAGGCTTGAGGGTAGAACCTGGTTGACGCAGCGCCTGTACTCCATCATTTCGCCCTAATTTGACTTCATTAAAATAATCAGGGGAACCAACATAAGCCAAAACCTCCCCAGTATGATTGTCAATTACCAACGCCGCCGCATCATGGACATTGTTAGCAGCGAGTGCAGAAATTACTTGCTGTACCTGTGCTTCCACAAACTGCTGCAAAGGACGATCTATAGTTGTTTGAATTGTGGTTGATTCTAGTTCCCCTCCTCCCTTGCGGGGATGTATAGTTGTCTGAATTGTAGTTGAAATCAAATTTCCCTCATTTCCCTCATGTCCCCCTCCTCGCTTGCGGGGAGGGGCTAGGGGTGGGGTTCTTTGCGTCGCTAACCAAAACAAAAAGTGAGGTGCTGCAATAATTCCCTTTTGACGGGATTGAAATACTACTTTTTCTGTATATATGCGTTCTGCTGTTGGGTGCGTGATATACCCATCTATTACCATCTGATTGAGAACATATTTCTGCCTTGTTTTCAGCCGTTCCCAATGTTGGTAAGGATTAAAGTATGTGGGATTATTGGGAATAGCGGCGAGAAGACTAGCTTGGGCGAGATTCAAATCACTGGCTGATATAGAAAAATAAGTCCGGGCGGCTGCTTCCACACCATAGATATTTCCTCCCATTGGTAGACGATTAATATACGCAGAAAGGATTTCATTTTTATTCATTCCTGCTGTTAACCGCCAAGATAGCCAAATTTCCGATAATTTACCTGATAAATTGCGAGGAAGTGGATCTAACATCCGGGCTAACTGCATGGTAATTGTGGAAGCACCGGAAACAACTCTTTTGGCGTGAATGGCGTCTTTGATGGCGCGGATAACTGCTTTCATATCCAACGCCCCATGATGATAAAAGCTGCCATCTTCGGCGGCTAAAATGGCATTGATAAATTGGGGGGAAATCTGATTTAATGGGACTATGGCGGTATGCTCTTGATCGCGGGTGAGCAATGTTCCTAGTGGTAGCCCGTGGCGATCGCTAAATTGCATCGCTAACTGAGTTTGGGCAATATCTGCGGCATGAATGGGTGCAAAGTAAGGCAGTAAGCGCACTACAAGGCACAGCAGCAGGACAGCGAGAACAGCTTTACCCGTTTTGCTGAGGTGACGCTTAATTCGGATTAGCGATGGTCGCAAAATTAACTTCATCAGCAAATCCTCAGACCCAGAAAACTTACCTTCACTTAATGATTCAGCAGATATAAATTAGTTTTGGGAAAAACTCAATAGTTCTTAATAACTAAATAGGCGAAAAGAAATCAAACTATATTAATTTAGGTAAAAAATATCGAACAATTTTTCCTTTGAGTTTGTATGCTTGCATGAGATTTTTCCTTTGACTCTCAGCCACCTTGTAGATAATTCCCCTTAATCGAATCCTATTACGCAAAGGTTGAGCAAGAAAGTTACCAAAACTGTAACAGTTATCAAATCCCAGGCTACTCAGGACTATTCTAAGTAAGCGGAAACTTCAGATGTCAGCAACTCCGGTCTAAAGAGACAGGGCTTTCACACATCCCACGAGGTTTTGAGCCGATACACAAATTTAGCGTGAGGATTTAGCAATGTCTTACCCGATTCAGTCCAAAATGTGGCAACGAGTCAGTATTTTAACACTGCTGTTATTAATACCATCAGTAGGAATTGCCGTTTTACGTCAGTCTGTTACAGTTGCGGTTCCAGCCAATCAGACTCCTAAGAGTTCGACCCCAGCAAGCTCCATTCAACCCAATCACCCTGACTACCAAGCACTCCAGGCATTAGTAAAACAATATAGTTGTGTCGTCTCCGTCCAAAACTTTGGCACTCTTCCTCTAACCCGGAGTGAGTTTGCCGCAGTCTTGAATGCCTGTCTAAATCGGAGCAATGAGCTAATAGCGACTGACCCCAAAATAGTTACCCAAACAGACCGAAAAACCCTACAACGCTTGCAGCAAGAATTCGCACCGGAGTTAGCAACCCTCAGCGGTGAGAAAGATGAATTGGCAGCTCGCGGTGACATCACCCCTACTCAGAATACCAGAGAACGTACTCAAGCCGAGTCTCCGCGAAAGACTCAATCGTTACCAGTACCAATGGCCCCACTCCCTACTATAACGACGTTGGGATCATCTAACCAAAATCAAGCTGTTAACCGTCGGAGACCTCTCCTTAAATTCCGAATTAATAGACTTGCTGATGGAACATTTGCCCCTGAACCCCAAACAGACAGCAGATTCAATACAGAGAACTACAACCGGATTGAGGACAATCCCTTTCAACGTGTTAGTAACGACCCTCTTTCTACCTTTTCTATAGATGTAGATACGGCATCCTACAGCAACATCCGACGGTTTATTACTCAAGGGGAATTACCACCCCAAGATGCAGTGCGGATAGAGGAATTGATTAACTACTTTAGCTACAATTACCCTCAACCAAAAGGTGACCGCCCTTTTTCTGTCACCACTGAAGTTGCTGCTGCGCCCTGGAATCCTCAACACAAGCTCGTACAGGTGGGTTTGCAAGGTAAACGCCTAGAGAGTGAAAGCTTACCACCCAGCAACCTAGTATTTCTGATTGATGTCTCCGGTTCTATGGGTGAACCCGACAAATTACCCTTGGTGCAACAGTCCCTGAAATTGCTGGTGAATAAACTGCGTTCTGAAGACCGAGTAAGTTTGGTAGTCTACGCTGGTAACGCTGGATTAGTATTACCTGCTACTCCCGGTAGTCAGAAAGCCAAGATTTTGGCAGCGATTGACCGCTTGGAAGCTGGCGGCTCTACTGCTGGCGGTCAGGGCATTGAACTAGCTTACAAAATAGCCAAACAAAGCTTCCTCAAATCTGGTAATAATAGAGTAATTTTAGCTACTGATGGAGACTTTAATGTTGGGGTTTCCAGTGATGCCGAATTGACGCGATTAATTGAACAGAAGCGAGATCAGGGAATTTTCCTCACAGTTCTGGGATTTGGCACCGGCAACTACAAAGATTCAAAAATGGAGCAACTGGCCGATAAGGGTAACGGTAACTATGCTTACATCGATACTCTATTGGAAGCCAAAAAGGTGTTAGTTAACGATATTCGGGGAACTCTGTTTACTATTGCTAAGGATGTGAAAATTCAGGTGGAGTTTAATCCCGCGAAAGTCCAGGCATACCGCTTGATTGGCTACGAAAACCGTCTGTTGCAAAACCAAGATTTCAATGATGACAAAAAAGATGCAGGGGAAATTGGGGCTGGTCATTCTGTGACAGCGCTGTATGAAATTATTCCCACTGGCACTAAAAGCAATGTGAAACTGCCGGAGGTAGACCCCTTGCGGTATCAACGTTCTGGTGAAACTGCCCCGGATGTTGCCGGCAATGAGATGATGTTGGTGAAACTGCGCTATAAATTGCCCCAGGACAGCACCAGTCAACTGATTACCCAAACCATCCAAGATCAAAGCCCCGCAGACCAGATACCCTCAACAAACCTGAGATTTGCCGCAGCAGTAGCCACCTTTGGGATGGTGCTGCGTGACTCTGAATATAAGGGAAATGCTAACTATGATTTGGTGATCAAATTGGCAACCCAGGCCAAGGGAGAAGACAAGGAGGGCTATCGGGATGAATTCATTCGCTTGGTAGAGCGCTCTAGGGGGTTGAATGCCAGGAAATGATTATTAGTATTTAGACTAAAAGGATGTTTGCAAGTTCTTTGTGATACCGCATACAGTCGTAAATCCCCCTACGAAAACAGGGCAAAACTTTTCAAAGTCCCCCTTTCCAAAGGGGATTTAGGGGGATCACAGGCTGAAAAACTTTTGAGCCAGAAATTATTTTTTCAAATCCTGGCGTTTTTGTTCTAAATAATTGAGTAATTTAAGTACATAAACTTCAAATTCGGCGTTTCTTCCGTTGATGGATTGAATGGGGGGAACTGAAAGAGTATCTGGGAAATTAATAACTAAATTACCTAGACGTAATCCCAGAGGTCTTAAATGTCCACCTTTTAATTCTGCTCGTAAATCTTGTGGAGGTTTTCTAAATATATTAAATAACCATTCCCGCGTAGATTTGCCTATATTATCTAACGGGAAATAAACCAAGCCAAGCAAATTAAATAAATTACTGTTTTCGATTAAAGCATAAGTTTCTTCAGGGGTTGGTTTTACATTCAAACCAAGACGGATAATAAAATTTGCTAAAGCTTGAGGTTTAATTGCGCTGTCAAGTCCAGTATTGACCGTAGCTAAGAGTAGAGATATCTGGTTTTTAATAAAGATACTGGCAATTTTTACATCAGACTCAGAAAAATTATTTTGACCTCTGGCAGTATCTTGATTAACGTAGTAGGAAATTAATTTCTTCGCATTGGAACTTTTAAGTTTCAGTTCATTAATTAGGTTTTCGATATCATTTAAAATGCTGTTAACTTTTTTTTCTTGTTTTTCTGGGGATAAAGTACCTGATGTTTTTTGGACTACCTCATAGATAAATTGTTTGATTTTATCTTGTTCTTGGGGTAAGGCACTAAATGCTTCTAAAAGTGCAATGTATTTACAGCCAACACTATGACCTATCCAAGAGAAATTAGAATCATCTAGGTAAGTTTCATATTCATAACCTGCTAGTTTTGCCATTCTTACCAATTCTGGCATAAGTGCATATTGTTCTTTGATGAGAAACCCAGCCTCTGCATAATGGTTAAAGGTAAAGTTGAATGGCAAGATAATTATTGTATAGCCCTGCTTAAATAAACATTCGAGTAGATAGCGATAAAAAAACATGGGGACAAATGTACCGAAAAAAGCCCCACCGATGAATTGAATTACTCCTTTAGGTTGGGTATGCAGGGCAACCCAACTAAAAGAAACGGGTTGAAATCGCAGCTTTTGATTCATAACTTCCTTGATTTAACGATAGTACAAATTAAGGTGGCTCTAATTACTTAGAAAAATTCACTGGACTATAAATAAACATAAAACCTAGATACCCAACTTCTCAACAGAAGTTGGGTATCTATCTCCTCAAGATTTTATGTTTAATTAAGCACTTTCCAGACGCTGCTCTAGCTCGTCAACACGCTCGGCCATTAAGCTAATTAGCTCTTGCATATCTTCTGTTGCACTAGAATTGTCGACTGGTATACCGCCGCCGATTACAAAAGATTTTAATGTTACGAGGCTACCACCACTAGCAGTGGGTAGAGCGTAGGCGATTTGATCAAAATCAGGAACTGAATCATCTAAATTCTTGGGTAGGAAAGTTCCCCGATGCTCAGGCGTAACTAGCAGATCATAAGTTGGACCTCCGAATAAAAACGCTCTAGAGATTGTCACATAGCCACGAATCTCTAAATTTTTTGCTCCAGTAAAAAGGTCTAAATTCTCAAGAGCAGGTAGTAAGGTTACTAATGCTGTATCGTGAGCAGGAATACTCAGATTGAAAGTAAATTTTTTAGGATTACCTGGAACTGGGGTCAAGTTAAAAGTCTCATTGACATTATTTAAAATATCGCTGATTATCGTTGTATCTGCTAGATTTAAATTGGGTGTTGTTGCTGTAAATGTTAGCCTTATGTTGGCATCAGAATTAGTAGTGTTGGCAATGGTTAAAAAGTAACCTTGAACAACTCTACGAGCAACTTTTTCTAGTTGAGCTGCAATCTTCGGGGGCAATTTATCTAAGTTATCGGTAGGAGCAATTTGCTTCACAAGCAATTCAAATGTTGAAAGTAGTGGCATGATTAATTTCTCTGTGTGATATAGGTTAAAGCTCAGATAATATAATAGTTGCCGTCACCTATAAAGGTGACAGCTATACAAAATCTGATGTGATTTGCAAGCTGAATAATTATTTTCAACCTGCTAATTATTCAACAGCGGTACATTTATTATTTACGCAAGATTTTTCTTTTCGTAATATTTCTTTACAAGACTTGTTTTGGTGTTTAGATTGGGTCGTTTTTTCCTTTATTAGTCTAAACACCAATGATTTAGATATCTGGCAATACGGTATGAGAAGGCGTTTTGATTTCTCGAAGATCCCCCCAATTCCCCTTAAAAAGTAGGGGGGCTATTTTCCTCATTTACCCCTTTTTAAGGGGGATCTTACCCGAACTGTAGATATCTGATGGGAAAAAATGTAGAGTCGAGAATCCCTACCCATGCAACGTTTCTACAAGGGTCTGGATAACGCATATTTAATTTTTACCAGATGTCTATTTGGACTATGACGGTTGAATCCTCAGTGTCAACTGCACTGTACTGGTGAGGGACTGGGAGGGTAGCCAAGCTAAAAGCGATCGCCTAATTGATTCAATTACCGTCTCTTCTTTCACAGAAGAAGCTTGCTCATCCAGCACCAACTGTCTCACCCGTCCCTGAATAACCTGGAACTCAAACACCAAATCACCACCGAAACCAGTAGGTAGTTGAATTAATTGCAAGTATTGAGTCAGCAGAGTCATCACCTGCTGATCCAATCCCGTCACGCTCAAAACCTGTAGACGAGGGACAGAAGATTCTTCTTTCGATAAGGCTGTGAAATCTTCCAACTCAGCATCTATTTCATCAGACATTAGCAAATTTAGAACTTGACTGCGATCGCCATAACTATAAGATTCAACCACTAAAAGCTCCGCAAATTCTATTTCTCCCAATTCCTCAAATGTTGCAAACTGTGGACTGTTTTCTTCATTCTCTGATACGCTGAGTAAGCAATCAAGCTCACCAAATTCATCAACCTCTAAAAATCCTATTTCCCGTGCTGATGCTGGCATCAGCTGTGCTGGAGCAGGTGCAGACATCGGGGATGGAGGGGGTGCAGATAGTTTTTTCCCTCGTTGGCTTAAAACTTGCGGACTTACCATTCCCAATACCCTTGTAAGAACAGAATTACCAAAAATGCCCTCATGGGTGATACCTTCAGGCACTTGCACAGATACAGAATCCTGGCTGGGATTGACTCTGACATCATCACTGACGGCAACAAAGGCGGGGTATATTGCGATAACAGTTGATAAGTGAGAGCCGTATCTGTCACAGCTGCCACACCTGACTTTGTATCCTAGTTTTACCCGCACTAGCTGTTCTTCACGGATGATTTGGATTTGGTGAGAGGGTGAGCTAATATCCTGAATTTCAACTCCGGCATTAATCTCAAGCGTTACATTAATATCATGGCGCGATCGCATCCCGGCTGGGAGAATGGGATTATTCAAGCGGGAAGCATCTGGAACTAAATCAGTATCTTGATTTAAAGTCATGGGTGCAATGGCTGAACCACCCCCAACTGCATTATCCTCAATGGTAATCCCTGGAATGTAACGGGGTCCGACAACCATCGGAAAGACAAATTCGTAATTCCCACCCTCAAATTTTAGGCTGTCACTGTAGCGAATAATGACATCAATTTGTTCACCGGGTTTGATGTTTGCTAGGGATTGGGTGAAGATGTTGTCTCGTTCTTGTTCGAGGAGTCCGGCTGTGCGTCCTTGTTTTCTGGCTTGTTCGTAGATAGCTAAAGCTTCTTGGCGTTTTTTGATGCTGCCTTGAATTGTGCGATCGCCAATCCGAATCAGCATATCATCAACTGCGGCTTCATCGGGTAAGGGGAAGATATAAACGGCTTCTAGGGTTGTCGTAAAGGGATTTTCAAAGCTTTGGGTAACTTCTACCCGTGAGATGTTACCAGCGATTTTGGCTTTTACTTCCGTGTGTTTGAGGGGAAAAGCGATCTGTTGGTTGGAGTTTTGCAGATATAAGCCACTGGGTTACTGTTCTAGAATTTGAGTCATAGTCTTTACCTGACGCTTTTATTTGCTGTCTCTAGTGTAGGCGTGTTTTTCTGGGAGATGTGCTCAGTTATTGGCTCAGTGAAATGTCCAAATTTAAACTAGGACTAAAGCTGCATGTCACACTCAAGGTAAGATTGTAGGGTGCATCAGATGTCGAAAATCTGTTGATTGTTACCGAATTATCAAGTCTGACGCACACTACTAATATGTCAATTGCGTAAGTCCTGTAAACGAAAAAATTCAACCCATGATTCGGAAGTTAGAGACTTGAAAAAAGATTTCTAAATTCTGTCTCCAAAGGCGGCTTGAGAATTTGATTCACGGGTATTGCATTTAAATGTCTTAGGTGTTAGGAAGCGTGAATATAGTATCGAAATATTAATTTTCTGTGTTGGTATATTCGACTAAATATAAAATAATAAAATTTCAACTAAAAGCAACTAACTTTTTGGAGATAAAAGATGAATACTGAGAGATTTAAAAAGTTTACAATTTTGCATTCCAATGATATGCACGGAGACTTTTTAGCAGAGGCAACGGGTATAGCAGAAGGTCATGCTATTGGTGGAATGTCGCTGCTTTCTGGATATATAAATCAGGTGCGTCAGGAAGAGAAAAACGTACTTTTTGTCATCGCGGGTGATATGCTCCAAGGCTCTATGATTGATACCGAATACAAAGGTATTTCAACTATGGAAATTATGAATTACCTGGCTCCTGACGTAGTGACTTTGGGGAACCACGAATTAGATTATGGGTTGCCTCACTTACTTTTTCTAGAAAAGATGGCTAATTTTCCTATAGTCAATGCCAACCTATATATTAAAAAGTATAACAAACGCTTGATGAATCCTTATCTAATCCTAAATGTAGATGGATTCGATATCATGTTCATCGGAATTGTGACTGAAGAAGCTCTGAGGACATTAAAACGTGATAGCAGTATTGGCACTTTTGTCAGCCTTGAAGATGCGGCAGCAGAAGTTGGCAAGATTTGTAATGCCTACAAAAATGATGACATTGACCTAACAATTATTCTGACGCACATCGGTTTTGAAGAAGATAAAAAATTAGCAGCAATGCTAAACCCAGAATGGGGTGTGGATCTGATAATTGGGGGACACTCCCATACATTTTTAGAACAACCTGCCCAAGTCAACAATATTCTAATCGCACAAGCTGGAGTTGGCACAGACCAGATTGGACGTTTCGATATTGTAGTAGATGACGATACTAACAGCATTGTAGAATGGAAGTGGCAACTTCTGCCTGTGGATAGCAATTTGGCACAACCAGATCCCAATATCGAGAATCTGATTGCTACTTTCAAAGAAGAAGTTGACCGCAAGTATAATCGACTGGTTGGACGATTAGCACGTAAATTAACCCATCCTAAGCGTGAAGAAGAAACTGAATTGGGTAACTTAATTGCTGATATTATTGCCCAACAAGATATGTTAGATGTAGTTTTTGTAGCGAGTGGTGCAATCCGGGGAACGGAATTAGGTCCTCTAGTTACATTGAGCGATCTAAAAAAGGTTTACCCTTACGACGATACTCTTTATAAGTTTACAGTTAGCGGGGTACATCTCACAAAGATATTTACACATATTATGAGACCCGAAAACCGAGCACCAGGTGGAAGTGAGTATTTCCAGCTAAATAAAGGTATTAAGGCGGTTTACAATGATGCCCTGCATAGGATTGAATCTTTGAGCATTAATGGACAATCCATACAAGAGGATCATCAATACACTATATGTATGGATGGCTATCGTTACCAAAATTCCGAGCGAAATTTAGATATAACACATCAAGAATTAGGTAATTCAAAGGTAATCACAACATCCTGCCAGGATGTCCTAGAAGAATTCTTTGGACATCATCAAAATATTAACAGCCATATCGAAGGAAGATTGATATACAAATAGCAGGATTTGAGTAAAGATTCAGAATTGAGAATTCGGAAGACTCTGATACCCAAGCCTAAGAGGATATCTGATTCGGATCACAATTGATCGATATCCCCCTAAAACCCCTTTTTAAGGCAGGCAAAAACTTCTCAAAGTCCCCCTTTATAAGGGGAATTTAGGGAGATCTACGAGTGTTTGATTGATCACAAACAACTTTTCAGATTTCCTCTAATAATTAACGATAAAATCAAGAAGCAATAGCACGCTTGATTTTCTAATAATTCTGTATTCTGACTTCTGAATTATTTCTGTTAAAAGGTTTAGTTCCCTACCATTCTTAAACAAAAGGAGTAACGAGCATGACAATCCTTCAAAGTCAGCCCATCCCCGTGCTGGTGGATACAGACGGAGGTGTTGATGATGCCTTAGCGCTGATTATGGCATTGAACTCACCACAATTAGACCTGAAAGCAATTACCGTTTTAGCTGGTAATATCCATGTAGACCAAGCGGCTAATAATGTATTGCGGGTAATGAGCATTGTCCAACCAAATACCTTACCCATTGTTGCTAAAGGCTGTGAAAAACCACTGGTTAAACAGCCGTTTAATGCCGCAGGTATTCATGGCGCAGATGGGCTTGGTGAATTAGATCAATTTAAAGAAGCTGATGGCACAGCCCGCTATCCTAAACTGACGATTGAAGCATCTACAGAGAATGCTATTGATGTCATTCTCAAGGCAGCACAAGAGTACGGCGACAGTCTAAATATTGTGGCTTTGGGTCCACTAACTAATTTAGCAACAGCAATTCAAAAAGATGCCGCCACGATGAAAAAAATAGGACGAATTATCATCATGGGCGGGGCTGTTACCGTACCTGGAAATATTACGGCTGCGGCTGAATTTAATTTTTTTGTAGATCCTGATGCAGCTCAAATCGTAATGGAGTCAGGGATTCCCCTCACTTTAGTAGGTTTAGATGTGGCGATGAAAGCCCCTTTACCGCGCCAAGTTGTTGAAGATAATTTACAGCGCCGCCCTTCAAAACTTACCCAGTTTATTGCCGATTGCACTGGAATTTATATGGCTTTCTATCGAGATAATGAAGGCTTTTACGGTTGTTATTTACATGATCCTTTGGCGATGGCAGTCGCTATCGATCCGAGTCTGGTAAAGACTGAATTATTCTATATGATGGTCGAAACCGAAGGACGATTTACCACTGGGTTATCACTGGTAGATCGGCGTGATCGCCGAGATGAGAAAACCAATCCACCTAATGTAGAAGCCTGTTTAGATGTTGATACCGAACAGTTTTTAAAGCTGTTTGATCAACTTGTCTGATATCTGATATCTTGCACCAACCTCAGAAATAGAATTTATACTTTTTTGTCGGTCTATTTGGTTTGGTAGAATTGTTTGAAAAACATTCCCAGATCCGCGACTTATCTAGAAAGTCGGAATCTGAGCCATAGATGTTAGCGGCTCCCCGAACGGGGGACTTTAAGAACTTTTCCCCCCTTTTTTAAGGGGGGCTAGGGGGGATCTCGATCAATTCTGATACGAATCAGACATCCTCTAAGTGTAGATTGGTATAGAATTGCTCAGATTCTGCTTTTGTAATAAACCGCAAAGAGCGCAAAGAGAAGAATAGAATAAGAAAAGTAATATTTTAAGTAATAATTATTTGGCATTACTATAGAATATGAACATGAAAAATTTTATCCAATTAATATTTGTTTTCACCCTTGTATTAGCCTTGGCAGGTTGCAATTTAGTTGGTATTAAACCAGGCAAAGAACAACTACCAGCAGTTTCTCAACTCACACCGCCAAATTTACCAGACTGGATTGAACAAATTAGCCCCTTAGGAGATGCGAAACCCCTGAGTCAAATTCGCATCAGGTTTAAAGAGGCTTTAATTCCTGTTGAAAGTTTAGATAGTCCAGAACAGCAGCAGTTGCTATCTAAATTTGCACTTTGGCCGCCTTTACCCGGTAGCTTTAGATTTTTAACACCGCGCATGGTGGGATTTCAAGCTGATAAAGCTTTGCCAAAAGCCACCAGATTTCAAGTTACACTCAAATCAGGTTTAGCAGATTTAAAAAATCACCGCTTAGATAAAGATTTAGCTTGGACTTTTAATACTGAATCTATCGCCCTGACTAACTTACCAGGTATTAACCCAATTGAAAAAGGCGATATAGAACCGATTGATTTACAGCCTAAGTTGCAATTTAACTCAAATTTAGAACTAGATTTAGCTTCAGTGCAAGAGCATTTACAGCTAATTTCAGAAGATAAAAAAAAGGTTGTGCGCTTCAAGGTAGAATTAGCCAAAGAAGAAAAACTAGAAAATGAATATCCTTTAGAAAAACTTGACCCTTCAGCCCGCAATTGGATTTATCATCTCATTCCTCAGCAAAATCTTGAAAAGGCTACCCGTTATCGCTTACAATTCTCTCCGGGTATACTACCTGCTTATGGTAATCTCCCTAGTGAAAAGGAGTTTGTTACTAAATTAGCAACTTATTCGCCTTTGGCATTTCAGAAAATTAACTATTATGGACAGCCAGATGCAGGGGGAACTTATGGCAGATTTGTTAAAGGCAGTCCACAGCTAGAATTTAATAATATTTTGGTAGCAGATTCAGCCAAAGAAAATATAAAAATTAATCCCGCACCTAAAGCAATTTCTCGAACTCTTCAAATCAACGACGAAGATAGAATTGTCACTATTAATCCTTATGCCTTAGAACCAGACAAAACTTATACAATTACTATTGGCGCTAATCTCAAAGATAAGTTTGGGCAGACTTTGGGTAAACCTCTCACTCTCAAGTATGATACTGGCGATTTAGCGGGGGATATCTGGGCACCGGCAGAGTTAAATATTTTTCCCACTGGCAAAGATTTACAGCTAAATATTAATACAGTAAATCTGCCAGAAGCAAAATACAAAGCAGCTTATCGAGTAGTGCAGCCAACAGATTTAGTTTATTTCAAAAATGGGAATGATTTATTACCAAAAACTGCTGAATGGCAAAGCTTCAAGGTATCAGGTAAGAAAAATCAATCAGTTGATATAACTGTTCCCCTGCGAGAAAAAATTGGCGCTGCTACGGGAATGTTAGCTTATGGAGTGCAAGCACGCACTAATAAATATCAGGAGAATGGTAAGGAATTGTGGCGAGAACCCACGACTTTTGGCTTGGTGGAATTAACGAATTTGGGCGTATTTACTCAGTGGTTTCCAGAGTCGGGATTAATTCGCGTTAATCATCTAGCTGATGGTTCGCCTGTGAAAGCGGCTGCTGTTGAAATATATCAATCAAAGTTAGATGCAAAATCTCGTCCTCAAGCTTTACCATGTGCTACAGGTAAAACTGATGAAAATGGATTTTTTAGAATTCAGCGTCAGGATTTACAGCAATGTTTTGCAGATAAACCAAGCTTTGTTAAAGCACCAGAGTTGTTAGTAATTGCCCGTGAAAATCAAGATTGGGCATTTGCTAGAACTGAAGAATATAGTGGTGTTTATGGCTATGGTATTGATGCTGGTTGGCAAGATGGCAAGCCAGCATCGCGAGGGGTGATTTTTTCAGATAGACAGTTATATCAGCCAGGGGAAAAAGCTTGGTTAACTGGTTTTGCTGACTATTTAGAAAATGGCGCAATTAATCAAGATAAAAATGCAGTTTATCAAGTAAGTTTGGTAAATCCCGATGGACAAAAGACAGATTTAGGTACGCAAACTACAAATGAGTTTGGCACGTTTTCTCTAGAGTTACCAATCAAGACTAATCAACGTTTAGGCTACTATAATATCCAGGCGAAGGGGAAGGAGGGGAAAGAAATTTCGGGAGAATTTAGGGTAGCTGAGTTTAAACCGCCTAATTTTAAAGTTGAACTCAATTTAGATAAAGAATTTGCTCTGATTGATGAAAAAGTTGCGGCGAAGGCAGCAAGTAATTATTTATTTGGTGCGCCTGTGGAAGGAGGAGAAGCGAAATATTTTATTACGCGCCAGCAGGCTAATTTTATTCCCAAAGGTTGGGAGGAATTTAATTTTGGTAGACAATGGTTTTGGCCAGAAGAAAGTCCTTCGATTCCTGCTGATGTGTTGCAAACTAATACTCAGCTAGATGCTAATGGTAAAAGTAGTCAAACTGTAACGGTGGCTAAGGATTTACCTTATCCGATGACTTACCGGGTGGATGTGCAAGTTGCAGATGTTTCTAATCTGTCTGTGGCGAATTCTCAAAGTTTTACAGCTTTACCAAGTAATCGGCTGATTGGGTTAAAAAGTAATTTTGTGGCTGATGCTGGGAAGGCTTTTCCTGTTGAAGTTATTGTAACTGAACCGACGGGGAAAGTTTTAGAGGGACAACGGGTGCGGCTGGAATTACAACAGATGAAATATAGCAGCGTTACCCAGTCGGTGGAAGGTAGTCAAACGCCAAAAAACCAAGTTGAATATAAGACTGTTTCCCAAACAGAAATTACATCTGCTAGCAATCCACAATCAGTAAATTTGACGCCAACTGAATCGGGTTCTTACCGCATCAGGGCTAATTTTAGGGATGGCAAAGATGAATTAAGCGCTACAGATTTACAAATTTGGGCTACTGGAGAAAATCCCGTGTTTTGGGGTTCGACTGAAAAAGATGTTCTGGAAGTTAAGCTGGATAAAAAAGAGTTTAAACCTGGTGATACTGCAACGGCATTAATTCAATCTCCTTATCCCGAAGCAGAGTTGTATTTTGCGGTGATTAAAGATAAAACTCTCTATCAGCAGATTGTTAAAGTTAAGGGAGGCGCACCACAAATTCAGTTTCAAGTTACGCCGGAAATGTTGCCAAATGCAGCGGTTGAAGCTGTGTTAGTTAGGCAAGGTAAACCAATTAATCAAGTGGAACCTGGGAATTTAGATAATTTAGTACGCATTGGCTTTGCACCTTTTAAAGTTAATTTGGCTGATAAGTATTTAAAAGTGCAAGTTAACCCGGTTCTTGCTTCTCTGGAACCTGGTGCTGAAGAAACTGTTCAATTGGAATTAAAAGATATTCAGGGAAGTCCCGCCAAAGGACAGTTTACTGTTATGGTGGTGAATGAGGCGGTGTTACAACTTTCTGGTTATCGTCCGCCAAATTTGGTAGATACTGTATATGCTGAACAGCCGATATCTACGCGCTTTAATGATAATCGCCGGGATGTGAGATTAGCACCACAACTTGCAAGTTTACCTAAAGGTTGGGGTTATGGCGGTGGGTTGTCAAGTGGTGCAGCAAATACTCGTACTCGTAAAGATTTCCAAGCTTTAGCTTATTACAATGGTTCGGTGATAACTGATGCTGAGGGTAAGGCGATAATTACCTTTAAATTACCGGATGATTTAACTACATGGCGGGTGATGGCTGTGGCTACTGATGGAAATCTGCGTTTTGGGAATGGGGAAAAGACTTTTATCACGACAAAGCCACTTTTAACTAATGCTATTTTGCCACAGTTCGCTCGGATTGGCGATCGCATTCAAGCAGGTTTATCAGTCACCAACACCACTGGTACTACCGGAAATTTGGCAATTAATGGCGAACTTAGCGGGAATCTGAAGTTTACCGAAAATAACCCCACATCTGCAACCTTGCAAACCAAAGCTGAAACCGCAACTCACGCTTATCGCTTTCCAATGGTGGCGGGTAATGCGGGAGTTAGTCAAGTTCGCTTTACCACTCAGCTAAATGGTACAGCAGATGCTTTTGAAGTACCTTTAGAAATTAAGCCGCTGGAAATCACAGAACAAGTTATAGAAACTGGTGTTACGGATAAGCAGGTAAAAATACCTCTGAATGTTGACAAAAATGTCTTCCCAGAAGCGGGAGGTTTAGATATTCAGTTAGCGAGTACTTTAATTCCCGAAATTAAAGCACCCGCAAAACAGGTTTTAGGAGATGAAGATTTACCATTTACAGAACCTGCTGCAAGTCAATTGTTAATTGCTGCTAATCTGCAAACTCTAGCGCAAAAGTATAATCAGACATTTGCTGAATTTAATCCTCAAAACCAAGCAAAGCTAGCAATTGAACAATTGCAAAAACTCCAACTCGCTGATAATGGTTTTGCAAGTTTTCCCGGACAAGAAAAATCTGATCCTTGGGTTTCTCCCTACGCAGCAGAATCTCTAGCTAAAGCCAATCAGGTGTTCCCTGGTTTAGTAAATTCGGGAATGCTAAATCGCCTCAAGGCTTATTTGCAAACAGTTCTCGCAAATCCAGGACAATACGAATATTGTAAACAAAAACTTTGTAAAAATCAACTGCAACTCAATTCCTTGATAGCTTTAGCAGAATTGGGAGACAAACGCAATAGTTTTCTCTCAGATATTTATCAACAGCGCGAAGCTTTTGATTTAGTCACACAAATAAAACTAGCGCGATACTTATCTCAGTTTCCTGAATGGCAAGATGAAGCGCAAATTATGCGAGTTCAGTTGCAAAAAAATATTTATGAAACTGGACGCGCAGCAGTTGTGAATTTACCTGCTAGTTGGGGATGGATGAGTTCAAATACTTCAACCCAGGCGCAAGCTTTACGGTTATTTATTGCCCAAAAAGCTAAACCAGAAATTATTGATAAGTTATTGCAAAGCCTTCTGGCACTCCGCCGCAATGGTACATGGCAAAATAGTTATAATAACGCCCAAGCCTTCACAGCTTTGGTGGAATATAGCCAACTACAACCCACACCGCCTAATTTTATCGCTACGGTAAAATTAGCTGGTAAAAAGTTAGGCGAAAACCGTTTTGATGGTTACAAAAATCCTAGTTTAAGTTTGAATGTAGCGATGGATAAATTACCTCGTGGGCGTCACGATTTGCTGCTGCAAAAATCTGGTAAAGGTAATTTACATTATTTAGTCGCTTATGAATATCGCTTGCAAGGTAATCAACCAGGGAGGTTCAATGGTTTACGAGTAACACGAGAAATTAGCAAAGTCGGTGAAGAAAAGATATTGCAAAAATTAGGACTTTATGCTAAAGATAAGCCTTTAACTTTACAGCCTGGACAAGTATTTGATATAGGTTTGGAAGTGATTGCTGATCATCCTGTGGAACATTTGGTGATGACAGATCCCCTACCCGCAGGATTTGAAGCGGTGGATGAGAGTTTTCAAACCTCTACATCTGCATTGCAGACAAAAACCGACAATTGGCAACTTGGGTTTAAAACAATATATCGCGATCGCATTTTAGCCTATGCAGATCACCTCGAACCCGGAGTTTACAGCCTCCATTACTTGGTGCGTTCCGTTACTCCCGGTACATTCCTCTGGCCTGGTGCTGAAGTTCATCTGCAATATGCACCAGAAGAATTTGGACGCACTGGCGATTCTACATTAGTACTAGACGAAACTAAGTAGTAGGGTGCGTTCCCAACGCACCGTTTTCAAGATTGGTGCATAAAGTTTTGCATTTTATTTAATTCACGATTTTAAGAGGATGTTTCAAAAGTTATTAGTGATATATCAAAGACTTGTAGATCCCCCTAAATCCCCCTTAAAAAGGGGGACTTTAAGAATTTCTTGCCCAATCTCAAGGAGACTTTAAGAATTTATTGCTCATTTTCCAGGGGACTTTAAGAATTTATTGCTCATTTTCCAGGGGACTTTAAGAATTTCTTGCCCAATCTCAAGGAGACTTTAAGAATTTCTTGCCCAATCTCAAGGAGACTTTAAGAATTTCTTGCCCAATCTCAAGGAGACTTTAAGAATTTCTTGCCCAATCTCAAGGAGACTTTAAGAATTTCTTGCCCCCCTTTTTAAGGGGGGTTGGGGGGATCTCGATACGACTTGACACTTTACAAAAATCCTCTAAACAATTCAAAATTTACAACTGAAAAGGTGAATCATGAAACTCAAAAACATCTTAATAATAGCTGCATTAGCAAGCATTCCTTTTGTTACTCCTGCAACCCTCGCACAAAATCAAATCTGTCCCCAGTTAGCAGTAGTTGCCCCCTCACGACAAACCAAAATCATTCGCCAAGAAAAATTTGCCTATAGCGTGAAAATCCCAAATAACTATAAAACAATGTCGCTTCATAGCAGCGAATTACTAATATTTGACCCCAATACTTTTACCCTGACGCAATGTTTAATAAAAAGCAAAGCTGCTAGAGAATTTCCTGAACATATTTCTATATATGCAAAAGCTGTTAATTCTAAAAATCGTGATTTAGCCTATCTTGTGAGACAAGAAAATCCTGGTGGAATTGAAAAAGTTGAAAACACCAAAGTTGCTAATCAAGCTGCTATCAGTTACACCGCAAACACTTTAGGATTCCAAAAAAGCGTTTCTTTCTTTACTCCCGACCGGAAAAATATAATTACTGTTTCGGCTCCCTTTAATATTAAACAAGGGCGACCAACTACTATCTTTAATCAAAAGGTATTTGCTCAAGTTCTCTCTAGTTTTACTTTTACCCGTCGTTGAGTTCTTTGATATCTTTATCTCACTTTCAGCGGTAAGCAAATCGTAAAAATTGCCCCCTGATTGGCTGTGCTGCTGGCTGTGATGCTACCATGATGAGCTTCGATAATCCGCTTGGCGATCGCTAATCCCAGTCCGTTACCATTACCTTGACGGGAGGGATTTGTGGTGTAAAACTGCTCAAAAATCCGAGGTAAATCATGCTCACTGATACCCGTCCCCTGGTCTTTAATTCTCACAACTGCTAGATTCCCCTCGTTGTACCCAGAAATAAAAATCTGGGAATTGGGTAAAGAATGTTTGATGGCATTGTCCAGCACATTTAAAACAGCTTGTAATAACCGCTCCGGATCGCCTTGTATCAGTAAGTCAACCACATTTACTCGCGCAGATATGCCGATTGTTTGCATCCGGGGTTCCATTGCACCAACAGCACGGTTAATCAGGCCAAGCAGTGAGATGGGTTGTTGTTCCAATTGATAGACACCCGCTTCCAAGCGTCCTAAATCGAGCAAGTCATGAATCAGTCGTGATAAGCGTTTAATCTCGTTCTCGATAGTTTGGAAAAAGCGATCGCGCAATTCCGGTTCTTCATAAGCTCCACTTCTCAATGCGTCTACCGTTACCTGAACATTGCTGATGGGTGTGCGAAGTTCGTGAGACACATTTGCTAAAAAAACCCGTCGCTCTTGATCAAGGGAAGCTAACCTTTCACTCATCCGGTTTAGCTCTGTCGCTAACTGATCTAACTCATTGTTTTCATGAATCTCAAGCTTATCGCCAAAATGGCCACTACCCAAGCGAATCGCAAAGTTCCGCATAGTTTCAATTGGTTTTGAGAGACTGCGAGCAAAACGAGTGCTAATCAGCGCACAGAGCAAGATTGTTAGCGCTAGCGTCCCCAACACACTCCAAATCACTCTAGTAAACTGATTCTGAACCTGATTTAGAGTGATAGACAATCGCACTACACCCAGTAGTTGACCGTCACGCACAATTGGTCTAGCAACATAGAGGCGATCTTCATTTGTTAAAACTCCTTTTGAAAAACCTTGTTCTATACGATTTTGCAGAGCTGCCGACACACCAGAAACCTGGTACCAGTTTGTGACCTTTTTATCGCCATTTGGGTCAGAAGTGGCTAGCAGACGACCTTGTTGATTAAAAATGCGGAGAGTCACATTTTGTGGCGCACCATACCGCTGCACCAACACCTCTACTTTCTGAAGATTTTGTTCTGCTAAGGCATCTGCTGCACTCTGGCTTAAGGCATTTGTCCAGTTATCCAAATCCATTTGTCGCGATCGCATGAAGTAGGCATAAAATGACCACAGGATGTAGCCTGCCATCAAAGAAGTTCCTAAGGTTATCAGTAGCAGGTATGTGGCTAACAGCTTGGTATGAATGGTATTTAACTTTATACTTGGCAACCAGCCCATGATTTAGATTAATCCCCAGAACGACGGCGCAACACTGCTTTTACTCGTGCCAGCAGTTCACGGGTGTTAAATGGCTTGGTGACATAATCATCTGCTCCTGCTTCCAAGCCCCAAATTTTATCAATATCCTGATCTTTAGCTGTTAGCATGACGATCGGAACATCTGAAAACGCCCGAATTCGCCAACAAACTTCCATACCGCTAACCTCTGGTAGCATCAGGTCAAGCAAAATTACATCCGGCACTTCTTTGTGGAACTGTTTGATGGCACTATGCCCATCTGCTGCTGTTGTCACGGTATAACCTTCTTTTTGCAGCGTGTAGGTAAGGCTCTCGCGTAAGGATACTTCGTCATCCACCAGTAAGACGTGCGGCATTTTACTTTAGCATTAACTGTTAATTTTAGCCTGTCAAGAAGTTGCTTTTCTGGCATCCATCCTAGGGTACACATGACTTGTAAAAGGCGAAAAAGGCGAAAAAGGCGATCGCATACAGCAATGGGTATGCGCCGGTTATAGTGCAATACCGTTGGTGTGAAGAAAATTGTAGTAGGGGTTGAACGAAGTGAAACCCAACTTTCGTTGCCCAAATGTTGGTTTATGCCTCCGGCTCCCGTTAGGGATACGTTCCTCTACCCAACCTACGTAGATGTTGAGTTTATGACAGGCATAATCTTTATTTTAAAAATTGGTTGTTACAATATTCTTGGGTAGCTTTGACATCAGCAATTTCTACTTCAGTCGGCTTTTGATTAGTTCCATTAATCAAAAACTCACTAGCACCTTGACGTGGTTTGTTAGGGTTTCCCCAATCATAAGTATAACCCAAACCTGTCCAGGGATAATTTTGTTTACCAACTGCATAAGAATCTGTATATATCTTTTGCAAAACAGGATATTTATCAAGAACAGTTACAGGTAAAGCTTTACAACTAGAATCATTGATTTCTGGATCAATACATGGTCTGCTTAAATCTTCGGCTTTTACCCACATTTCCACAAAATGCGTTTTCTCGGAATTTTTATTTAAAACTAAGCCTAAATATTGCTGCAATCTTAGAGAAAGCATGATATTGCCAGGAATATCTATCCCTGTACCTTTACAGTTTTGGCAAAAATCTTTAACTTCAGACGCTGCTGTTAACCAAGATTGACGTTCTATATTTATTTTTGCCCCCCGCTTCCACTCTTTAGGTATGTATTTTCCCTGTGTCCAAATGACCATCAAATATTCATCTTTACCGTTATTATTTCTCATCTTGATTTTAGGGTTGCTGGCTGACAATGACCAAAGATTGTTAACCACCTTGTCCTGGCTTGGTTTTTTGGCATCCTCAATACCTGCCTCTAGCTGCTTTTTCAAATAGTTGTAACTTTCTGGCTTATTTTTCTCTAGATATTCACTGACCTTTAGGTTTGTTTCTGATTGGGCTAACGAATCTTTGTTTAAGGTAGGTGTATTCTGTAAAGGAGTTTCTGTCGCCAATAAACTGGAATATCCAACCGCAAAAAAAGCACCTGTCAAGCCTAAAAATAAATTATTTTTCCAGTTTTTGATAGCCATTATACTTTCTTACTTAATAGAACTTCCATAAAAGTAGCATGAAAGACTTGATTGACCTAAGTAATTGATAAATTACTTCTACATTTCGGACTTAACTAATCAGGACTTACGCAAAAATGATGTAAGAGCAAGGATTTACCGTAGGGGCAATTCATGAATTGCCCCTACATTTCGTACTTGATGCGTAATTCCTACTAATATCTGACATCAGAGTTCAAAACCAAGCTTGAGGCGCAACCCAATTAATTGACTTAGACCTAAAAATATGGTATGCACGGGTGTATCAGCGTGGAGTAGAGTAGATGTTAGTAAAAATGACGCCGGCTGAAAAAGTGAATTAAACTGAAGATAATATCAAGGAATTCTTGCTAAAAGCTACACTTACGTAAATTTAATGGCATTGTTAAATATATATATCTAAAATCTAATCCTGTTATATTAAACGCAAGATATGTCTGTGCATCAACCTAGTACTGGGGAGACCGCCTTGATTATTGGTGTTCACAACCAAGAAAACCACGATTTACAATTAAATCCTGCGCCTGTGGGTGCTCTAGCTACGAGACAAGGAACTATTTCTAAGTTTCTCGCTCCTCTAACTCAGGATACTTTTAAACAGGTCGTTCGGGAAGTTGAGCAAAAATTACAGATTGTCCATCAAACCCTGTCAATGTTAGATTCTCAGGGATTTGACACAATTTTGCAAGAAATGTTGCATTCGATTACCTTGAAAATCGGGGAACTACTGGGAGCTGACCGGACGACAATCTTTTTGTTGGATGAAGAAAAACAAGAACTCTGGTCTATTTTGGCTGAGGGAGAAGGTAATCGCTCTCTAGAAATTCGTGTCCCCGCGAATAAAGGGATTGCGGGTGAAGTCTCGACTTTTAAGTATGTAATCAACATACCCTTTGATTTTTATAACGATCCACGTTCAGTATTTGCACGGGAACAAGAAAAAAGAACTGGCTACCGCACCTACACAATGTTGGCTTTACCGCTGTTGACTGAACAGGGAAAATTAGTCGCGGTAGTCCAATTATTGAATAAATTAAAACCTCTAAATTATCCAGATGCTCCACTTTCAGAGCGAATTGATACCAGGGGCTTCACTAGCGCTGATGAGGATTTATTTCAAGAATTTGCGCCTTCGATTCGACTGATTTTAGAGTCGTCGCGTTCTTTTTATGTTGCTACCCAAAAACAAAGAGCGGTAGCGGCGCTGATGAAGGCGATTAAGTCCCTGAGTCAAAGTAGTCTTGATTTAGAAGATACTCTGAAGCGGGTGATGGATGAGGCGAAGGAACTGATGAACGCCGATCGCAGTACACTATGGTTAATAGATCGCGATCGCCATGAGTTGTGGACGAAAATTCCCCAAGACGGGGGAACAACCAAGGAGTTGCGAGTACCAGTAGGTAAAGGTTTTGCAGGGATAGTCGCGGCTTCTGGCAAAAAGCTAAATATCCCCTTTGACTTGTATGACCATCCAGACTCTGATACGGCTAAACAAATTGACCAGCAAAATGGTTATCGCACCTGTAATTTACTTTGTATGCCAGTATTTAACACCGATCAAGAATTGATTGGCGTTACCCAGTTGGTCAATAAAAAGAAATTAGGCGATTTTCCCGCTTATAATCCGGCTGACTGGCCCGATGCTCCCGAACTCTTTCAAGCAAGTTTTGACCGCAATGACGAAGAGTTTATGGAAGCTTTTAATATTCAAGCGGGAGTAGCTTTGCAAAATGCCCAGTTGTTCGCCAAAGTCAAGCAACAAGAACAAATGCAACGGGACATTCTGCGGAGTCTTTCTGATGGTGTAATTTCTACTGATAAAGCCGGACTGATTATCACCGCTAATGAAAGCGCTAAATCCTTGCTAGGACTGAATCAAGAACACCGTTTAGAAGGTCAATTAATTAGTGATGTCATTAGCCTCAAAGAAGGAGATTTTACGAAGTGGTTTAGAGATGCTTTATGTAGAGAAGATTCAAAAAACTCTCGGCAATATTACCCTGATCGCGGACTCGTGACTTCTGGCACTGAACAGCACAGTATCAATTTATCATTGAACACGATGGCTGATGTTAGTGAACAAGAGCAGGTGTCTGGGGTGCTGGTGGTGATGGAAGATATCAGCGATGAGAAGCGCCTCAAGAGTACGATGTACCGCTACATGACCCAGGAATTAGCAGAAGAGTTGCTGAAACTGGATGATGCGAAACTCGGAGGCGATCGCAAAGAAGTTTCCATTTTATTCTCTGATATCCGTGGCTACACCTCTTTAACAGAAAATTTGGAAGCTGAAGAAGTGGTGAGTATGCTCAACGATTATTTTGAGTCAATGGTGGAGGCAGTTTTTAAGCATAAAGGCACTCTAGACAAATATATCGGTGATGCCATTATGGCTGTGTTTGGTTCCCCCCTAGCCTTAGAGGAACACGCCTGGATGGCGGTGCAAACATCTCTAGAAATGCGCGATCGCTTAGTCGAATTTAATCACCGTCGCCATGCAGCTAATAAGCCGATGATTAGCATTGGTATTGGCATTAATTCTGATACCGTCATTAGTGGCAATATTGGCTCTAGCAAGCGGATGGAATTTACTGCAATTGGCGATGGTGTCAATCTTGGCTCCCGACTAGAAAGCATTACTAAACAGTATGGTTGCGATATTGTCATTAGTGATAATACTTATCAACCCTGTCAAAATAATATTTGGGCTAGGGAACTAGATTACATTCGCGTTAAAGGCAGAAATGAACCATTAGCTATCTACGAATTATTGGGTTTACGTTCTGACCCCATTAGTAGCGCCAAACTGCAAGTCATTGAGCATTATCACAAAGGACGAGAGTATTATCTCAACCGTCAGTTTACATCTGCCAGTGTTGAGTTCGCCAAAGTTTTGGCTATTGAATGCCATGACAAAGCAGCTATGTTATATCTGCGACGTTGTCAACATTGGTTAAAATCACCGCCATCAGATGCAGATTGGGATGAGGGTGTCTGGACATTTAAAGAGAAATAAGGTTTCTAAAATTACCACCCATAGGGAAAGCCAAAACGGTTAAAACCACGACTGTAAAAATGCAGCCGTCCAAAACCAAGAAATTGACCATGAGATTTCTCACCTGTAGGAAAAGCCGTGACTCCAAACAGATAAACACCCTCAAAAGATGGATTTTGCCACGGTTTCAGAGCAATTGTGATGGTTTTACCTGGAGAAACCGGCGGAGCAAATGTTAGGGACACTGTTCGCGTTTTTTGGTTGCTAGTCGCGTCTTTTAGCTGTAACCTCTGCTGTTTGCGGGAGCGAGTTCCTTCAAAGGCGAAACTATTCTGAAAATCATAGCGAATATTATCTACTCCCTCACGCTGGTGAATCGTGATTCTTTGCAAGGGTTCCCCTGCATCTTCTGGCAAGCTGACAGTGAAATAATATGTCGCACCCCATACCCTAACATCATTAAAAGTAGTCGCTGTCTCCACCAATCGCGGGGGATGGGCAAAATATACCGTGCCATCTTGCAACTGAATTGCTTGACTCGGCTTGTCAGCATTTCCCCCAATAACTGAGATAGCAATTAATGCTGTGCTGAATAAAAGTGCAACGCGCATTCAAATTTTAAAATTTAGTTTCTGGTTTAATTATCATTAAATAACTAAATAAACAATTAAAAATTCACAAATAAATTTGTCTTTATTATAATTTCGCAATCAAACTTAATAACATCAAAAATAACTGCGATCCATCGCTCGCATTATTAATTGTTAAGGATAATTGATTTCTATTGTCAAATTAACTTCTGTAGTGAAAACTAAAAAGACAACACCAGCAATTATTCCTATGAACGCTATTTCTTCCAACATTGAATTCAAGCGCCCAACTTGGCAAACCGCCATTATGTTGACTTTGGGCTTTTGGCTGAGTGCTAGCTTAGTTTTAGATTGGGTAATTATGCCTAGTCTTTATCTTTCTGGCATGATGAACCAAGCTGGTTTTAGTACAGCAGGCTATGTGATTTTTTGGAATTTTAATCGCATGGAGTTATTATCTGCTGCTGTAGTGTTAACCAGCGTTCTGGCTTTGAGCAAAACTCAATCTCAATGGCGTCAGCGCGGTATTGTTTTATCTGTACTATTGCTCGCTGTATCTTTACTAGATACTTATTTTTTCACTCCGCAAATGTGCGCTGTCGGCATTCAACTCAATTTATTTGAAGCTGCTGCGGCAATTCCCGCGACAATGAATTTACTACACGGCGGTTATTGGTTACTAGAAGCCGTGAAGTTGGTAGCTGGTGGTATGCTTTTTAGCTGGTGCTGGCGTCAAGCTTAAGCTAAGTGCGGATTATTGGCAAATGAAATGTATAGGTTGTAGTTGCGTTGTCTTTTCCCAAACGCAACTACGAGGATGAAAGTTAAGGCGTTGGTTCAGAATCTGCTTCAGCCTCATTGCTCGGTAACAGCAGGCGGATTGAGAGGATGGCAAATCCTACAGCAGCGATCGCTTTTAACAAGCGAGTGGGTAATAATTCCGCTACTGCTCCCCCTGCTAATGCGCCCAAGAAGCTGGTTAACAGCAGTGCCCCCGCCGTGCCGAAAAACACAGCCTTCTGAGATTGACTCCGACCTGAAAGTGCGATCGCCGCTAACTGACTTTTGTCACCTAATTCTGAGAGAAAAACTGTAATATAGCTCAGTCCTAAAAGATGCCAGTTCATAATTAAATTTCTCTATAGTTAATTACTTGTAAATACATCCCAAAACAGCATCAGAGAAATCAGCAGCAACATCACGCCTGCTGATTTTTCTACTGTTTTTGGGCTAAGTCGGTTAGCAATCCAACCACCCAAAAGCACGCCTAATAAGCTGGTGGTTATCAATGCCGCCCCAGAACCGATAAACACCACCCACGGTGCATGAGATTCTGCACTCATTAACAAAGTGGAGAGTTGAGTTTTATCACCAATTTCTGCGAGAAAAATCGTAATAAAGGTTGTGCCGAAAACTACCGCCGCTGATTCCTGCTTTTTGGGACTATTGACAACTACAGATGTCCCTGGCTCAATGATTGAGACTATTTCTAAAGAAGGTTGTTCTTCTAGAGATACTGCCTGTGCAGTCGTTAAGAGAGAATCGTGGCTATCTGTTGGTTCTGGCTGGCTTTCAGTCTCAGATATGCCAGAAGAGCTTTTAGGTGCAGAGTCAAGTTTCACAGGTAGTAGTTCTAGGTTGTTTTCATATTTTTCTCATTTTCTCAGATTATTGTCATAAATTGCAACTGTTCAGGCTAAATTGCCGAAATATATAGCTTTATCGGGGTCTACTCAATTGTTGGACTTGCTCAAGGGCACGAACTCCACCCCATGCCAGGTAATCTTTAACCCTGCTATCCAAGTCCGAACCACTGAAGCCTAGAGCACGCTCAAAAAGATAGAAGTCAGAGAAAACAACTGAGAAATGTTGGACATACATACCAAATTGATATGAAGTTGCATAGAATAAGATATGAAAAAAAATTAACCGCAGATAAACGCAGATAAACGCAGATTAAAGATGGATAATTAAGCCGCAACCCCCATGGCAAGAGCAAAACAACTGTTTTCTTACCAAGGACGCAGCTTTATACTCCATGCGGTAGAAGTTGCTCTGGCTTCTCTCTGTCAGCCTATTATAGTAGTGTTGGCAGCTTATGTAGAACAAATTAAGTCAGAACTAATACCAAAGCCAGTGCAAACTGTTACTCGCACTTCTACGGGTAAGTATATTGCTAGTATTTTGTGTGAAACCGAGATAGAATAGTGTCCCCAAATTACTCAAAATATTGGCTTAGATTTGGAAATAAAATTTTATCTCGTTACTAATAGTGGTGAACTAGTAAATGATAGTGATATATCTTTGTAGTTCAAAATTTTAATAAACCACGAAAGCTCAAATAAATCACAAAGTCGACTTTTGCGACTTAACCGGATTAAATGGCTAAATCAATTGTTTCAAAAAAACGACTCAGCAAACAGTTAATCCGCTGGTTGCTGGAAGAAGACCGACGAGAGAAAGAAGGCCCTTACAGCAAAGAAGAACCACACCGCCAGCATTCTTGGTGGCAGGTGATGTGCCTGACTGGTGTGGATTATTTCTCAACCCTTGGCTATCAACCTGGTATTGCAGCATTAGCAGCTGGCGCTCTTTCTCCTTTAGCGACCTTGATTTTAGTTTTGTTGACGCTTTTTGGAGCATTGCCTATATATCGGCGGATTGCTGCCGAAAGCCCTCATGGGGAAGGGTCGATTGCCATGTTAGAGCGTTTGCTGCCCTGGTGGCAAGGCAAATTACTTGTATTGTGTCTACTCGGCTTTGTGGCAACTGACTTTATTATTACTATTACCCTTTCAGCTGCTGATGCTACAGCCCATATCGTCGAAAATCCGCTGACTCCAAATTGGTTTCACGGTCAGGGCATTGCTATCACGCTGATATTAATTGCATTATTAGGGGCAGTTTTTCTGAGAGGTTTCCGAGAAGCAATCGGTATTGCAGTATTTTTGGTGGGAGTTTATCTGCTGTTAAATTTTATTGTAGTTAGCGTTGGTCTGTATCAAATCCTAACTCACCCAAGTGCGATCGCTAATTGGCAGACTGCACTGACTGCACAATATTCTCACCCCTTGTCTATGCTCGTCATCGCTCTCCTCGTTTTCCCCAAGCTAGCATTGGGATTATCAGGCTTTGAGACTGGGGTGACCGTTATGCCCCTGGTAAAAGGTAGCAGCAGCGACACCCAACATCAGCCGAGAGGAAGGATTCGGAATACACGCCATCTGCTGACGACTGCGGCTGTGATTATGAGCTTCTTTTTGCTCACCAGCAGCTTGATCACTACTTTACTAATTCCAGCGGCAGAATTTGCCTCTGGGGGTAAAGCCAACGGACGCGCCCTCGCTTATCTGTCACATCGATATTTAGGTGATGGCTTTGGCACAATTTACGATTTGAGTACTATTTCCATTTTGTGGTTTGCAGGTGCATCTGCAATGGCTGGGCTACTCAATATTGTGCCGCGCTACCTGCCGCGTTATGGCATGGCACCCAATTGGGCAAGGGCTGCACGACCTCTGGTTTTGGTGTATACAGCGATCGCATTTGTGGTGACAATTATCTTCCGGGCCAATGTGGAAGCCCAAGGTGGGGCTTACGCAACCGGTGTGCTGGTGTTGATCACTTCAGCTGCTTTGGCTGTAACTTTATCAGCCCACCGTCACAGGCAGAAGCGGCAACAACTGGTCTTGGGAACTATTACACTGTTATTTATCTACACCACTGTTGTCAATATCATCGAAAGACCAGAAGGGATTAGAATCGCTGGGTTCTTCATCGGTACGATCATTTTTACCTCGCTGATTTCTCGCGTTTGGCGTTCAACAGAACTGCGAGCAGAACGGATCGAAATTGACGAAAATGCCCGCCAATTCCTTGCCGAAGAGAGCCAGGGAGCAATCCGATTGATTGCTAATCGGTTGAATGTGGGCGATGTCCAAGAGTATTTGTTAAAAGAGAAAGAAGTGCGGGAAGATAACCATATTCCGCCCAATGACCCGATTGTTTTTTTAGAAATTCTGGTGTCCGATGCCTCGGAATTTGCGGATGTGATCAGAGTCAAAGGAGTGCAAGTTGGTGATTACCGCATCTTACGGGCTGAGAGTGCAGCGGTACCAAATGCGATCGCCGCGTTACTGCTTTATATTCGAGACCAAACGGGTAAAATTCCCCATGCTTACTTCGGCTGGGTAGAGGGAAACCCGATACAATACTTACTGCGTTTTATCTTGTTTGGTGAGGGCGATATCGCTGTAGTCACCCGTGAAGTCCTCCGTCGGGCTGAAAAGAATCCCCATCAGCGTCCTGGCGTCCATGTCGGGGGTTGATCAGCAATATTGCAGACATTAAATGTGTGTTGTTTCTACTGACTGAATGGCGATCGCTATTCAGTCATAGCAGTGAAAATTAAATATGCATTATCCTTTTGTAGGGGCATAACTTTGTAATCATTATGCCCCTACAGCAGATCATGCTTACCAGAGAATCAGCCACTACCAGCCCAGGTTATCCATTTATGGGATAAACCTATATGCAAAATTTCGCTAGTCATCTCTAGTTCGGTGATGATGGCGCCATTTAAATCTGCGCCATTGAATTCCGCCTCGTTGATATTGCTACCAATCAAATTTGCCTTTCTGAGATCTGCACCAGTTAAATCTGCGCCACTTATTTGCGCCTCGCTAAGGTTTGCATCCACCAGGCTGGCCAGAATTAAATTTGCACTCCGTAAATCTGCGCGGGTTAAGTTGGTTTCTTGCAAGTTAGCTCTAATCAGGTCAGCACCGATTAAGTTGACCTCACTCAAGTTAGCACCTTGCAAATTAGCTTCATTCAAGTCAGCATCAGTCAAATTTGCCCGACTGAGGTTACATCCGCTCAAGTTAGCTTGACTGAGGTTAGCACCACTCAAGTCAGCTTCAGCTAAATTAACACCACTCAAGTCAGCTTCACTCAGGTTGGCTTGATGCAGGGTTGCTTTATTAAAATTACGTTCTCCTGCTGTATAGAGAGTCAGGAGCTTGTTCGCATCCATAGGTTCACCTCGCAATGTCCGAAGGTAAATAAGTCTAGTTGTGAGTCACACACCCCAAACCACACCGAAGACAATTTATTGAGTTGCCAGCAAACAGAATCTTAGCTAAAACTTGTTATCCTATTGTGCTAGAGGTTTTGGTGTTTTGAACATTTGCTTAATGGAAATATATTTACGCAAGTGGTAATGACGCGATTTTTGAAGTTACAGTCACAACGCATTGATGCGCGATTACCTCCCAAAAGTTCAGCTGCTCTGCGGGGTGGTTGAAAGTAGCCATAGATCAGAATTGACATTCGCAGTCACTTGAGTGCTGGGAGTTTCACCAAGTATTGAGATGATACATATAGTTACAGTCATGCTTAAGAAAGCAACTTGCCAAAAAAGCTAACTAAAATATGAAGATTAAAAAAAAACGAAATGTCCTACACCAATCATTGGCGATTTTCTCCTACAGTGGAAGGGCTATCAGCTTAGTATGGACTACTAGCCGCTCTCTGACTATTCTGCTGGCTACTTTAACATTAGTGGCTGGTCTTTTACCTGGGTTGATATCTTACATTGGTAAGTTAATTGTTGATGCAGTAGTCATTGCCTCTCAAGGCAATCTACAGAGCAATGGTTTTGCTAATAATTCTCACCCTTTATTGTATGTAGGCTTAGAAGCGATCGCGATAGTTTTACTAGTAGGCAGTCAAAGGGGACTGATCATTTGTCAGTCGTTATTGCGGGCCCAACTTGGTCATCGAGTGAATGTACTGATCTTAGAAAAGGCGCTGACCCTGGAACTAAGCCAGTTTGAAGATTCAGAATTCTATGATAAATTGACCAATGCACGGCGAGAAGCATCAGTTCGTCCCCTTGGACTAGTAAACCGCACCTTTGGGTTAGTGCAAAGTGCCCTTTCTCTTGTCACCTACGGTATTTTGCTAGTGAAGTTCTCAGTTTGGGCAGTAGTGGTGTTGATTTTAGCAGCTATACCTGTATTTATTGCCGAAACGAAGTTTGCCGGAGACGCCTTTCGCCTATTTAGTCGGCGTGCGCCAGAAACCCGCCAACAGCAATACTTAGAAAGTCTGCTAGCCAGAGAAGACTATGTGACAGAAGTCAAACTCTACCAACTTGGAGAGATGCTGTTAGGACGTTACCACAATCTGTTTGATCAACTCTACGGCAAAGACCGCGATTTAACTTTGCAGCGGGGACTATGGGGATATCTGCTGAGTTTAGTGAGTACCGTTGCCCTTTACATAGCTTATGCTTGGATTGTGTTGGAGACGGCGGCAGGTAGGATTACTTTAGGAGATATGACCATGTATCTCACCGTATTTCGCCAAGGACAGTCTACTTTTTCTAGTGCCCTGACTTCTATTGGCGGGATGTATGAAGACAACTTATACCTGTCAAATCTCTACGATTTCCTCGAAGAAAAAGTCCGAAAGCCTTGGGGTAAGGCAACAATTGGTTTAAATCCCCAAGATGGTATCCGGTTTGAGAATGTCTCATTTACTTATCCGCAAAGTTCCTTCCCTGCGTTGAAAAACATTTCGCTGCATTTGAAACCTGGCGAGAAACTGGCAATTGTCGGTGAAAACGGTTCCGGCAAGACTACCTTAATTAAGCTGCTTACCCGACTCTACACCCCTGACTCTGGGCGGATTTTATTAGATGGCTTGGACTTGCAAGAATGGGATGTAGATGTGCTGCGGCGTCGCATTGGTGTGATTTTTCAGAACTTTGTCCGGTATCAGTTTACTGTGGGTGAGAATATTGGCGTGGGTGATGTAGAACATTTAGAAAATGAAACCCGCTGGCAAACTGCTGCTCAAAAAGGTATGGCTCAACCTTTGATTGACAGATTACCCCAAAGCTTTCAGACGCAACTCGGTCGTTGGTTTAAGGGAGGACAGGAACTTTCAGGGGGAGAGTGGCAGAAAATTGCTTTGTCTCGTGCGTTTATGCGATCGCAAGCAGATATCTTAGTTTTAGATGAACCAACATCGGCAATGGATGCCCAAGCTGAGTTTGAGATTTTTAACCATTTTCGTGCCCTCACTCAAAATCAGATTGTTTTATTGATTTCTCACCGCTTCTCGACAGTCCGGATGGCTGACCAAATCGTAGTCATAGAAGGTGGCGTTGTCGCTGAACTGGGAACCCACGAAGAATTATTACAGGCTGGAGGACGTTATGCTAGGTTGTTTTTGTTGCAAGCCGCCGGTTATCAGTAGTCGCTGAAGATTCAAGATTTTTGCTTTGGATCTTCGTAAAAAGTCAAAGGATTTTAAACTATACGTTCCTAACTCTTAACTTTGGACTGTTATGTTTATACGCAGTCAATTTCTGAACAGCGTAAATAACATCACATTTCTACCAAATACCTGAGAATTAAACTATGGTAACTGTCAACACCATCCGCTTTGCCCAGTTCAATGCTTCCCTGAATCGCAACACAGAAGGTCAGTTAGCCACAGATTTATCTACTCCAAACAATGCTCAGGCAAAAGCTGTTGCAGAAATCATTCAGCGCCATAACCCAGATATACTACTAATCAATGAGTTTGACTTTGCTGCAAGCGATCCTCTACAAGCTGTAAACCTATTTAAACAAAATTATCTTGGTGTTAGCCAGAACGGTGCAACACCTGTTAATTACGCCTATGCTTACATAGCTCCTTCCAACACAGGTATTGGTTCCGGGTTTGACTTGAACAACAACGGTACAGTGGTTACTACCCCAGGTGCATCGGGATATGGTGATGATGCCTACGGTTTCGGAAATTTCCCCGGTCAGTTTGGGATGTTACTGCTGTCTAAGTATGAAATTGACACTGCTAGCGTCCGCACCTTTCAAAATTTCCTCTGGAAAGATATGCCGGGGGCTTTACTACCTGATGATACAAATACACCCGAAGCAAATGATTGGTATTCTTCAGAAGAGTTGAATGTATTCCGTCTTTCTTCCAAAAGCCACTGGGATGTGCCTATTAAGGTAAATGGGGAGACGATTCATGTTTTAGTTAGTCATCCTACTCCACCGACCTTTGATGGAACTGAAGACCGCAACGGTAAGCGTAACCACGACGAGATCCGCTTTTGGGCAGACTATATCACCCCAGGTAAAGGCGATTATATCTACAATGACCAGGATAAAAAAGGCGGTCTTGCTGCTGGATCAAGTTTTGTGATTATGGGTGATCAGAATGCTGACCCGTTAGATGGTGATAGTGTAGATCAGGCGATTCTGCAACTGTTACAAAATCCTGGTGTTAATACTAATGTTATTCCCGCTAGTCTTGGCGCTCATCAGCAGGCAACTTTACAAGGTGCGGCAAACACTAACCAAAAAGGCAATCCTAGTTTTGATACCGCAGACTTCAATGATGCTGCTCCTGGTAATCTGCGGACTGACTATGTACTACCCTCATCTGACCTCCAAATTGCTAACTCAGGAGTTTTCTGGCCCGTAAATAATGAGCCGACATTTTCTCTTGTAGGTAGTTTTAACTCTAGTCTTGCTGGTGGGTTCCCCAGTTCAGACCATCGCTTAGTGTTTGCAGATGTGCAGGTTGGCCCAACGGCAGCGGGTAAAACCGTTGCTAATTTAGAATTTCTTGGACAGGCTAAGTTTGACACAGGCTTTATTCCCACTGGTGCAGCGGGAACTGTGGAGGGACAACAGGCTCCATTAGGTGGACTGTCTGGTGTTACCTACGATGCCGCCAACAATCACTACTACGCTATCTCAGACGATCGCTCGCAAAACGCCCCTGCCCGATTCTATACCTTCAATAATGATCCAGGCAGTAATGGGATCAATGGGGTGGTGTTTACCAATGTCACCCCCCTGAAAGATGCTAACGGCAATTTTTTTGAACCTAACAGCCTGGACTCAGAAGGTATTGCACTAACCAACAATGGATCTGTTTTCATCTCTTCTGAGGGTGAGGTAAATCTTGGTGCAGGTCGTGTCACCGACCCCTTCATTAAAGAGTTTTCTCTATCTACGGGGCAGGAAGTGCTAACCCTGGCTGTACCCAAAAAGTTCTTACCAGTAGTTCAGGATACTAACGGCAACAATATTGTTGATGCCGAGGATACTCAGATATCAGGCATTCGCAATAATTTGGCCTTTGAAAGTCTGACGATTACCCCTGACCAAAAGACTTTATTCACAGCTACAGAAAACGCCCTGTTTCAAGATGGGTCAGTTGCTAGCACTAGCACAGGCTCTCGTTCTCGCATCTTACAATACAACTTGACGAGTGGGCAGCCAGAAAAAGAATATCTCTACATCACTGATCCGGTAGCAGTAGCCCCTAATCCTGCTGAGGCATTTGGTACTAATGGCTTGGTAGATTTACTAGCAATTGACAACCGAGGGACTTTGTTAGCCTTGGAGCGTTCTTTTTCTAGTGGGGCTGCTGGTACAGGCAACACGATCAAAATCTACGAAATTTCTCTGCAAGGTGCGACTGATATTAGTACTATTGACTCACTCAGTAGTTTGAATAACAATCAACTTGCAGCAATCGCACCTGTTCAAAAGCGCTTGCTGTTAAATCTTGACTCGCTTGAAGTGCCGACTGGATTAGACAATGTGGAAGGTCTAGCTTTCGGACCCAAATTAGCAGATGGCCGTCAATCCATCGTGTTGGTGAGCGATAACAACTTCAGTGCCACCCAATTTACCCAAATTCTGACTTTGAGTGCAGACTTAGTACCGACTGCTACCCCCACCGTCGAAACCCGTCCTGATTTGTTTGATGATGAAGATATCGCACAGTCCCCGATAGATCAGAATGCTGATGCTGATGATCCGGCGATTTATGTGAATGCTAGCGACTCAGCTAAAAGCTTGGTGCTGACTGCGGTGAAAAATGCCGGACTGCGGGTTTATGACTTGTCTGGTAATTTATTGCAAAGCGTTAATCCTGGGGGCATTCGCTACAATAACGTAGACCTGCAATATGGGTTTAAGTTAGGTGGACAGACAGTTGATATTGCCATAGCAAGCGATCGCGAAAATGATCAACTAGCAATCTTCAAAATTAACCCAAATCCTGCTGATGGTAACTACCTAGAAGAAATTACTGATAACAGTATTGGCACTCTCTTCCAAGCAGCACCCTTTAGTCCCCCTTATGAACCATCAGAACTGAGCGCTTACGGGCTGGCAATTTACCGTAGTCCCTTCACTAATGATTACTATGTCTTTGTTAGTCGTCGTGACACTGGAGATGTAGCGCAATTCAAACTAATTAACAAAGGCAATGGCAAGATTGGAGCAGAACGTGTACGAGAGTTTACCATACCCACCACTGGCGATCGCTCTCCTCAAACTGAAGGTATGGTTGCAGACCAGGAAACAGGCTTCCTTTACATTGCTCAAGAAGATGTGGGTATTTGGAAGTTTGATGCAGAACCTAACGGCGGCAAAACTGGCAAACTAATAGATAAAGTCAAAGATTTAGGTGGAAGTTATCTAACCAACGATGTCGAAGGACTAACCATCTACTACGGCAAAAACGGTACAGGCTACTTACTCGCATCTAGCCAGGGTGACAACACCTTTGCAGCCTACACCCGCGAAGGCAACAACGACTTTTTAGGGCGTTTTGGTGTTGGTAACAATGGGGCAATTGACAGCGTTCAAGAGTCCGATGGTGCAGATGTAATCAACGTCCCCTTAGGCCCCAACTTCCCTTATGGTCTATTTGTCACCCAAGATGGTAATAATGAAAGAGCCAAACTAGTTGAAGATGACGGTGAATTAGTAAATGTCAACTCCAACTTTAAGTTTGTGCCTTGGGAAAATATCGCCAATACTATCCCCGATATCCTCAAGATTGACACCACCAGTTATGACCCCCGCAATCCTGTAGCCCAGCCGAGATTAACTACCTATGAATTTACTGACTTACCCCAATTAGGAACCACCTCCAAAGGTGAAGATATTTTCTTGGGTGGTTTCTCTGGGTTGTACTTCCAAGGAATTGCTGCTAACGGTAACCTCAAGTTTGTTACCCACACAGATAGAGGTCCAAATGGAGAAACAATCGGTCAAAGCAGACCATTTCTATTACCCAGTTTCCAGCCAGAAGTAGTCAGCTTTGAACTCAATCGGACTACAGGTGAGATTGAAATTACCAAACAAACAAAGTTATTCCGTCAAGATGGTACAACTCCATTAACTGGACTGCCTAACCTGCAAGCTGGGGTTGGTGGTACAGCTTATACCGATGAAATTGCTGTTGACTTGGATGGACAAGCTCTAACTAACGATCCTTTTGGGGCTGATTTAGAGGGGATTGTAGTTGCAGAAAATGGCGATTTCTGGATGGTGGATGAGTACCGTCCGGCAATTTACCACTTTGATCGCAACGGGAAGTTAATTGATCGGTTTATTCCCAAAGGAACGGCAATTGCACCCAACCCAGACCAATCGGCGGGAACTTTTGGCACTGAGATATTACCAGAAATTTATGCTCAACGCCGCAACAATCGCGGATTTGAAGCTGTGGCGTTAGAAGGTAATAAGCTTTATGCATTTATCCAAAGTGCACTCGATAATCCAGACAACGGCAGTGATACAACATCTAGAGGTTCCCGTAATCTCAGAATTCTAGAATTTGATATTGCATCTAAAAAGGTAACAGGTGAATATCTATATCTTCTCGATGAGATTACAGCTAGTGGTAACGCCAAAACAGACAAACTAGGCGATGCTGTTTCCCTTGGCAATGGTAAATTTGTGGTTGTGGAGCGAGATGATAGAAGTGATAACACTGCTAACAAACTGCTATACCAAATTGATTTAGCAGGAGCAACTAATATTAACAAACCCGCTAACTTTACCTTGCCACTTGGGAAGACAATTGAACAGTTGTCTCCTGGGGAGTTAACCACTGCCAAAATTACGCCAGTGAGCAAAAGTCTCGTTGCTAATGCGGCTCAACTTGGTTACACTGGGGTAGAAAAATTGGAAGGACTGGCATTAGTAGCGCCTAACACCTTAGCGCTGATTAATGATAATGACTTCAACGTTGCCGGGCCAACTCCTGTAAAACTGGGCATTTTGGAATTACCCAAAAACTTGCCAGTAGCCTCCATCACAGATGAAGTTGATGAACTAACATTCCCACCCACTAAACTGAATAAAATTAGTGATGATATATTTGTAATTGCTGGTGGTTTTGGTCAACCTAAACTTCGAGTTACCCTCACAGGATGTAATTCTCAATCTGTCAACGAATTAGGTGTTTTTACTGTTGATGATGCCGAGGGGAAAATCGATGGGATTGCTCCCGGTGCAGTAGGTTACACTCAAGCTGCTTTAGCAAGGTCTAAAGTAATTTTCTCAGCTATTGCCAATATTCCTAATGGCTTTAATCCGATTAATCTCACTAGGAAATTGGCATATAACTATGGTGAGCAATTGAGATTTTACCTAGTCAAAGACGGTTCAATTGATGCCGTAAAAAACAACAGTACATTCAACAATGAAATAATTTTCTCTAACTCCTTCACTCAAGAAATCACAGACTTAGGTGTTGATGGTTTTTCTCTGGCTTGGAATGATGGTTCTGGTAATACTTTCCAGGATTTAGTAGTGAAAATTAACGCTACTATTGAATCCTTGCCTCTGGGTACAGCTTTGCAAGACAATTCACCAGGAGAAGTTATTGATTTACGGGATGTTACCAGTTTGGTAAAAGCTGAGTTTACTGTTAACCGAGAAGCTGCTTTTAATAACTTTGTTGGTTTCTATCAGGTGACTGATGCTAATGGGGGAATTGATACCAACGGTGATGGTAATGCAGATTTTATTCCTGGACAGACTGGATATATTCAAGCTGCAATTCAGGGAAGAGTAGCAGGTATGGATTTAATAGTGAATAACCAAGGAACAGCAACTTACACTGGCACCTTCCAACCTGGCGCTATATTCGCCCCATTTATGATTGTCGATGGTAGACCCGATGCCATTTTCGATAGTAATCTGAATAATGATCCAGCGGTTTATTTCCCATTCTTAGGGGCTAATGCAGATAAAGTAGACCACATTCGCTTGTTAGCGGATAACACTTTTGGCTTTGAGGATCTACCAAATGGTGGTGACAAAGATTACAACGATGTGATCGTGAGCGTCAATTTGACAGCGATCATCTAGAGATGAAAAAGGGTAGGGACGATTGATCAATTGTCCCTACCCTTTGGATTTCGGGCAAGGCATAATTATAATTATTTTCTGGAGATCTCCAAAGGCTACCTAGCCAAATTTAACGGGATTGGCAACAAGCCATTTTGACTAGATATCAACATTGATATTTTCAATCTGTCTAGCAGCTTTTTCCCAAAACTTGGCGGAAACCTCATCTTTCCAATGAGTTCTCAGCTTTTCTGCTTTTTTGTGACATATTCGCTCTAACATCTCTAGGATCGCGGCTAATGTCAACTGATCAATTAATCCTTCTAAAACCTCCATATCTTCTTTTTTCATGACAGATACCTCCTTAAAGTCATTTGCTGTCAGACTGTAACAAGTTCCTCTTCTGGAAAGATTGCTCCTCGCTTTTCTAAGTCAGATTTAACATCATCAGAAAGTCCGACATTAAAACCAAATTCTGCCTTTTCTACTATGGCACTGCTAAAATTTGTCTGGGTCAAGTTGGCACCGCACATATCAGCACCAGTGAGGTCAGAATTCATCAAGTCAGCATTGCTGAGGTTAGCACCCCTGAGGTCAGCATGACTGAGGTCGGCATCTATGAGCAACGCATTACTCAAGTTAGCACCCTCCAGATAAGCACGGTTAAGTTGAGCAGACTGCAAGTTGGCACACCTCAAGTTAGCATCACTCAAGTCAGCACGGCTCAAGTCGGCTGTACTTAAATCAGCGTTGCTGAGGTTAAAGCCGCTGAGATTGCAAGCAACTCCTGTCACACCAGCTAAATTAGCTCCAGCAAAATCTTCAGCCGGATTTAGTTCAGAACTTTTAACTAACTCAGAAAAGTTATCGGTCTTTGCTTTCTGAAGCAGCTTCAACAGCAGGTCAATTTTCTTCTGTTCACTTGTTGTTTGCTGCTGAGTTACTCGCTTCTGTTCACTCCAAGCAACAAAGCCAATCCCGGCCACACAGCTTAACGCCATAGCAAAAGCTGATGGTTTACCACCTGTGAGCAGTAACATAACTAAAAAACCCACACCAACTTGAGCCGTTTGCTTGACTAAAGAATTGAATCCGGCAATAGTTTCTTGATAAAGACTAATTTGCTGACGACTAGTTGAGGTCATAACAATTTTGGAGTTTGAATTTTGGTGAATCAGCACGCACAAGTGTCTTTTTTCCACGCCAGATGCTAGCCACCTAATGCAGTCGCGACTGCACCAAGCCGAAGAAATTGGGAATGTTCATGCTTAAGCTGCTATGGGTTCCTCAATTTCTTGATATGTAGCCAAAAACGGGCAATTATGCGCCCTGCGAGCACAATCCACCACAAAAAATCCGATGTAACGATGATGAAGCAAGCATAACGAGCTGAACCCCAGGCATTTTCTGTCAAACAAACATCAAAACTAGAGAAATCTTTGCCAAAAATGCTTTGACTGACGAATCCGGTAAGTTTCAGGAGAATACTCAGGGCGATCGCATCTTGAATTGAAGCATACACTGTTCTTCCCAATTGCCCCATCAACCCATATAGTAACTGATCCACAAATTCGCAAACGTTGATCACCAGTGTTTTGGTACTTTTCCCCAATCGCGTATTTGCTAAAGGCGAGTCCTCTACAGGCTTTGGCGATGATGGCGGTTGTACGTTCGATGGCTGGTTCATACCAATTTTAATATTTCTAAAAGCGATCGCTCTATAACTTTACTCACAAGCTGATTTCCTTGGGAGTTAAGATGAATGTGGTCTTTGTACAAAGCTTGCGGGTTGGTGGTTGCTTGGAATATTGGCAAAAAATCTATATAGGTAATTTGCCCCGCTTTAGTAAAATCACGGAGGCGTTGACGGGCAACGATTTCATAATCGCGCGAGCCTGATTCACTAATTTCTCGGAGTAAAGGCGTCATAGCTAGTAGGAATTGGCTGTTGCTTTGGTGAGTCAGTGTTTGAATTTCACTAATCGCCTCTAGATGAACGCCGACGCAATCACCTACTTGATCATGCAAAGCTTGGATTTCTGGAATTGGCTTTTGCTTAAAAGCGTAACGCTGCAATACTTCCACTATTGCCAAGGGTGGTTGATGATCGGGATAATTGCGATCGCGTCCCACGACTAAAGATGTCGGCGCCATAGCAAACAAGTCATCGGTATTAATTAATAACACCAGCGCCTGAGCGTGGAAATTGCCAAACTTCTGCAAATAAGCTAATTCGTTTCGCGGACTCCAAGAGTTAGCTGAAGCATTTAGTACTTCTACTTCCCGATAATTACCAGGCTTGGCTGCTGCTAAAGAATCCATCATCAAGCTAGAAATCGTCTGCGTCTGAGGAGTCCACCAGCCACCATTAGCAATAGAGTCACCTAAAAGAAGCACGCGCAGCGTTGAGGATGCAGGTGTCGGATTGATGGGCGCACTCCGCATGGAATACTCGTTAATCGCAATCCGATTACCAAAGCGACGAGTTTCTTGGTTAGGCGCTAACAAATAACCAATATTTTCATCTCGAATGTAAATCAGGGGATTACCAAAGCCAAATAGCGATCGCAATCCTAACTCTATCGCCACAAACAATAGAACAGCCACCGCCAAAATTACCAACAGAGCCACTTTCACCTGCAAACACCCCAATAATCTCTAAAAATTTTAGTATTAAACTATACTAACTAATTATTGTTTGGATGCAACGCCTGCGGCATTGGCTCCTATTAGTACGGTTAGCGATCCCAGAATCGGCTTGTATTGTAACTTTTAAAGATGGCGAGGGTAAATTCAGCTTGACATCGCGGAAAATTTCCGGGTGATGCGGTCCGCTTTGCGCGTTCGCAGCAGCGCTGAGTGCAAAGCATCCCGTCAGGGATACGCGATCGCTGATATGGGATTTTATGAGTTCCGTAGACAGCTAGAATACAAGACTCAACTATATGGCAGTAAGTTAGTAGTTGTAGATAGATTTTACCCCAGTAGTAAAACTTGCTCTAGTTGTGGTGAGAAAAAAATATCTCTGTCACTCTCTCAACGAGTATTCCAATGTGAACACTGCGGTTTTGAGTGCGATAGAGATTTAAACGCTGCTATTAATTTAAGTTCCTATGCGGCTAGATTAGTCGGGGAGAGCCTGTGGACTCTCTTGTGCCGACACTTCCAGGTGGAAACAGGAAGAAAAAGCAGACAATTGTTAGCAATTGTTAGCATTTTTGGATCGGAAAGCGACTAAAACTCAAGCGTTGCCGAAGTTTTAGCAGTGTGTGTAGTCGAACTGCTAAATTATTTTCGCTTTGTTCCCCGAATGTAAAGCCGCAACCACAGCCATCCTAACCCACTGCCACCCTGGCACAAGGTAGCGTGGAAGCTCTCACTGCTCAGGGTTGGTATAAAAGTGTTTATGGTGTGCAGGCAAATTACAGAACTTACTCGACCGCGCCAAAGCTTCATTTCAATAGCCCAATCAAGGTTCTTTTTTATGTTGATATTACGGGTTCCCCATACACCTGTGCTGTCATAGCTCACTTTCAACCCGGAGATCAGAAACTAGATGATGGACTGTTGAATGCTGTAACGATTCGACGGGATATTCGACTTCCAGAATAAAATTGCCTATAAAGTCAAGTGTGATCGTTGATCTTGTTAATGCGATCGCATCTCTCTCGTAGGATGCGTTCCTTCAGACAATCTCTCATCTCAAACCAAACGTCTTTATGGGAACGCACCATCTCCATTAATTTCACCTTCCCTACGGGACGCTACCCAAACTGTGATCGCAAAAAGGCACGATGTTCGCATTCGCCAAAAGCAAATATTGTTCTTAAAGCCTCGACTTCGCTCACTTCGACTTCGCTCAGTAACCACGGCTTTAATCTTGATTAACCATCAATTCTTGCGGTCACATCAAGTATTGAGAGATACAAAAGATAAATTTTGCCAAGCCAAAACAAAATCATAATAGGAATTTAACATCATCCGCCAACAGAAAGACTACAATCAAAACTGACGAATTAGTACAGTAATCAAAGGAGGCATACAAAGCTATGTCCGACTTAAATCGCGGAATTATGAAATTTAAGGGCGCAGATTCGCCAAAAGCAGTCACCATCTCTACTGTGTTGCTTTTGGGGTCGATTGCTGCTCTTGTCCTTTGGGCGCTACAAGCTGCCTATGCCCTAAACTAGAATCCCTTAGTAGCCGAGAAGGACACTGGCAACAACGGTCTCCGTTACTGTCAAGTGTCCATCACGCAACTAATAAACAATTAAAAATTAAAAATTAAGAATTAAAAACTGAAACACAAGTTACCTGTAGATATACCTGGCGTTCCCGGAGGTTAGGGATATTAGACCCTAACATCCTGATAAGATCAGAGTAGTTTTAGAACCAGCCAAACAATTTCTTGAAAAATTAAAATTTGCGATTGGCGATTTTAGATGGAAGATAAATCTAAAATCCGAAATCCACAATGTTTGAACTTTGGGGTATCCTTCTTATTTTAATTGCCTGTCCAGCCTTAGGGGCACTACCGCTGATTGCCTGGATTACCTACGCCTTGAAGGGAAGACGATTAGCACAGATTGGCACAGGAAACATTAGTGTTTCAGCCGCTTTTTATCACGGCGGCACATTGGTGGGCGTTCTGGCAGTTTTGTCAGAAGCTTTGAAAGGAATTGCCGCCGTCTTAATCGCCCGCGCTTTTTTCCCACAGGGATCATTTTGGGAATTGATTGCCCTGATTGCCTTGGTAATCGGGAGATATGCTCTGGGTAGAGGGGCGGGAACAACCAACGTCTCCTGGGGGTTTTTGGTACATGATCCCCTAGTGGCAGGATTTGTGGCTTTGTTGGCAGCCATCAGCTTTATAATTCTGCGGTCTAGGCTTGCAGTCAAATTTGGGGTTTTAGTTTTATTTCCCCTAATTGTCTCCATCCTGCACGCTGACGATTTCCCCAGAATCATGGCGGCGATTGTTTTAGCTGGTTTAATGGCCTGGATTTACACCAAAATTCCCGATGACATGAACCTCCCAGTCCAACAGGCGCAAACACAGTCTCAGGCGATGATCGAATATTTACAGGGTGAGCAAGTGCTAGCATCTCTAGATGAAGAATTGGATGCGGCGATAGTCGGAGAGAAAGCTGCTACATTATCTCAAATTAAACGTTGGGGCTATCCTGTGCCTAAAGGGTGGGTAATTGCCCCGGTTGATGATCCCGAAGCGTTGATTGAGTTTCTCCAGCCATCAGAATTATCCCCTCTGGTGGTGCGTTCCTCCGCCATTGGCGAAGACTCAAAACAAGCTTCTGCCGCTGGACAGTACACAACTGTTTTGAACGTCACCAGTAAACAAAGCCTGTACGAAGCGATCGCCACTGTGCAAGCTTCTTACAATCATCCAGCCGCCGCCCAATATCGCCACGATCGCGGTTCCAAAGAAGCGGCGATGGCGGTGCTGATTCAACAACAAGTCCAGAGTGTGTTTTCTGGTGTAGCTTTCAGCCGCGATCCCATTACCCAACAAGGTGATGCTGTGGTGATTGAAGCCTTACCAGGTAGCCCGACGCAAGTCGTTTCTGGACAAGTGACACCAGAACAATATCGAGCTTTGATCGTTGAGACAGAAGACAATTTATCTTGTGTCAAATTAGAAGGTTCAGGGCAAGTTCCCCCTTCATTAATCAAGCAAGTTGCATATTTAGCCCGCCGACTAGAAAAACGTTACCACCGTATTCCTCAAGATATTGAGTGGAGTTATGATGGACAATCCCTCTGGGTGTTGCAATCTCGTCCTATCACCACCCTGCTACCGATCTGGACCAGGAAAATCGCCGCCGAAGTAATTCCTGGAGTAATTCACCCGTTAACTTGGTCGATTAATCAACCATTAACCTGTGGAGTTTGGGGAGAAATTTTTACTTTAGTATTAGACAATCGCACCCGTGGGTTAGATTTTACAGAAACTGCGACGTTGCACTATTCTAGAGCTTATTTCAATGCCTCTCTCCTTTGGGAAATTTTTCTGCGGATGGGATTACCACCGGAAAGTCTGGAGTTTTTAACCAGGGGCGCAAAAATGACGACACCTGCGTTGGATTCCACTTGGCAGAATTTGCCGGGGCTTTTTAGGTTACTTCAGCGGGAACTGAGTTTAGAAAAGGATTTTAAGCGAGATTATCGCCAGAAGTTTATTCCTGGGTTGATGCAGTTAACGAACGAATTGATGGAGGAAATGTCACCGCCCGATCTGTTAACCAGAATTGACTTAATTCTAGAGTTGCTACGTCAGGGAACTTACTACAGCATTTTAGCGCCTTTGAGTGCTGCGGTACGGCAGGCTTTAATGCGGGTGAAAGATGAACAAATTGATCATAGTGTCGCCCCTGAGGTAGCATCAATGCGATCGCTGATGCTTCTCGCCGCAGATGCCAAGCAAATCTTACCGGAGATTGAGCCAGAAAATGTGTTTGAGCAATTGGCGCAAACCCCTGAGGGAAAGAGGGTTTTAGAAGACTTTGCCGAATTGCTGGATGATTATGGTTATTTAAGTGAAGTGGGGACTGATATTGCCGTTCCCACTTGGCGAGAGCAACCCCAGCCGATCAAGCAGTTGTTTGTGCAGTTGATCTTGGGGAGCGAACCGCCAAATAATCAGCTTCTTGCTTCCAAGCGCCTGGGGAAATTTGTGCAACGGCGGGTGGATCTCAAAGGGCGAGTTACTGAAGTTTATTCTCGGCTGTTAGCAGAATTGCGCTGGAGTTTTGTGGCCTTAGAGAAGATTTGGTTAAGCTCCGGCTTGCTGCGGCAAGTAGGGGATATTTTCTTTCTAGAGTTAGATGAAGTGCGGCGTCTGGCTACAGGTTCCGATTTAGTTTTGCGAAATAAATTGTCGGAGTTAGTGCAATTGAGGCGATCGCAATTCCTCCAAGATAGCCAAATAAGAGATATTCCTCAGTTAGTCTACGGCAATACACCGCCCCACCCCGATGCCCCTTCTGTCCACTACTCTAGCCAAATTTTACAAGGCATTCCTGCCAGTCATGGCCAGGCTCAAGGACGGGTGAAGGTGTTGCGAAATTTACAAGACGTAGGCCATATAGACCGGCAGACCATTCTGGTAGTACCTTACACAGATTCCGGTTGGGCACCAACTTTAGTCAGGGCGGGAGGATTGATATCTGAAGTAGGAGGAAAACTTTCTCACGGTGCGATCGTCGCTCGTGAATACGGTATTCCCGCCGTGATGGATGTGCGAGGTGCTACATCTATTTTGGCAGATGGTCAACAAGTACGCATAGATGGGTCTAGGGGGATTGTGGAACTATCTAACGACTAATCTCCCCGCCCAATTTCCTGTTTAACCCTCAAGCGACGAATTTTAATAGAAAGGTAAAATGCAACAATTCTTTTTTGCTTTTACCTTTTTTTGTTTCGTGAAGAAACAAGATTAAGGGGATGCGAATGCAGGGCGAGAGCCTACGCATTTTTACCAGCATTCCCATCCTGGGAATTAGCTGAAACAAAAATTCATCCCACATAGCTGATTATCTAAGTTTTGTTTTGCACAGTCAGCATAATAGGGCCAGCCGCCAGTCGACCACTCCAACTATTTCTTCCCGGCTCTACTTCATAGACTGCATACAGTTTATAAGTACCGGCTGCTAGCGGCTTGGTACCATTAATTGAACGAACTGCCCAAGCTACCACATCCACTTGGTGCTGAATACTGACTCCGGGTTCGAGGTGAGACCGAACAATACCGGACTTGTCTCGTTCATCCATCAACTCCAGCTTACGAGTGTTCCCCAATTCATCCTTTAAGCGCAGTGTATACCAATCTAGGTGGATATCACCTGCATTTACATGACTCAACACTTCTAAAGGCGCGGTGCCAATATTTTGTAGATGCAGTTCCACGAATCCGCCGTCCGTAGACAAGCCAAGCCTTAGACCACTTACCTGCTGGCCCCAAGAAACAGATGCAGCATTTGCGTTCGTCTTTGATAAGTTCATAATTGGTTGTACTTCTCTAGAGACACTAGCTGGCGCATCGCCACAGCCCAACAGCACGAGCAAGGCAAGCAGCCGACAGCAGCTAACAATGAAAAAGCTTCTCATTTCTCAAATTGAACCGTAACGCTATGTTTGCATTATTAAGCGAGGGTGTGTTTGTTGGGCAGCCGTTAATTAACCCTTTGGGCGGTACTGTAAAAGTATCCGGTGCATATTTATTTTTGCTGGTTTTTGGGGCAGTGTTGGGGATTCTAAACTGGCTTGGCTGCTTGGGTTTATACATCTTGTTCCTGAATGAGTTGGGGTGGAACTGACAAAACTTTTTCTATTTACTTTATTACACGAATAGGTTGGGTGATATTACATATGGAGTGAGATATGCGGCGTAAATAACGCAGTCTACAAGATCGGCGATCGCGTATCCCTGACGGGATGCTTTGCACTCAGCGCTGCTGCGGGAGTGCAGATCGCAGCGCCAATAGCGAGCGCGCAAAACGCCCGCTCTCTTGCAATCGCCCGAATACCCGTTTCATCAAAAAGCGATCGCACAAATTTTTTAAAATATGCCGATAAGTCTCTAAACTCTAGCAATACTGGAGGTTTGTGCCACTTGAGCAACCTCTGGAGGAGGAGCCAGCGAACTTACACAAATAAGCAATTTACCTTCAACAGTCACCTTCTGATCTACAAAGCGTTCAATTTCTGCTGACGGGCGGGGTTCCAAACCTAACCTGACCATGCTCCGGGCATCAGGCGGTTGATATGGATTATACACCTGGGGGCTGCCTTCGACCTCAATAAAAATATGACCCGTAAACACCGGTGCTGTCTGATCAAATGGGCGGGGTTTCTTTTTGTAAACCAGACGTTTGCGGTAAATCCCAACAAGTTGAACCTTTTTTCCATCAAGACGGCAACATACGCACCATCGCCTTTCCTGGGTCACGCTACACGAAAGGCATCGCAAATTGGGCAAATTCACCTGAATTGGGTCTGCATTGACAAGATGTTGCCAGTTCAATAAGAAATTGACTGATTTTTTCTGGCGTTCAGAAACTAAAATTGGCGTTTCACCCCAACCTAAGAGGCAATGAACTACTACAACGCCATGCAAATCAGTTGGTGTTCTGTGACGCTCATAATGATCCACAAGATAAAGTGGGGTCAACTTAACCTGATAACTTACCACCTCTCCAGGTTCTACAGAACGGGTAATTGGGATTTCGATACCGTAATAATCAACTTCCGAATCTGGAGGATTAACGCCATGTAGAACCAACAGGGAACCATCATCTTGCAAAATGAGATACGGCATCCTTTGACTATCAAACACATGAATTGTTGCGTTACTCACATTTTTGATTTGGTAATGCAAGGTAACTTCACCATTCGGATCTTGAGTAGATGAACAAAAGACTTATAAGGGCTGAGTTACCGAAACGGATTGAGTTATGGGAGCAGAACCTTCAAAAGTCTTATGTGGTAACTGAGCAGCTAACAGCTTACAACCTACTAAGCTTTCCACCCTAAATAAAAATAGAAGAACTAGTTTGTAAAATTTTTGCATTGAGGCAGAAAGTAATGGTAAAAAGCGATGCCTACAGTGGGCTACGCCTACGCATTTTGGGGAGAATGAGAGCGATATCTACGATGGGCTACGCCAACGCACTTTTACCCGTTTCATCGATAAGCGATCGCCTAAGGCAAGCTACGCGAACAGTATCGCACTTTTATCTATTTCACTAACAAGATCAATCTGAAGTAAGCTTCACTTGCAGCTTCATACGAAGGTCTCCAGCCATCAATACCTGAACCTCATGACGATCAGGGGTAAACTTGGAAGTAACTCGCTCACTTTGAGCGAAAGTAACATCAGCACGTACATCACTAGTGGGATCGCTGCTAAACCATGCTTCGGCAGGTTCATTGCCAATAGTCAGTCGATCAGCAATGATTACATCCACAGAGAGGGAGTCTTTGGGAGGAATACCCCAAAAAGAAATAGGCAAGCCGCGCAAAGTCACTTCAGCCTTTGGAGGTAGCAGTAATATCTGGAAACCTCCTGTACCCTGAAAGCGACCAATAATCACCCGTCCCTTTCCACCCAGATGAAATACCTCAACCCCATCAACTCCCTTTCCAGGCGGTAAATTCAGCTTACTCGGTAGAATGAACCAACGCGGTTCTGATTGGTCGTTGCGGAGCGTGATGTCAAAAAATAGGCTAACAAGAGGTGGACGCTGAGAACGCTGACTAATAAATTTAATTTCCACGGGGGGTAATGCTGACTGTGTAGCCATAGATATTTCCTGGTTTCTGCCATCAGAACGCCATAAGGGCGATGTACCGGGTAATACGCAGTTAGTTAAGGCAATAAGGATGCTGAGTCCTAGTGAATTTGCTCTCATACCTAACCTCTCAACTTCTTCACCTTATCAAGGTTAAGTGTTGCACCACTACCCTCGCTAAACCCGCCTTTAATCGCATTTTCAGCAAAAACCGAGTGATGTCCGAGACCAGCTGCTCCGCATCTAGGCATTTCGCGCCAATTTTCAGCGATCGCTGGAGAGCGGGGCGTAGCCCATCGCGCAAAGCGATCGCTGGAGAGCGGGTGCTGTTGCCCAACCATGCTTTTAGGATGGTTGCACCTTGCCAAAGGCAAGGTGAAGGCAAGCTGTATCCAGCAAGCCTCGGCAACATACGCACCATCGCCTCCGGCATGCTGGGCGCGATCACTCTTTTTCCCTTGATTAGACTTGGTAATGTTTGCTGTCGAATGAACGAACCAATTACAGGTGATAGCACTACAGTTTTATTTGTCTGAGAAGGAAATACGGACAACAAATGCCCCCTTGGGATCTGTGCCGACGAGGAGTAATGTGTTGGAGTCAACAATTACTGGACGGTCGTAACTTACTTTACCCTCAATACTGAGCCGACGATCAACATCAGTCGATAACTTGGTTACACGATGCTCCTTGGTTTTGCGATCTACATGAATCAGCCGATCCACTGGTCGGCTAATCTGGCCAAGATAAGGTGGGTTGGAAGCATCATCAAAAATGTCATATCCCAACAGAAAGTCATATCCAGAGTCGTCTGCCCGGATCAACCGTGCATGTTCTGGTAGTTTGCCGATGAATTCACGCTCTGTGTGATCGCCTGTGGAATGCACAACTGTCATCTGGTCATCACCAGGAATAGCCGCGAAGACCTCCTTACCATGACGCACGATTCCTGCTAACAGGCGGTTCTGTCTAGTGGCCTCTCCAGTAGGTGACATCCACGTTAACGACCCTGGATCTTTGCTCAAGAGCGCACCACCATCTGGGAGAACGCCAAGTGGATAAGCTACAAGGTCTTGTATTTTTTCAGATGTACGCATCTTATTGTCGCTGCCACCGACAATTGGCCGACGTATCCAGTAGAATACACCGTTGTCATACAACACGCGAAATAGTTCACCTTTGTAAATGAATATACCGTCATCATTTATATGATATTCACCTATATCAAGCACTTGTGGAGTAGCACCTGACACTGGATCAATTCGAGCAAATGCGCCACGAATCCGCGTACCTGGTAAGTAAACCGCGCCATCTGTATCGACGATTAGGTCGTTAAAGTATCCACGCAGCAAAGATAAATCGAGTTTGTTGCTGTCATAAGTCCCGGTACGTCGCCAGAGCAATGCTCCACTGCTGTCCACCGCTGCCAGTATGTTTTCCTTCTCGTTGCTGTCAAGACCAAGCAGGATCACACTCCCATTAGTCAGCGGCGCAATGGTAATGAGTTTATCTACCCGCGCCGCATCAGTGTTTAGCAGCCGCCAGGAATTACCTTCTTGGGTTGCCACTTTGCCCTTTGTCAAGACTAGCCACAGTTTACCATTTACCCCTTGTATGAGATCCGGTGGAATCTGGGTACTGAACTCTGGCTCAAACTTATTACTAGTTTGAAAAGTAAAGATACGAGGTTGAATATCTGGAGTAGACCAGGGTAGATCCGCGACCACTGACATAGACGAGATTGACACGTTAACTCCTCCAACAGAATTCGACGGCGTTTCTTGGGACAGCACAGCATTGCTGCTATAACCAGAGAGTGCCACTAGTAATGCAATCACAAAACATAACAAGATACGCATCATAGGCTCCTAGAATGGATTAGGGGCAAATGTGACATTTAACGCCGTTAGTCCTATAACTCCCATCTGTCCATTGATTTCTTCAATAGTTGTTCGCTGAAACTTGCTGTTAAATTCGTTGGCGTTCTTTAGAGGCAATATCCACAGGCTCATAACCTCATTTTTTCCTTTGCTGTCGGGTCCTAGTGATATAGCTACATGCTCTAAGCTATTACCAAAGAAGACGATATCACCGCGCTTTGGCTGCTTACCTGGGGTGATTGGCTTGGCAGTATTGAAACCAAGGTGCTTTTTCAAGACTTCTGAATAGGCTATAGCCCCTAGACTCTTGACTTCTCCATCCGCTTGCGCCTTGGCTTCTACACCCGAATTAAATCCCGGAGGTAACTTAGAACGGTCGAATCTCGCGTTAGTGATTGTTGCATCAATTTCTGCTCGTTTTTTAGCTTCGATAGTTGGTATAAGTGGCTTTAGCGCGGTGGCTGTAGTAGTACCAGCTTTGGCTGCTTCCTCGTGAATCTTAACCAACCAATCTTTAGAGACAACACCACCAAGGTATGCACCGTACAGAACAGCCTCCCAACAATTCATCTTAGAGGCGTTGGTAGGTTCCTTACCACCCCGAACCCATAGGGCAAAATCGTTAGTGTTGGTATTTCCCCCTGTATCATTGAGTGCATCTTTCGGGCGTGTTGTACTCGTCTTGATCTGGTAATTGTCATTGGGATCAGATCCAGATCCACCAGCCCAGTAGAGCTGGTCTTTAAGCCCAAGTACTCCCTCTACAGACCGTTCACTTTTAAACTTTTGGATAATCTGGTCTTGATTCGCCACTGTCTTGGCGGGGGGTAAGTTTGCCAGGAACCAACGGGTGGTATCTGGCGTAAAGACCTGAACTAATAAAGTAAATTCGCTTTCTGGTGCATTTGCAAGTATGGACAGGACTTCACTGGACTTCTTGGCAGATATAGCCGCTTTGAGCTTTTCCGCGCTGACATCATCCTTGGCAGGCTTCTTGACAGCCTTGCTGCCATCCGAGACTTTATCCTTTATTGCCTTCCCGATATCCGACAACCAATTCCCGTGAATATTTGCGGTGGCTGTTTGTCCTACTTCCACCTGTTCTCCACTAATGACTCTATGTGCTACCTCATGTGCCTCCTGTTCTACGGCATCCTTTGGGGAGCTTATGGTTAATTCGGCTTTCATCGGTTCTTGAAGTTGAGTCTGACCCTTTTGCTGCACTACATGGGTAAGCTCGTGTGCCGTCAACTCATTATTCCCCGGCGCTTTACCAGCACCAAAGTAAATATTACTGCCATGAGCAAACGCCTGTGCGCCTAACTCCCGGTTCATCTGAATGGCTTCTTCACCCGTATGCACCCGCACTTGACTAAAATCAGTACCAAAGCGGGGTTCCATAAAGCCGCGTACATCATCCGCTAACGGACTTCCACCACTCTTGCTACTATTGAGCCGAGTTTCAATATTACCTCCAGTTTGTAAGCTACCATCCATTGCTGGCAGTGACGCCCGTTGCACGATTGGGGTAATGGCATTTGCTAGAGACTTAGTTTGTACTTGCTGCTCTATCTGTTCCTCTGGTGCCATTTCCCGTTGCACAGCAGTATCAGGCATAGACATGACTTGGCAAGCCATCTGATCTGCTTCCTGTTCGTATCTATCCCCTGGTGCGCCGACTGTTAACTTTGCCTGAATCGGCAATGTATCAATCGCAGCAGGGGCCTGTGCCATCTGCTGTACTAACCCCAACTCCTCAACACCTTCATGTTCGGATGCTGGTACAGTTTCACCCGTCATTTTCGCTGCTATCCGGTCTACCGCATCAGAACTATATTTTCGTCGCTCTGGCTGAATTGCTGATTTGTCTAACCCTTTGGGCGGTACTGTAAAAGTATCCGGTGCATATTTATTTTTGCTGGTTTTTGGGGCAGTGTTGGGGATTCTAAACTGGCTTGGCTGCTTGGGTTTATACATCTTGTTCCTGAATGAGTTGGGGTGGAACTGACAAAACTTTTTCTATTTACTTTATTACACGAATAGGTTGGGTGATATTACATATGGAGTGAGATATGCGGCGTAAATAACGCAGTCTACAAGATCGGCGATCGCGTATCCCTGACGGGATGCTTTGCACTCAGCGCTGCTGCGGGAGTGCAGATCGCAGCGCCAATAGCGAGCGCGCAAAACGCCCGCTCTCTTGCAATCGCCCGAATACCCGTTTCATCAAAAAGCGATCGCACAAATTTTTTAAAATATGCCGATAAGTCTCTAAACTCTAGCAATACTGGAGGTTTGTGCCACTTGAGCAACCTCTGGAGGAGGAGCCAGCGAACTTACACAAATAAGCAATTTACCTTCAACAGTCACCTTCTGATCTACAAAGCGTTCAATTTCTGCTGACGGGCGGGGTTCCAAACCTAACCTGACCATGCTCCGGGCATCAGGCGGTTGATATGGATTATACACCTGGGGGCTGCCTTCGACCTCAATAAAAATATGACCCGTAAACACCGGTGCTGTCTGATCAAATGGGCGGGGTTTCTTTTTGTAAACCAGACGTTTGCGGTAAATCCCAACAAGTTGAACCTTTTTTCCATCAAGACGGCAACATACGCACCATCGCCTTTCCTGGGTCACGCTACACGAAAGGCATCGCAAATTGGGCAAATTCACCTGAATTGGGTCTGCATTGACAAGATGTTGCCAGTTCAATAAGAAATTGATTGATTTTTTCTGGCGTTCAGAAACTAAAATTGGCGTTTCACCCCAACCTAAGAGGCAATGAACTACTACAACGCCATGCAAATCAGTTGGTGTTCTGTGACGCTCATAATGATCCACAAGATAAAGTGGGGTCAACTTAACCTGATAACTTACCACCTCTCCAGGTTCTACAGAACGGGTAATTGGGATTTCGATACCGTAATAATCAACTTCCGAATCTGGAGGATTAACGCCATGTAGAACCAACAGGGAACCATCATCTTGCAAAATGAGATACGGCATCCTTTGACTATCAAACACATGAATTGTTGCGTTACTCACATTTTTGATTTGGTAATGCAAGGTAACTTCACCATTCGGATCTTGAGTAGATGAACAAAAGACTTATAAGGGCTGAGTTACCGAAACGGATTGAGTTATGGGAGCAGAACCTTCAAAAGTCTTATGTGGTAACTGAGCAGCTAACAGCTTACAACCTACTAAGCTTTCCACCCTAAATAAAAATAGAAGAACTAGTTTGTAAAATTTTTGCATTGAGGCAGAAAGTAATGGTAAAAAGCGATGCCTACAGTGGGCTACGCCTACGCATTTTGGGGAGAATGAGAGCGATATCTACGATGGGCTACGCCAACGCACTTTTACCCGTTTCATCGATAAGCGATCGCCTAAGGCAAGCTACGCGAACAGTATCGCACTTTTATCTATTTCACTAACAAGATCAATCTGAAGTAAGCTTCACTTGCAGCTTCATACGAAGGTCTCCAGCCATCAATACCTGAACCTCATGACGATCAGGGGTAAACTTGGAAGTAACTCGCTCACTTTGAGCGAAAGTAACATCAGCACGTACATCACTAGTGGGATCGCTGCTAAACCATGCTTCGGCAGGTTCATTGCCAATAGTCAGTCGATCAGCAATGATTACATCCACAGAGAGGGAGTCTTTGGGAGGAATACCCCAAAAAGAAATAGGCAAGCCGCGCAAAGTCACTTCAGCCTTTGGAGGTAGCAGTAATATCTGGAAACCTCCTGTACCCTGAAAGCGACCAATAATCACCCGTCCCTTTCCACCCAGATGAAATACCTCAACCCCATCAACTCCCTTTCCAGGCGGTAAATTCAGCTTACTCGGTAGAATGAACCAACGCGGTTCTGATTGGTCGTTGCGGAGCGTGATGTCAAAAAATAGGCTAACAAGAGGTGGACGCTGAGAACGCTGACTAATAAATTTAATTTCCACGGGGGGTAATGCTGACTGTGTAGCCATAGATATTTCCTGGTTTCTGCCATCAGAACGCCATAAGGGCGATGTACCGGGTAATACGCAGTTAGTTAAGGCAATAAGGATGCTGAGTCCTAGTGAATTTGCTCTCATAGCTAACCTCTCAAAGCCTTCACCTTATCAACGTTAAGTGTTGCACCATCACCCGCGCTGAACCCTCCTTTACGAGTTACCTTGTCGATTGTATAAGGAGGATCATTAAGAATTCGCTTTTTATCAATTTCTCTTGGCACTTTACCACCTTCATCTTCGAAGACATATTCTTTCGGCAATTCACCTCCATTGTCTTGTTTGATGCCCTCCAACTTTTTATTGTCATCTGGATCTCGCTCACCACTGTAGGCATCCACCATCTGAGATAACATTTCATCCTCAGTGACCTTCGTGTCGGTTTAGGCAGAATTCACCGTTCCCAGGCCAGACCACAGTTGCGTCCCCTTATCATCTTTCCCCATGTAAATCGAATTTTCCCCTTGCCATTCACCTGCGGGGTGCTTGAGTAGATATTTGGGATGATTGTAGAAGTAGTACCACTCACCTATCTTAACTGGGCGGTTATTAGCTTTCCCTTGCTCACCTTTGGCAGATGCATCAGTTTGTATCATGTAGTCATAAAGCGGAATTGTTATTGTCGCGCTGGGTGTAGCAATGCGTAGCCGTTTTTGTCCAGGAATTTCTTTGTCGGCAGAACCGGCGAGAGCCTAAGCTTTTTTAATTCTCTCAGTTTAACGACTCCATCCAAGCCCTCAGCCGTGCTAGACCTGCTCGTCTACTTTCTGGATCTGCATCGTAAGAATACCCCATCTCTTTCCACCACTTCCTCCAACTTACCTGTACATCACTCTCGTTTTCCCCATTTGCCAGCAGCCTAGTAGTAATCCCCTCTACTGCTCGCTGTGCCCGCAACCGAGTAATTTCATCATTGTCTAGTAGGCGGTCTAACAGAGAAGCAAGGGCTGGTTTGCCGATCTCCGCGAGGCAGAACACGGCTGGTGTGTAGTCCAAGTGGAGTTCATCTTCTCCATCATTCAAAGTACGTAAGCAAGCCTCCAAACCTTGTGGATGACCCATTCGTTGCAATTTTACAGCAGCCTGGGAGCGCACATATTGATCGGGGCTGTCTAGGTCTGCAAGGTAACGGGCGGCGTCTTGTTCTTTGTCTGTCATGGAAATATTCTTCATTAGTAAAACCTTTTCCTGATTGGCTGCTTGGCTGGGTAGTTGACAGTTACCAATCGCTAGAAGAGTGAGACATAAACCAAAAACTAAGGTGTTCATGCGCTGAAATCAGGAATGCGAAGTTTTAATCCAGGTTTGATATTATTTTGGTCTTTGATGATGTCTTTATTGGCTTTGTAGATATCCTGCCATCTATCCGGCTTTCCGTAATAGTTTTTGGAAATATTCGCCAGAGTTTCACCCTTCATAACGGTATGCGGGTTCTTGTAAAACTTATTAAACTCCTGCAACCCCGCCTGGAAAGTTTCTGAAGTTCCTTTCTCGACGTGGAAAGACTCATCTTTTACTGTACCGCTCTGGAGTTTAAAGTTCCAGTGGATAGTGCCATAATCGATACCCACATCCTCCGAGCGTGCTACTGTTTCAAAGTTAAAGCCAATATGGAACTTTGGCCCACCGCCGGGGTAGTCCCAGAGACTTGCCTCTTGGATATTTTTCCCCTGCTTGGAACCGTCTTGACTGCTACTAGAATTTGGCCAGTAGTTTCGATAATTGGGTGGTACTTCCTTATCTGTAGTGTTAGTGCGAGGTATAGCACCTGGATTAGCCGCCGAGTGGTCAACGAAAAATCCTCCTTGAACCTTGGGAATTGAGAGTGCAGTCCCTTCAGGTATAACTACGGCAGGATCGCACACTTCCACCCGTCACTTTCGCTGCTATCCGGTCTACCGCATCAGAACTATATTTTCGTCGCTCTTGTTGCTTTTGAGAATTATCTAACCCTTTGGGCTGGACTGTAAAAGTATCTGGTGCATATTTATTTTTGCTGGTTTTTGGGGCAGTGGTGGGGATTCTAGATTGGCTTGGCTGCTTGGGTTTATACATCTTGTTCCTGAATGAGTTGGGGTGGAACTGACAAAACTTTTTCTATTCACTTGTTTGCTTATACTTTTTAGATAATAATGCCTGTACTATTGCTTAGTAACTATTTTTCAGTAATTGTTTTATTCTCTCAGTAGAAAATATTCTTTCTGCCCTATGACTAACTCCACCTCCCCCAATTGGTCGCCAGATAACCTCAAAAATTTGTTTGTTGAACTAACTCGCATCAGGGGGATGCTCAAAAAATGTATAGATCAAGGCACTTCTTCCCCAACGCCTGAAACTGAGTCGCTATCACTTCCTGAAACAACCTCCTCTTCATCTCTCAATCAGCTTTGTCATCTTTTTAACATCTCTCCCTTTGAGCGGGATATTTTGCTGCTATGTTTGGGTATGGAACTTGACCCTGATTTCAGTGATATTTGCGCCCAAGTCTCTCCTTACCAAACCTATCCCACCTTCGCTTTAGCCGTAGCAGCTTTTCCAAGAGCAGATTTCCGCTTTGTCTCTTCTCGTTCTCCCTTGCTGGGTTGGCAGTTGGTTCAAGTCGGTGAAGGGCTTTCTTTCACACAGTCTCCCCTGCGAATTGACCACCGCATTCTCTGCTATCTCCTGGGGGAACCAGAAATCGACGCCAAACTATCTGGTCTTATCCGTCCAATCTCCACAGATGTAGCGGTTCTTGCACCATCTCACCAACACCTCGCCAACCAAATCTCTACTGCTTGGTTGCAGACTTCTAGTTCTGCTTCTTTGCCGATCTTTCAACTTTGTGGCGCAGATATCACTTCTAAGCAATCGATTGCCGCTGTTGCTTGTCAGCAATTTGATTGCAATCTGATGCAGATGTCTGCGGAATTCCTCCCCACTTCCCCTGATGAATGCCATCACCTGTTGCAACGCTGGCATCGGGAAGCGATTTTGACTAACTGTGTACTTTTATTAGATTGCGATACCATCAGCCCAGCCGATCCTTTGCGGGCAGCAACTCTCGCCCAATTTATTGAGGGTATCAATAGCTTATTAATTGTCAGCACTCAAGAACGTCTGCGACAACGCCAGCGCCCTCTCCTCACCCATGATGTCCCACCTTTGACGCATCAAGAACAACTCAATCTCTGGCAAACCCATCTCGGTGCTAATGCTGGGGAGTTAAATGGTGATGTGAATGCCATTGTCTCTCAGTTCAATCTCTCTACTGCAACTATCCAAGCTGCCTGTTTACACGTCAACAATCAAGGCAATGGGGAAGAAAAGGAAGCTTTGAAAACCCAAATCTGGAATTTTTGCCGATCGCAAGCCCGCCCCCATTTAGATGATTTAGCCCAACGGATGGAATCTAGCGCCACTTGGGAAGATTTGGTACTACCAGAACGTGAAAAACGGATTCTTCAAGAAATTGCTACCCATCTCCGTCATCGTTCCCAGGTGTACCAAGACTGGGGCTTTGCCAAAAAAGGGGGACGGGGATTAGGTATCAGTGCGTTGTTTCACGGACAAAGCGGTACTGGTAAAACTCTAGCAGCTGAAGTGCTAGCGCGGGAGTTTCGCCTAGATTTATATCGCATTGATTTGAGTGCAACGGTGAGTAAATACATTGGGGAAACGGAAAAGAACCTGCGGCGAATTTTTGATGCGGCGGAAACGGGGGGAGCGGTATTATTGTTTGATGAGGCTGACGCGATTTTTGGCAAACGGTCGGAGGTGAAAGATAGTCACGACCGCCATGCTAATGTAGAAGTTGCCTATTTGCTGCAACGGATGGAGGCTTACCAAGGTTTGGCTATTCTCACCACTAACCTGAAAGACTCTCTAGACCAAGCTTTTAGCCGCCGCATCCGGTTTATGGTGCAGTTTCCTTTCCCTGATACTCAAGCTAGGGCGGAGATTTGGCAACGTGCCTTTCCTCCCCAAACCCCTACAGAAGATATAGCTTTTGATAAACTTGCCAAGCTGAATGTCTCCGGCGGCAATATCCGCAACATTGCTTTAAATGCCGCTTTTCTGGCTGCCGATGGCAGGAAAGCTGTACGCATGAGCCATTTAGTACAAGCATCACAGCGGGAATATCTGAAAATCGGACGTTCTCTTACAGACAGTGAAATCAAAGGCTGGATTTAGCTGTGCCACCTGAAAATTAGCGATCGCTCACTCGTAAATCATCTCTACATAATTCTTAATCTCAATATTTAGCAAATATAAATACGATAAACTTACTTGACATTCTCCCCACCTTACTTCGTTGAAGGTGGAGATTCTAAAGATCACTCTTGAGATTTCCTCTTTCCACGAGTTGATTTGCTTGGAGGAGTTTCTTCACCCAAGTATTGATCAGTCTCTCCAGAGGCGTTAGTTCCGACGTGACCCGCCGTACTCAGTCCTTTTTCTAAGATGTTGCGTGCTGCATTCTGGTCTCTATCTTGGGTATGCCCACAATGAGGGCATACATGAGTTCTGGTGCTAAGAGTTTTCTTCACAACTTCACCACAATTAGAGCAATTTTGGCTGGTGTAGTGGGGAGGTACAGCAACAGTTACCACACCAAACACCTTACCAAAATACTCAACCCATTCACGAAACAGCGACCATGATACATCACTAATTGACTTAGCCAAGTGATGATTCTTAATCATATTCCGGACCATCAAATCCAGCCTTCGGCACGGCGAAGCGCCTACATACGCCACAAGGTCGTTAGACCTGACCACGCACCTTGCTGTTTTAATGGCAAAGTCTTTACGCTGACGACTTACTTTGAGGTGTTTACGAGCCAGCTTATTTCTAAACTTAATTCTGTTCCGAGAACCCTTTTTAGTTTTAGACATTCGGCGTTGCAGTCGCTTCAAAGACTTCTCACTTTTGCGAAGATGTCTAGGATTGGCAACTGTTTCCCCATTACTATCTGTATAAAAGTGGTTTAATCCCACATCAATACCAATAGTTTTTCCCGTTGGTTCTCGTCTTTCTACCCGCTGATGATCAATGCAAAATTGGCAATAATAACCATCAGCACGGCGCACGACTCGCGCTCTCTTGACCTGTTTAAGTTGGTAGAAATGCAGGTCACGAGTTCCCCACAACTTAAAACTTCCTGCCTTAAATCCATCCGAAAAAGTGATGTATCTGCGGTCAACAGAAAGCTTCCACCCGGAGGTTTTATATTCAACAGATCCGTGCGTTTGTTCCTTCTTGAATTTTGGATAGCCCTTTTTTCCTGGTTTACCTTTTTTGCAGTTATCAAAAAACCGAGCGATTGCAGACCAAGCTCTTTCAGCAGAAGCTTGTCTTGCCATTGAGTTGAGCTTGGCAGCAAAGGGAAAATCAGTATTGGCAGCAAGTACAGCGCAATATGCACTTAACTCATATTTACCAATACCCTGATTATCCATCCAGTATCGAACACAACTGTTGCGAACGAAACGAGCAGTACGGATAGCTTCATCTAGCTTCCTGTACTGCTCGTTAGTTCCTTCGAGTTTTGCTTCAAATACCAGCATCTTTACGCCCAACTTAATAGCGTAAGTATAACACAGAAACAGAAAATGTTAAAATCTTCACTGTTCTCTTTCTCGTTTTGCGATGCCAAACGATGATTCAAGAACGTGGAGATTTTAACCCACCTTTCATCCCCTCCCTACTGCGTTGAGGAAGGGGCATTCGGTGGATCACGGTAAAGTCATAAATTTAATACCAAAAAAATTGATTTTACTTGTCTAAAGTGTATCCAAAAAGAGTACAATAATGATACTTTTAATGAGCCAAAATATTTATTTAAATGAGACTTAAGATAACCTGTCGCCTGAGTTAAGCGCAAGCATTATTCAACAAAATATTGGGAATGTTGGATTTTATGTTTTCAGACCGTTAATTCTCGAATAAAACTCGATTTTCCGATAATTAAGGCCTAGGGTGTCGGGGGAATCTTTTAATTGAAGCGTATTAGATAAGAGTTAGGGTTTTGCTTAATTAAACCATTCTCTAGGAATAAAGCTATCAATAGTGATTAAAGCTAAACTAGATCAAACCAGATAGTAAGGAGTTAATCAACATTAACAATCTGAATTGTTGGTAACTTGGATAACAACCCACTACGGTTTGATAGTCAAATTCAAGCAGGGTATATGGACGTGGATAATTCAACATCTCAACTACAAAGGGTACTACCCATTAGTCCCCGCGCATTGCTGCTAGTAAATCGTCATGCCCGTCAAGGACAAAAGTATCTCTTTGAAGCCATACATTATCTGAAGACACTCGGTTTTGATGTGATTGAGGAATCCACAGAAGAACCCAAACGCCTCTGTGATATTGTCCGGCGCTACCAGCATGAAATTGACTTGGTAATTGTTGGCGGTGGTGATGGTACTCTCAATATCGTAGTCGATGCTTTAGTTGAGACCCAACTGCCCTTGGGAATTTTACCTTTGGGAACTGCTAACGACTTAGCGCGGACTTTGGGAATTCCTAATTCCTTACCCGAAGCTTGCGAAATTATTGCCCACGGACTAATGAAACGCATTGATTTGGGGTGGGTGAATGGTAAGCACTTTTTTAACGTTGCCAGTATGGGACTGAGTGTCAAAATTACCGAGAAACTAACCAAAGAAGTCAAGCGCCGTTGGGGAATATTTGCTTACGCTGCCACTGCATTGCAAGTAATTTGGGAATCTCGCCCCTTTAGTGCAGAGATTCGCATCAAAGACACCTCGATACAGGTGAAAACTGTGCAAATTGCTGTGGGCAATGGTCGGTATTATGGCGGTGGGATGGCAGTGGTTCACGATGCCACAATAGACGATCAAAGGCTAGATCTTTATAGCTTGGAAATTAAACACTGGTGGGAAATGATACTATTATTGCCAGCAATGCGACAAGGGCGACATATACATTCACGCAAAGTCCGCGCCCTTCAGGGTAAAGAAATAGAGGTGTATACCCGTAAACCACGTCCGATCAATACAGATGGTGAAATTACAACTTACACCCCAGCGACGTTCCGTGTTATTCCCATGGCTATATCTGTTTTGGTACCGCCACAATAAATAAAAGGTTTTCAATAGTCAGTTGTTATTCTCTCTCTGACCCGAAAATTGCTTAGTTAAAATTTTATCAGGTGTTGCATTTTTTATTGCCTGAAAGCTTTACAGTCAAGCGGATCGAGGGCAAAATTAGATGACCGACAGGTGATTTTAGGAATTTAATTTGAGTGCATTTGTTATAGCCGTGTCAAGCTAGGTATTTTGACAATTCGTATCAACTCGCACCACATGCATCTGAGATTTTCTCAAGATATTAAGTCCTTGCTGGAACGCCTAGCCTCTAAGCCCCTGACTCTCGGTGCTATTTTGGCGGGGACTTCTGAACGGGGTTTTAGTCTGGTAATTGCGTTATTAGTTTTGCCGTTTTTATTTCCAATGCCACCGGGCTTTACTGGGCCTTTTGGTGCTGCTTGCTTGCTGTTGTCAGTGCAGATGCTTTTGGGAAGGCGATCGCCTTGGCTACCCAAAAAAATCGCCAATTACGAATTTCCTCGCCGCTTTGCCGAAATAATTTTGCAAAATCTGCACCGAATCACCAAGGTTGTAGAAAAAATTACTCGTCACCGATGGGGCAAAATAGCAAATCATCCTTGGATTTGGCGATTTAATGGGCTTTGTATCTCTTGGTTGGCAATATTGCTAATTTCACCAATTCCCTTAACCAACCCCTTGCCCACTGTAGGTATTTTACTTTTAGCCGTTGCCACTATTGAATCTGACGGTTTACTGATGTGCATCAGCTACGTCATCACCGTTTTGATTACTTTGCTATTTGGCTTTATTGGTTATGGACTATGGTTAGCACCCGGTTTGTTCCCATCTATATTTAAATAACGAAAATTTAAATAATAAAAACCCCCAGCCAATGGCTGAGGGCTATGATTCAATTAAGGTGCATCTACCTTTTATTAATCCACTTGAGTTGTCACTGTATCCGGGAAAATGTAAGTTTTTATAAAACTTTGCCATAACTTTACACAGAGATTAACCATTATTAGTTGGGAAGTGATACATTGAAACCTCAGCCAAAAAGCTGAGGGTTATAATTCAATTAAGGTGTATCTATCCTATTTAGGACTCACGCATCAACTGACAAATGTAGGGGCAATTCATCAATTGCCTCTACAATAAATCGACGATTTCATCTCATTTTTGCGTAAGTTCTACTATTGTTCTCGGCTTGAGTTCTCACTATTTCTAGCAGAGTTAGGTTAGTTAGAGAACTTTTTTGTATTTACGAAAATCTAAAACCTGAGTCATCAGGAACGGCTCAAATAAAACCCACAGCTAAAGGCTGAGGGCGATGATTCAATTAAGGTGCATTTACTATATTGTTATGCGCTTGATTTGCCACTGCATCAGGACAAATTTAACTTGTGGCAAAAAATCTGAGCAACCTGAAACGGCTCAAATAAAACCCCCAGCTAAAAGCCGAGGGCGATAATTCAATTAAGGTGTATCTACTAAATTTAGTAGTATTATTTATTCTAGCGGATTATCGAAAAATTCTCCTAAATATATTTCGTTTTGTATATTGACGAAATGCTAAATTTCTGAGAAGTAAAAGTTTGTAAAATAAAGGCCCCCAGCTGTAAGCCGGGGGCTAAGATTTAATCAAGGTGCATCTACCATCTTTTAATCCGCTTTTGCGATCGCTGCATCAGGAATATTTGACAAATGCGGCTTTTTAGAATCAGTAGATGGAAGCAAACGGCTAGCGCGTAGCAGTACCGGGATATATTGGTTAATCATCCACAGGAGAGTTTCAATAGCCGAGTCTCCTTGCTGAATGCGGTTTTTGCCTTCGATGCCAATGAGTAGGATTTGCAAAATCAGCAAAATAGTGATGGTTTTCCCTGCAAGGTTTTGACGATTTGGTTTCATGTTGTTCCACCTGAATGAATTGCTTGGTGGATACAGTTTCTATTTGGGGTGGTAAGACAAAGCAAATCCCAGCTAAACGGGCAGAAACTCTTTAGAATCAGGAATATATGGGTTTGGGGTAGTATCTCCAAGTTGGGGTAACCCCAAACTTTTTTTAAAATTCTCGATATTTGGCTAATGGGGAAACTAACTAAGGGGCCTGGTAGCAAAAAACTTGTATGGGACTTTGTAGAAACATTATTCACTCGTGGCGACAATTTACCAGGGTTTAAAATCCACTGGGAGAAAGAGAATGCAAACAGGCCCGAGTTGGTGGTAAACACACAGCGGAGAGTTCTAAATAATCTGGATTCCTTCACAAAGAATAAAATTGGCACAGTTATTAAACTGCTGGAGGAATTAGAAATTTGGGATGACAGGCGTTTAAACCAAAAACAAGGTTCAGATAAAGGGAAATTTGCTCTGAAGCTTTGGAGTTTAACTGACGTAGAAACGAATCGTAAAGAGTTTGAGGTACTCTGGGAAGCGAGTAGAACGAACAAATCTAAAGATTTAGAAGCTATTTATCAAAGAAGTCTGAATACTGCTGAAGAAACTCAGGGTGAGTTTGACTGGCAAAATATCTGCCGCACCATGTTGGAAGAACAGAAAAAGTTCACTACCAAACGGCTGATGCTTGCAGAAGAGATGGTATTTAACATCAATGATATTGATGTGAAGTTAGCATTAGTCAAACGCAAGCCACCAGACAAACGTATTGGTGATGATGATTCTGAAAGATTCCGGTTTTCTCAGCCAGAATATGAAGAAACCGAGAAATTGGAGTATGAAGAATTTTTTGATAAGGTTCTGAAATCTGAGCAAAGTAACAAAATTGCGATTATTGGTGAACCAGGTGCAGGTAAAACGACACTTTTACAAAAAATTGCCTTTGAGATATTAGAGAAAAACTTAGGTTTACCGATTTGGATATCACTAGGAAATCTCGCCACCCCAACACCCAATTTTCAGGAATATCTTTTGAATGATTGGTTAAAAAATGCTATTTTTCCAGTTACATCAAAACACAAGGATGAGTTTACAGAATTAATAACTGCTGGTAAAGTGTGGCTGTTGCTGGATGGGGTAGATGAGATAGCTGTTAATAGCGGAAATCCGCTTACAGTAATTTCAGATGGGTTTCAAGCTTGGAGTAAAGATTTGCACCTTGTCTTGAGTTGTCGGCTAAATATTTGGGAAGCAAACCCATTTTTACTAGATGGCTTTGAAACTTATCGCACATTGCAGTTTAGCCAAGAAAAAGTAGACGATTTTATCAAAGCTGGTTTCCAGAAAAACTCTGCATTAGGTGATGAGTTACAAAAAGCATTAAACCAACCGGGAAAAGAACGAATTAAGGATTTAGTCAAAAATCCTCTGCGGTTGATGCTTTTATGTTCAACTTGGCAGGGACTAAATGGTAAATTACCAGATACCAAGGCTGAACTTTATCAGCAGTTTGTTGATGAATTCTACAAATGGAAGAAAAAAGAATTTGATATAACATCAGAAAAGAAAAAGCAACTAAACGCCAAATTGGAAGAATTGGCTTTAAAGGGAACTGATAATGCAAATAATCGCTTTTGTTTGCCAGAAAAGTTTATTGAGAAGATTTTGGGTGAAAAGGATGATGATTTATTTTCATTAGCGTTAAAAATTGGCTGGCTTAATCAAGTTGGTGTAGACGCAAAAAATCCTAATCAGCGTGTTTACGCTTTCTACCATCCCACGTTTCAAGAATATTTTGCAGCGTTAGCTATTGATGATTGGGACTTTTTTCTACCCCGTGAACATGACAACAATAATCCTCAGCCAGTTTCCGACAGATACCGCATTTTTGAACCGCAGTGGAAAGAGGTAATTTTGCTGTGGCTGGGGCGTGATAATGTGAATAAGGATGAAAAGGAAAACTTTATCAAAAGGATGGTGGAATTTAAAGATGGATGCGAAGGTTTTTATTTGTTTTCAGGAATCTTTATGTCAGCAGCTAGTTTGGCTGAGTTTAGAGACTTTCAAGATTTTAATTTTCCTGATAGAATTATAGAGTACATTGTCAAATTGGCTTTTGGTTATTATGATGATAAACAATATTGTTGTCATAGGAATTTGCCAATCCTTACTCAAAAAGCTTGGTCTGTAATACAAGACACTGATCGCAGTAAAGCGATAGAGCATATTACTAAGTTGTTATCTGCTCATATGGATATTCTAAAGGAATTGTTTCCTGTTGAGGAAGAACTTATTATTCCAGGATATGATGGCGCATTATTAAACTTTATTGAAGAAGTTAGCTTAAGGTTGTTAATACTTGAAAAGGATAACTCAGATGCGATAAAAAATCTTAACTATTTATTCCAAAATTTTTATTTCATAGATATAGATTTCCCTTCTTGGGCAGGTGATGTTGAAGATATTAAGATTATGAATAAAACATTAATATCTTATATCAGTAGTGGCCACATCAAAAGTTGCTATTCTGTAAATAATTTTAGAGAAGAACATATTGAAATTGAGAATAGTCAAAGTGAGAATAGCCATAGTTTAGAAGATATACTATCTGGAAGATCCGAAATTGAAGTGATAAATGATTTAATAAAACAGGTTTATGAAGGCAGTGATGATTCTAATCAAGGAACAGCAGCTATTTTTTCATTGAAAAAGATTCTTAAAGGCAATTTATTTGAAGTTATCGTTAAAATGTTGAAAGATTTTTTGATAAAACCAGAATTTAGATCAAAACACTGGTTAGTAAGACAATGTTGCTGGGAAATTGTGCGATACAGCGCTGAAAACATGACTTACCCCGACTTCTATCAAGCTTGGTATCAGCCAGCAGCAATAGAAATGAGTAAAAGTTGATTTTTTCCAAAATTCTCAAAACCAAAATTAATCATTTAACAAAAAACCATGATTATCGAATTAGCAAACCTCAAACAAGAACTAATTTCTATTTGCCAATCTACCAATCTTGGCTTTAACATCACTCCGGCAACCAAAGAGCAAATCGAGACATTAGCTGCAAAAATTGAACCGCTAAATCCCACCGCTGAACCGACAAATCATATCGAGTTGCTTCAAGGACGATGGCAACTGTTGTACAGTACATTTAGCTTAGAACAAGAAACCACTCTGCAACGTCTTTCTTTTGGTAAACTACCGAATGTGAAAGTTAATGTTACTGGAATCTTTCAAGAAATTTATCCGGATGGTCAGCAGTACATTAACTTGATTGAATTTACTGGATTTTCTGGTGTTCAAGGTGTTGCTTTAGTTAGCGGACGCTATACTGTTGAAAATGATAAACGCTTGAATATTGAATTTTGGGAAACTTCTGTTAAAAGTGTAAATAATGATTTGAGTGATTCTGCTTTTCGAGAGGCTTTAGGAGTAGATAATGATTCACCTCTGGAAGCAGCACTCTCATTTAGTGGTTGGTCAGATATTACCTATGTAGATGAAGATTTCCGCCTAATGCGTGGAAATCAGCAAAATTTGTATGTGCTGCTGCGAGATTAGTAATACAGCCAATTACATCAAAATAAGGTACACAATGGCGGGCTAGAAGCGCTAATAGCTGTACTTCATTTACTTGCAAAATGCTGTATTAAATTTGCTCGATTAAGAATAACTTCTCGGAAACCTCACCCTGGTTTTGCTATCGCAAAACCTGTCCCTCTCCTTGGTAAGGAGAGGGATATTTGTTAGGATTTTTTGAGGTTTAAAAAGACTTTTGGGTAGTTGGGTCTCATTAAAATCTCAAACCCACACCACACCTGTCCCTCTCCTTGGTAAGGAGAGGGATGTTTGTTAGGATTTTTTGAGGTTTAAAAAGACTTTTGGGTAGTTGGGTCTCATTAAAATCTCAAACCCACACCACCTTGCAAAGATAAAGCAGTACCGGCACCATTACGGTAGGCATCAAAGGCAATGATAGCGTTACCAAAAATTACGGTGTTGCTATTTGGCACCATGTAATCAATTCCCGGTTGCAGGGCAAAACTAATTTTATTACCTACCGGGGAACGTGTAGCACCACCGGCTAATACTACCCCAGCGCCCAAGTATGCGTCTGTTTGCCAGTTGAGGGGGACGTCATAAGAAACTGTGGGCACAACTGCTGTACTTTCGCCAACTATAGCTTGGGCACGGAAAGAAATTGGTCTTTCTAGTAGTTTGTAGCGGATGGCAAGGACTCCACCAATTTGGCCACCTTCAGAAAGTCCAACTGTTGGGCCGATACCAACATAGCTACCATAAGCTACTTGAGCTTGTGCTGGTTGATTGCTGATAGCCTGACTCAAAACCGAACCAGCAAAGAGAACTGAAACTAAATACAAAATATACTTCATTACCCTACTCCTGACACGAGTTTGAGTTTTGATCTCAAATCGTTGACTACATCAATTTACTCGCTTCTTACTCTAAAAGTACTCAGTATGTGGGAATTTTCGTCAAAGAAAAGGCGATCGCGCAATGGGCTTCGGCGATCGCTCCCTAAACCCCTAAAAAACGCCCAAAACCATTGGTATAACTAGATTTTAGTCACTTTTTGACCAAAAAAAGGAGCGATCGCCAATCATAATCCAAAATTTTCCCGGTACTCAACAGTTGATAACCGGCAATGAATAAAGCAGCAGCGCTGATAATCACCAAGAGATTTACTGATGCAAAGACATTAGCTGTAAAAAATATTACTCCTATTCCTAAGGCGAGCAACAGCCATCCTAAGTTGTGGTTTATCCGCCGTTGAAAGAGAATATAAACGCCAGCCATACACACCATGACACCAGGGAGGCGGATAAAAAGACCCACTCGAACATTCGCAGTTAAAATCACAATTGCGGCAACCATCAAAGCCAAGCCGAGAATTTTGCTAGTTTTATCTACTGAATTTAGTCTGCTATTATCGGCAATTGGCGGCTGAAGTGCTGTAGGATTTGTGCTAGAACCAACATTGACTTGCCGAGCTTGTTTAGATTGAAATATAAATGTTAATTTACCTCCTTGACCGAGGTCGATTCTATCTCCTAAGTCAAGCAGAGAAGGAGTTCTTGCCTCCAGTTTATTGTTATTGATAAATGTCCCGTTGGAGCTTCCCAAATCTTCAATAAAATAAATACTTCCTGTTACCTGAATCTGTGCATGAATGCGAGAAGCCACATCCGCATCTGGCAAATTAGAAACATCAATATCCGGTGAAATTTGGTCATTCGGCTTACCAATGCGAATTACAGGCTGATTTAAGGGTAAATCAAAAGACGTATTACTTTGGAGATGAAATAGCTCTAAATTCAACTCGGTAGTTTTGAATGTATTTAAGTTTTGCATAGCTTATTCTGTTGATCAGCAATTTCATAATTTTGTTAGCTTGTACTATCTCAGTTATCACCTTAGCTTGAAAAAAGGCAAGAGACAGGAGGAACTAAGGGTTTTCAGGCGTTATGGTGTACGCAGTTCATAATGGGTTATTTTAAGTTAATTTTAACTGTTTAGATGCTTGAGACGATGGCTTTCATCTCCAATGGGGATACAACCTGCTTCTTTTGCTGATGCAAGGGAATCTCAATCCAAAACTCGGTTCCTTTGCTCAATTCGGACACACACCGCAACTTACCAGAGTGTCTCTGCACAACAATCTGGTAGCTAATCGATAAGCCCAACCCTGTGCCTTCACCCACAGGTTTAGTAGTGAAAAATGGATCAAACAGCTTTTGCTGAACCTCTTGAGTCATCCCTGAGCCATTATCAGCGATTCGCACCAGCACTTGGTTATTACCAACAAGTTCAGTGCTAATTTTTATTTGGTTGGGACCGCGCTGAATATCTGGCTGGAAGCCCTGGTTATTGACACTATCAAAGGCATCAATTGCATTATTAATAATGTTCATAAAAACCTGATTTAACTGCCCTGCATAACACTCTACCAAAGGTAGCTGTCCATACTCCTTAATAACTTCAATCTTAGGACGCTTTGGATTAAGTTTTAGTCGATTCTGCAAAATCAGCAGCGTACTTTCAATACCTTCATGAATATCAACTTCTTTCATATCTGCTTCATCCAGACGGGAGAAAGTGCGTAAAGACAAGACAATCTCCCTAATCCGGTTAGTTCCCATTTTCATGGAAATGAGAATTTTGGGAAAGTCATCCAGCAGAAAATCTAAGTCAATTTTCTCAATCTTTTCCTGAATTATATCTCCTGGATTCGGTAACTCTTCTTGGTAGAGGCGTATTAGCTCTATTAATTCATAAGCGTATTCGCTGGTGTGAGCAATATTGCCGTTGATAAAGTTAACTGGATTATTGATTTCATGTGCTATCCCAGCCACAAGCTGACCCAAGCTAGACATCTTCTCAGTTTGAATCAGTTGAGATTGGGTGCTTTGGAGTTCAACTAGAGTTCGTTCAAGTTGCTGAGTTTGCTGTCTCAACTGTGCTTCTGATTGTCGGATAGCTTCCTCTACTTGCTTGCGATCGCTAATGTCACGAGAGACAATAACTCCAGCTTTGAGAGAAATGCTTGAATCTATTAATGGTCTACCACTGACTACTGCCCAAATTCCATCAGGTACCTCAGCATGACGCACAAACATTTCAATATTGTCTGATTCCTCACCTTGGATTGCCCTAAATAGTGGGAGGTTCTTTTCAGGGAAAGGTGTCACCTTATCGGGTAAAAAAAGTCCATATTGCTGTGACCAATCTTTACTTTTCGCATTGTTTTCCAGACTACCAAACATCCGCTCTGCTGCTGGATTAAAGATAATAAATTGCTCCCGATCATCAGCAACTACTACGGCATCGCTGATCGTGTCGAGGAGCAATTGCAAAATGCTGGTTTGTTTTTGAAGAGCTTCTTCTGCTTGTTTGCGTTCATTAATTTCTAACTCTAGACGTTGGTTTATTTGGTTTAATTCAGTATTTTCCAGTAGCGTTTCACGGGACTCAGCTAGCTTCAATCCCATGTAGTTAAATGCTTGAGCCAGGTCTTCTACTTCATCACCTGTGGAGATATTTAAGCGGTAATCGAGGTTTCCGGCGGCGATTTCTGCCGTTCCCACCTGTAACTTTTGCAAAGACTTGATTACCGGACGCCAGATCAGCACAAACTTACCAATAAATAGAATCAGAATCACCCCGATAACAGCAAAAGAGATATTTTTCTGCATTTTATGTAATCTTTCTAATTGCAAATCAATCAGAAAGCTTTGCTTATAAGCAAGGTCAATCAAATCCTTGAGAAAAAACTCAATATCTCTGTTAAAAGAATTAATAGCGCGGAAATACTGCTGTGAATCAGCCAGATACGTTTCACTGGGTTTCCTCTGGGCTAGCTGAATCGCCATATCAGAAAGAAACTTGTGACGGCGACGAATTATAGATATTTTTGTAGCATCTGGTATTAATATCTCTAACTCATCAAGGGACTCCATAAACTGGGTTTTAAACTGATTCATCTCTGAATTATCACCATTAAATAAAACAACATCCTTGAGGGCAATAATTTCAGATTTCAAGGCATTTTCAGCTTCTAGCGATGCTTTAATAGTTGCCGTACTTTGTTTATTTTTATCAATAGCAGTCTGTTTTATCTGTTGAAAAACTAAAGTATTACCAACAAGAATAGCTGCTATAAGTCCGACAAATACAGCAGAACCTGTGAAAAATTTTGTGGATATCTTCATTGTGCAGGCAAGGAAATTAAGTTGAGGTCTTTTCGGAGTTGCTGAATAGGAGCATAGTCGGAAGGGCTAACAAGGGTGTATCCAGCCGACTCAGTTCCCGTGATATCTTCTATCCCATCCGGGGTATTAATAAAAGCTTGCTTCAATTGTTTGATCAACTCAATCGGCAGTTTCTTTGAAACTACTATGGGTGCTTGGGGTATGGGGGCAGACTCCCAGATAATTCTGGAGTTTTTAGCTGTTAGTTTGCCGCTTTGTTGCCGCTTGAGGTAGGAAGAAATATTAGCCGCAGCAGCGTCAACGGTGCCATCTTCTAGTGCTGCCATACTCTTGCTATGGTTGCCAGCAAAAAGAACTCGAGCAAAATCTCGCCCCGGTTCAATACCTTGTTTTTTGAGACTTGCCAGTGGCATTAGATACCCAGAGGTGGACGATTTATCTACAAAGGCAACGCGCTTGCCTTTGAGGTCTTTTAAGGTTTTGATGGGACTGTCTACCCTGACAATAATGCACGCCCGATACCAGGGTTGCCCCGTATGCCTGTCGATGGGAGCGACTAATGGTTCTACTTTAGCACCCCGATCTAGCGCTCTCAGATAGGTAGAAGGCCCTAAATAACCAATATCAACCTTTTCTTGCACCAGCCAGTCAACGGCTTCACTGTAACTTTTGGCAACTTGGAAATCGACTTGTCGTCCCAGGGATTTTTCCAGGTAGGCATCGAAGGCTTTAATCATCTGTTCTTGGTCTTGAGGGTTGCGTGCTGGCAGCACCCCAATTTTTAAGGTAGGTAAGTTCTTTTTGCTACTAATGGGAGCTTTATCCACAGTAGATTTAGAACCGCCAGATGCTTGAAAACTACAGCCTGTACCCATCAGTGCCACAACTACAGCCAAAACGAGAACCGCGCTTTTAGTGAATAAGTCGTTTCTAGTGAACAGACTCGGCTGCGCGTCTAAGTATTTTTCCATAGAGATGAATTCAAAGATAGATTGGTCAAAAATACCTAGACTATAGTTTAGCTGCCCCGGAGGATTTTTACTCAGTCTCGGCTAAATATATGTTTCCCTAAAGATATGTAAAGTTAACAGTTCCCAGTAAGAATGCAAGTAATTACACAAATTACATGAAACAGAAATGACAAGCTTTTGGTTGGCCTTGGCTTACAGCAGAAATCATTATTTAGACCACAGTGTAAAAACGTTGCATGCAACGTCTCTACTTTCTTGTTTAATTTCCCAGAAAGTGGTTCATTTACAAGGTTAGTTCATTTGGGAGAGTGTCAATTAATTGGAATCTGAATCCAGAACTCTGTACCTTGGCCTGGTTCTGAGAAACACTCCAAAATTCCCCCATGTTTTTCGACGACTATTTGATAGCTAATTGACAGCCCTAATCCTGTTCCCTTACCCACGGGTTTGGTTGTAAAAAATGGGTCAAATAACTTTTTTCTCACTTCTTCTGAGATGCCGATTCCATTATCAGAAATCTGGATAGAGACAAAATTGTTTTCTAAAATTGCGGTACTAATGCGAATTGTAGGTAGGGGCAATTCTTGATAATTATCTTGTCCGTTATTTCTCTGAATGACTAAATCTTCCAATGCATCAATGGCATTAGTTAAAATGTTCATAAATACCTGATTAAGTTGCCCTGGGTAGCAATCAATTAAAGGTAAATTTCCATAATCTTTAATGATAGATATGCCCAGTCCATTACCAGTATTTTTCCAGCGGTGATGCAAAATGAATAGTGTATTATCAATCCCTTCATGAATATCAACTAACTTTTTCTCTGCTTCATCCAGACGGGAAAAATTTCGCAAGTTTAGGACAATTTCCCGGATGCGATTAGTACCTATTTTCATCGAAGATAGGAGTTTTGATAGGTCGCTAGTCAGAAACTCTAAGTCAATTTCTTCAGATAAATCTTGAATTTCTGGGTCAGGATGGGGATAATGCTGCTGATAGAGGTGTAATAGCTCTAGTAAGTCGTCAAAGTATTCGTTAGCATAGCTTAAGTTGCCATGAATAAAATTAACTGGGTTATTGATTTCATGGGCAACTCCTGCTACTAACTGTCCCAAACTAGACATTTTTTCATGTTGAATCAGTTGAGCTTGAGTTTGCTGCAACTTATGCAAGGTTTCGGTGAGTTTTTCTGTTTGAGTTTGGGCGGCTAAAGTAGCAGCACGACTTTGGGCATAAATTTGCGCTTGATTGATGGCGATCGCTAATTGGTCTGTCACAGCTTGCAGCAGTACAATTTCGCTGTTATTCCAAACTCTTTCACCACTACAATGGCTGCAAACAATTGCGCCCAATTCTTCAGAATTACTTTTTATGGGTAGCAGCAGTTGAGAAGCGATATTAAACTCGCTTAAAAGTTCTTCTGTATTATAATCGAGATGATGATCGGTCAGGAAGTTTGTGTGTACATCATCTATGCAAATTAACTCCTGACGAATCAGCATTTTTGCCAAATAATTACTTTTTTGTGGCGAAAGTTTGCCTAACATAGCGGGTAAGCGAGAGTCCCGCGCTTCATGGGTGATAGTTAGACTTGGAGGGGAAGAATTTGGTAGGTACCAAAGAAAGTAGCAGCGGTCAATTTGGAATAAGCTGCGGATTTCGTTAACGGCAGTTTCTAGAATAGTATCGACATCAAGAGAACTGCGGATTTCGCTAGATAGACGCAACAGCAAGGCTTCCCGACGGCTGAGGAGTTCTTCTCGCGCCCAGATGCGGTCAACAGCCACAGCAATATTATTCGCAATCCAATTTAATAGGTTATGGGTTGGCTCGGTAAATAATTGCTGGCTGAATAAAGCCATGATGCCGATTAATTGCTGCTCAACAATTAAGGGATAGGCACATAAGCGGAAAATTGAAAATGTAGAATCGAGAAATATTCCTTGATTATTAATTAATACTTCTTCGTTTAAAATAGCTTGATGGTTTTGAGTAATTGAGCTAATAGCATCATTAGCTACAACCATGTGATTAGGATAATCTAGAAAATCGGTCAAGATGTCACAGTTAGCATCTGTGCAATGAATGCCAGCTTGCAATTGTAGTTGGTTTGTCTCCTGCCCAAAAGTCCAGATACCAATAAAGGCGACATCTAGGTATTGCGACATCGTATTTGAGCAGTTTTGGAGAATTTCTGGCAGGGTACCGCGTTGAGATAAGGCTAAACTGACTTCTGCACTCAAGAGTGATAAGCGCGATCGCTCTAACAGTGCTAACTCTGAAAGCTTACGGTCTGTAATATCTGAACGAATTGCTATATATTGGTGGGGTTTGCCATCAGGATTTAGTACTGGGACAATGAGAGTATCTACCCAATAAAATGTGCCATCTTTGGCTTTATTTTTCATTTCCCCCTTCCATAATTTTCCTTGGGCAATAGTTCTCCACAAATCTCTAAAGAATTCCTTTGAATGATAACCAGAATTAATAATTCGGTGGTCTTGTCCTAAAAGTTCTGCTTGTGAATATTTAGAAATTTTACAAAATTGCTCGTTAGCATAGGTGATAATTCCTTCGACATCAGTAATAGCTACCAGAGAATGAGCATCTAATGCGAACCTTAAAGCTTCTAATTCTTTGATGTTTTTTTGTAAGGCGATCTCATTTTCTTTCTGAGGCGTTATATCATGAGCAACTGCATAAATTAACTGCTCTTCAATGTATGCAGTTGCATTCCATGACAACCATTTATAAGAACCATCTTCACAAAGGTAGCGATTTTCAAAATTAATTGAATCCATACCTTTTGCCAGAGTTTTAGTATGGAGAATAGTATTTTCACGGTCTTCAGGATGAACAAAATCAATAAAGGTGTTGGCAAGGAGTTTATTGGTTGACCAACCTAAAGTTTTTGTCCATGATGGGTTTACAGTCTTGAAATAACCATCAAAACCAGCGATACAAAGTAAATCTATGGAGAGCGAGAAAAATCGAGAGTATTTTTCTTCTGCTAATTCATATTTAGATTTAGATTTATTTTTTTTAATCATAATCCGATCCTGTCCAAATGCTTTATTTGGAAATTTTTGAGATTCTTAAGTTGATTTTATTTTGGTTTTTTCGAGTAAAGCTAAGAAATGTCACAGAAATTTCCGAGAATAGAGTTTGGCTATTTCTAATTCCCGAAATAAACCTAGTTACGCTAATATAAGCATTTCTAAATTTTCTTGGATATAGGAATAATACTGAAATACCCTTCACAAAGGGAGCAAAGCTGATTTTAAGCAATACTCCCCCGCTTTCTGGCTTCTTTGTAGGAAGTTCCGACGTTTTTTATGCCAGCTTTAATCATTTGTCGTTCCAAGAGGGCAAAGAATCTTGCTCTATCGCCGCCGCGCACTACTGCTTGATTATGTGCTTCGGCGATCGCTACAGGGTAACCATATCCTTTTTGCACTTGTGCTAGCATCAGTCCCAGGGCTTGGTCAAACATAGTAGTGTTTTCCGCTACCCAAGCAGGCACTTCAATCCGTGCAATCTCTGTACCGACGTGGACATAGCAAAAGTAGATAGTTTGGTTTTCATATAATTCGAGAATGCGGGCATTACTGCGCCAAAGAGTCCCACGTTGTCCGGGTTTGAGTTGGGTTGCCCAGAGGGCTGTATCGCGCAAAGGCTCAAATTTTTTACAAGGGACTGCTTCTAGCTGATTGGGGCAATAAGTTATACAGTCGGGTACTGGATGGGGACAAGCGGACAAACGTAAAAAGTTCATGGCGTCGATGTTGCGAGAGGCGCTAAGATAGCCCATCAGCGGAATTTGAGCCTCACGCATTTGCTTCCAAGCTTCGAGGATGGGGGGTAAAATGCGATCGCGTGCATCCATCGGCAACTGTTCCAAAAACCAGTAAATTAACGAACCATCCACCATTGCCAAATTTGGCACTTCCCCTTTCACACTGCAAGCCAGTTCTGCTAACACCGTAATTTCCGACGCAGTCCGGCAAAAACCCATCCATTCATCAGTTCTAATTCCCCACTGCCGAGACACATATAAGTCTTCCGGGCGATAAAATACCTCCGGCAAACTATCTAATATTGGGTGCTTATTTTGACCATAGTGCAAAACAACTCTGCCGATATTGATCAGATAACAGTAAGCAATTTCGTGGTGATTAGGGGAAATTTGCGAACCATCGGTAGAGATGACAGTATGAATTTTAGGCGGAACAGGGATATCAATACAGGTTTCTAGCGGCTCAATTGGGGTAGCATTAGCAAAGATAATGCGATCGCGCCATTGTTCCTGACGGTTAACTAACTCTTCTTGAAACTCAAAAGCCTTTTTTAGATGTTGTTGCGCCAACTCCAAACGCTGGCGACTCGCAGCCGCTTCTAAAGTCAGATGCTGACTTAAACCCTGCATTTGTCGCGCTAGTTTTGTTAGATCAAGCATAAATAATGAGTAATAAGTGCTGATAAAAAAAATTGCATTTAAAGATTGTAGGACAGGCGTCCCGCCTGTCATTTAGAAGCAGCCGTCTCGCCTGTCATTCAGAAGCCGCCGTCCCGCCTGTCATTCAGAAGCAGCCGTCTCGCCTGTCATTCAGAAGCCGCCGTCCCGCCTGTCATTCAGAAGCCGCCGTCTCGCCTGTCATTCAGAAGCCGCCGTCTCGCCTGTCATTCAGAAGCAGGCGTCCCGCCTGTCATTCAGAAGCAGGCGAGACATATCATTCCTCAATTAATTAAAACCAACCAGAAAAATCTTCAGCGAACTGAGAAAGTGACCTTAGCTGAATTCGCGGATCATTTTCTGCAGCTTCCCTTTCTGGTTGGGTATTATAACCCCAATCTGCCAAGAAAAGTTCCACATCACCAAGGTCTGATTGCTGTTGAACCAACTGCAAAGTCTTCAGTCTATCTTCCACAAACCATAAACTAACAGGCTTGACATCTGCCGTCTGAATTAATTCTCGCAGAATTTCATACTTAGGGCGCTTCACTTCCTTACCAAAAATAGCTGCGGTTGGTAAATCAACTCCTGCTTGTTGCAACAGTTGCTGGACAAACCGCCCTTCCTTAGTCGTGACAATGAATAACTTAACTTCACTAGCAACAGTCGCCTTAATTTTTTCCACCACACCCGGATAAAATCTATGCAGACTTAGCCAGCCGTCTAAATCTGAGTTAATCCATTCATCCCGCAGGTGGTCTAGTTTTTCGCCAATTTGTTTCGCTTGGATGTTGTCTGCTAACAAAATTTGCGGGGCAATAGTTACCCATTCTTGCAGAATTTTAGCATCAGAAAATCCCTCAACCAAAGCCTTGATTAAAACAGGCATTTCCCAACCCGTTTCAATTACAGGTCGTAAGCGATAAAATCGAGAAGCCAAATCATCTGGTAGTGTGTCGTTAGCAGGCAACCAAATTTTACAGTAAGTGCGCCATGCCACCTCAAAATATTCAATAAGCCCATCGCAAACTACTCCGTCAAAGTCCAGTGCTAAAATTGTGGGACTCTTTGCTGTCATTGTTTCGAGGATGAAAACTGCTCTTGTCAGCTTATCGCACTCTTCAAATTTATAAAGTTGTCAGTTTAATCAATTACAGCAAAAGAACCTAACCCCCAACCCCCTTCCCTGCTAGGGAAGGGGGCTACTTTTTTTGTGACAGGGGAGTCAGTAACCACGATAGCCGTTAATGCCAGCGACCATAACCACGACGGGGGATATAGATATAGTTAAAAAGACGAATGCGATGGTTACGTCGGTAATGGCGACGATAGCGACTACGGCGATGATTTAGGCGGTGATAACTACGGCGGTTGTGTCGGCGATAATATACTTTGCCATGATGACCGTGATAGCGAGTGTTGCGTGGTGCAGCATCAGCGCTCTCAAACGCCGATAGAACTGACACAGATGCTATCAAGCCCGCTAGAAGAACGGAGAGAAAGCGGCGCATAATTTGAATTTGGGTAGTTGGTAATATTTTCTACAAGCGTAGGAAGTTTACGAAGAGGAGATTCCACAAAGCTTTAAGCTAATTCTACCAGCTTTGAAGGCATAAATATTAAGTTCGTTGCAGTTTAGAACAAATAGCAAGAGAATGCTTAACCGCTTCCTCTATTTCTCAAACTGACTTCCTGTAATAGTTATAGAACTGTTAAGAAATATCTGGGTAATGGATAGCTTTTTAGAGGATGCTTTAAAAGTCGTTAGGGATAAATAAAACACTCGTAGATCCCCCTAAATCCCCCTTTTTAAGGGGGACTTTGACTCCAATTCCCCCCTTTTTAAGGGGGGCTAGGGGGGATCTCGATACGACTTGATACTTTATAAACAGCCTCTAAGGGGGGTTGGGGGGATCTCGATCAATTTTGATACTTTACAAACATCCTCTTAGAAAGAGGTTAACCAAGTGAAGATACTGAAGTAATGTAATACTTATAACTAAGCTTATGAATATGGTTAGGGGAATAGGCAATGGCTATAAAACTTTGGAAGTTTTTGACAACCGACATTCGGGAATTGAACTTAGGACAAGGGGTGGAAGCAGTCAAAACAGGAGCCGAAGCAGCCAAAGCCGTGCTTGATTTAGCAAAAGCGGTAAAAGAGCAAAAAAGCCTTAACCCATATATAGGGGAAATTTCCTCGCTTTTAGATATTCTCAATAGTCCATTAGGTCAAATTGCCGGTACTGTGATTCCTTTTGCACCCATTGCGCTTACTATTATCAAACTAATTGCCGACCAAACGCAAAAAGAACTAAGTTTAGTGCAGTGTGTAGCCTTGGTGAGTCAAGCCGCTTATCTCGAAAGCTTTCGGGCAATACTCAACGAAAAACCAGAATTATTACAGCAAATTGGTAAAACTCCCGCATCTGACGCTGTTGCACGACAAATTAAGAAATTGGGTGAACAAGAATTAGATGAACGGGAAGCGAGAAAAGCTATACTCTATTTCCACGAATCTCAATTAGCAGCAGCATTCAACGAAGTTTTACAGCAACGGTTGCAAGATGCAGGTTTAGGGGAAACAGAAGCCAAAACCTTAACCGAACAGGTAGCACGGAAAACCGATTTTCTGCCGGCACTTGTAGCAACTGGCGATAAAGTCAAGCAATTAGTGCAATGGTATAGCGCCGGGGGAAAAGAACAGCTAGAGAAATATCTGAGTATTGAAGATTATCTAGAAAAGCAAATTAAACCCAAACCTGACGAATACATCTTTGATGAAACTCACATTACCTTCCGAGATTTGTATGTACCGCTGAAAATCCATCCAGTAGATGACTGCGGTAAACCTGTAGGAGATGAGAAGTTTCAGATAGAAGAATGGGTAAACAACATACTCACTAACGAACATAAACAACCGAAAGTCATCTTTATTCAAGGAGAAGCCGGACGGGGTAAAAGTGTATTTAGCCGGATGTTTGCCGATAGAGTGCGGCAAGATTTACACCCTATTTTTACCCCGATATTAATTCGCTTGCGAGATTTGCGCGTATTAGCAAATAACCTAACTGAAACTTTAGAGAACCATTTAGAAACCGTTGATTTTGTCCAAAGTGATTCCGGTTGGCTGACAGATAAAAATACCAAATTCTTGTTTTTGCTCGATGGTTTTGATGAACTGTTGCTAGAAGGACGAACTAGCGGCGGACTACAAGAATTTTTACAACAAGTAGAAAATTTTCAACACAATAGCCATCATCGGTTTTTAGTCACTGGTCGCCCTTTAGCACTACAAGGAATTGAGCGTTTACTTTCACAAAGAAGTTTGGAACGAGTGCAAATTCAGCCAATGGATGACCCAATTCGCCAAACCTGGTTAGAAAAATGGGCAGCTAAAGTTGGCACTCAGGAAACAACAGACTTTGAGCAGTTTTTGCAATCTTGCCCAGATGAAATTAAAAATAATCTAGCGCGAGAACCCTTACTGCTTTATCTATTAGCAAAAATGCACCGAGAGAAACATTTCAACTCTCAAATGTTTGCAGGTGCAGAAGGCATTAAAGCAAAAATTCGCATTTATGATGAATCGATTAAATGGGTGTTAGAAAAACAGCGTCAAGATGAAAACCTGCGCTTGTCTGGGTTAGAAAGTGAAGATTTGCGGCAATTTCTAATTGAAGTTTCTTTGTGTGTGGTGCAGTCGGGAAATGAATCTGCCAATATCAAAATGCTAGAAGCACGACTTAAAGACAGTAATGACCCAGTTACAAAATTAATTCAGCAAGCTAGAGAGCAGACTTCCCTAGAAAAGGTTAAAGATGAGAAAGTACTTAATAATATGTTGACCGCATTCTACATCAAGCCTGCTTCCGGGAAAAACGGCGGCTCAATGGAATTTGTACACAGGAGTTTTGGCGAGTTTTTATTTGCAGAACGTTTGGTAGAAAGATTTTTAGATTGGACAACTCAATTAACTAAGCGTAACCGTCAAGAAAACTCAGTTTCAACGGAGGTGATGGATAAGCAGATTTATGATTTATTGGGTTATGGAAATTTAACGCCTGATATTGTCGAATATCTGATGGGATTGTTGGCTGAATGTTCCGAATTTGAGCAGCCGCAACGCTGGTTAACACTATTTCAAAGATTAGAGAATTTTTACCTCCGTTGGTGCGATGGAGAATTTATTGATGCACCTCCAGAAAAAGAAATCTTGCCTTTGTTTAAAAAAGAGCAGTTGAGAAAGCAATTACCAGAGCGAGAAAAGCACTTGGGACTGCGACAAGTGGATGTGTATACAGGGCTGAATGTCTTGATTTTGCTTTTAGTGTTGCATCGCTACGCCCAAAAAAGGGATGACTTGAAAGACAAAATCAGCTTTTATCCCTGTGGTCAGCCAGATACAGAAGAATTTGATAGAGAACGCTTGCTCTGCATTATCGGCTATAGCCAATGCTTGGGTGCTGACACTTATAACGAAATCCTGAGATTTTTCTTCAGTGGTGCTGACCTCACCCTTGCCAACCTCAGCGGTGCTGACCTCAGCCTTGCCAACCTCAGCGGTGCTAACCTTAGCCTTACCAACCTCAGCGGTGCTGACCTTAGCCTTACCAACTTCAGCGGTGCTGACCTCAGCCTTACCAACCTCAGGGGTGCCTACCTCAGCGGTGCCGACCTCAGGGGTGCCAACCTCAGGGGTGCCAACCTCAGGGGTGCTAACCTTAGCGGTGTCAACCTCAGCGATGCCGACCTCAACAGTGCCAACCTCAACAGTGCCAACTTCAGTGGTGCCGACCTCAACAGTGCTAACCTCAGCGGTGCCAACCTCAGCCGTGCCGACCTCAGCGGTGTCAACCTCAGTGGTGCCGACCTCAACAGTGCCAACCTCAGCGGTGCCGACCTCAGCCTTGCCGACCTCAGGGATGCCAACCTTAGCCTTGCCAACCTCAGCCTTGCCAACCTCAGCGGTGCCGACCTTAGCCGTGCCGACCTCAGCCGTGCCTATTTTGAAGCAATTCAATGGGACACCAGCATAAATTGGGTAAATGCTTTGGGGTTACACGAAGCAGTTAGTATTCCTTCAGAGTTGGCGCAACAACCAGCATTTTCTGCTGCGGTTGCTTTGAGTCGAGGTATTAGTTTGGTTAGAGAAGCTAAGGTTGAAGAAGCAATTCAGGCTTACAACCAAGCTCTAAACCTTGACCCCAATTTACAGGTTTCTGCCGAGTATTGGAATAGCCTCTGTTGGTGTGGTAGCCTACATGATCATGCTGCTAATGTTATCTACGCTGGTGAAAATGCCGTCACCCTAGAACCTGAAAATAAAAGGTATCAAGATAGTCGAGGACTAGCTAGGGCATTAACAGGCGACTTACTTGGGGCATTAGCAGACTTTCAGGCGGCAGTAGATAGCAATGCACTTGATTACTCTGAAGATGTGAAACAGCGCCGGCAGCGTTGGATAGAAGCACTCAAGGCAGGGGTAAATCCCTTCACTCCAGAGGAACAGGAAGCACTGCGGCAGGCTGAGGGGTAATAAGCTGAAAATCCTATAATTTGCATATCATTATTGAGCATAACTCTTGTGGGGTGGGACGAAAAGCCCGCCCTTGATGTGCTTTTTTAAAAGCGTCACAGCTTATCACGTCCCCATAAAAAAATTAGGACTTACACAGCGTGGCAATTCATCCTAATTTTGGGTTTTTTTAATGATGTTTTGATGCGTCAGGGGACGCATCCTACTAATATTGGTTTTTTTTAATGGTGTTCTGATGCGTAAACAGACGCATCTCAATCCGGTTCGGAGAAGATCCCCCCGCCTGCGGCGACCCCCTTAAAAAGGGGGTAAAAGAGCCTTAAAAGCCCCCCTTTTTAAGGGGGGTTGGGGGGATCTTCGATAGATTCAAACGTTAACCGAACCGTATTGGGACGCATCCTGTAGGGTGCTGCCCAGCACGAATTAAGATTTTCAATGAATAAACCTAACGCATATTTATCATTTTTTGTCAATGCACAAGCCCTAAAAATATTCAATTAATTCTTGTAGGGCAGGCATCTAATAGCCATAGCAAAATGGCGGCGGAAAAACTTATCCTTGCTAAAAATAGGATAAGAGCTTTCCCACCGCCCACTGTTCACCCAAGAGAAGTCAACTCAAATCTACAGACGACCAATGTTGGTTAGTCCTAAAACGATGCCAACACCGACCACATGACCAAAAGCCATCGCCCCAATAAAAGCGGGAACAGTGACCGGGAGTCCAGGCAGACTAGGCCCAACCTTGGGAGCCTTAGATACAAGAGTTAGCAAAAGAGCTACTAAGCTGCTGACGCTGATAATGATTCCTACTGTAGGACTCCACACTGGTGTTGCAGGAACAGATCCAGCGGCTGCAAGTAAAATAGATGAAATCAAGCTTTTTCTCCTAAATGGAAAAATTTATGTAATCCTACAAGATTATAAAATCCAAGAAGGACAAAGCAAAAGTTTTTGCCATAATTCAAAATCTTTCCATAACTATTTTAAATTTGTCTTTCCTGGTATGCGGATTAAAATTTGCGGCATCACTCAACCAGAACAGTCAATTGCGATCGCATCCCTTGGCGCTACAGCACTCGGATTTATCTGTGTACCCACCTCACCACGCTACGTTACCACAGCCCAAATACAGGCAGCGGTAGCACCATTATCGGCAAACATCGACAAAATTGGTGTTTTTGCCAACGCCAGCATCCCCGAAATTAGTCAAGTAGTAGTTGAAGCAGGATTAACTGGCGTCCAATTACACGGAGATGAATCGCCAGAGTTTTGCTACCAGTTACGTCAAGCTCTCCCCCAGGTAGAAATTATTAAAGCCCTGAGAATTCGCTTTCTTGGGGACTTAGACACAGCACTTACTTACATAAATTCCATAGATACCTTACTACTCGATGCCTATCATCCCCAACAACTAGGTGGCACAGGTAAAACCTTAGATTGGGAAATGCTACAACAATTTAGCCCCAGTTGCCCTTGGTTCTTAGCCGGGGGACTCACACCAGATAATATTGTTGCCGCCCTGAGTCAGGTAAATCCTAGTGGCATTGATTTATCTAGTGGTGTAGAAAACGCACCAGGAGACAAGAATTTAGACAAAGTAGCGCTGCTATTTCAGAGGTTAGGTGATGGGTAATGGGGAAAAAGGTAAGAGTTTTTCTTCAATCCCCATTGCCCATTATCCCCAGAAGGGGTTCCGAGTTCCCCAATCCCCAATTCCTAAAAGAAAGATCCTTGGTGGCGAATTAAGTTAAAGAATTCTTCGCGGGTTTTTTGCTCTTCTTGGAACAAACCAACCATTGCACTGGTAACAGTCCAAGAACCTGGTTTCTGAACACCTCGCATTGCCATGCACATATGGGTAGCTTCCATCACAACGGCGACGCCCTGAGGTTCCAAAACGGTCTGAATTGCTTCGGCAATTTGGCGGGTTAGCCTTTCCTGTACTTGCAAGCGCCGGGAATACATCTCGACAATGCGGGCCAGCTTACTCAGTCCCACAACTTTTTGGTTAGGAATATAAGCAACGTGCGCTCTGCCCATAAATGGCAGCATATGATGTTCACACAGGCTAAAGAAATTAATATCTCTAACTAGTACCATCTCATTATGCCCTTCATCAAAGATGGCACCATTAACGAGTTCTTCCAAGGATTGGTCGTAGCCACTGGTAAGAAACAGCAGTGCCTCAGCCATGCGCTTGGGTGTTTTCAGGAGTCCTTCGCGTTCGGGGTCTTCGCCAACGCCTAATAGCAGTGTCCGCGCGGCTTCCATCATTTGCTCTTTATTTTCCTCTGTTGGCGAGAGCAAAACTGGTTCTCGTCCGTCGTGGGTATTACGGTCGGGTCTAGGATTGATAGCTTCTGCCAAATCGGGATTAAGAGGAGATTGAGCGCGATTAGAACCGTTAGAACTAGCGATAGTCATGATGTCAGTTTTGGTTAGGTTTTAGTCATTAGTCATTAGTCATTAGTTATTAGTCCTGAGCAAAAAACAGAGGACACAGAACTAATTAGAGGACGCCAGCATTTGGCATGAGGATCAATTCTTCAATGACTGCCTGTTGCGGTAATAGGACAGTATGAAGAATCGACTGAGCAACAACTTCTGGGGTTAGCATTTTTGACCGATCCAAGTTGGCATGGACTGTTTCTGTGTCCCAGAGTTCGGTATTGACGGCACCAGGACAAATAGCAGTAACGCGAATGCCGTTGGCCCGTTCTTCTTGTGCTAAGGCAAGGGATAGAGCCATCAGTCCGGCTTTGCTGGCGCTGTATGCTCCCCAACCAGGAAAGGGTTGCTTTCCAGCAATCGAGGTAACGTTGATAATTGTGCCGATACCCCGATGCCGCATGGTCGGCAAAATCCCGTTGATACACTGAAACACGCTGGTGAGATTCAAGTTAATCACCTGCTGCCACTCTTCTAAGGGAGTTTCACTCAAGGTGGCTGTGTATGCCATGCCAGCATTGTTTACCAGAATATCAATATCGCCAAACTCAATAGCGATCGCTTGGATCTTTGCTTGTACTTGGGAGACATTAGCTAGATCAACTGCAAAAGCTGTCGCTTCCACCCCAGTAAGCCTTGCTGCTGCTGCAACGGCCTCCAACTTATCCACAGAACGGCTGACTAAGGCGACGTCTATCCCCGCCTTCGCAAATGCTAAAGCCGTTGCTTTGCCAATTCCACTGCTTGCCCCTGTGATCAGGGCGCGTCGTTTCTGCTCCACACTCATGTTATTTCCCAATTTTTTGGCAGTGCCGTAAGCTACCAGCCACCCAATTATGCCAATCTCTCGAATTGGATAGATTAAAAGAATCTAAAAACCCGATAATTGCTTTTTGACAACTGCTAAAGTGCCTTGCCAGTATGGGTACATAGCCCGTTATCTGTTTTCCCTGGAAAGACAACAAATCATCGCCTGGGAAATCAGGTCGTAAAACTCAACATTGATCACTGAATTACTCTGCAAACGACTCAATCAAATTGAGTTGACTTGCCAAACATATAAATGCCTATGGCTGATAAGATTGTTAAAAATCTTTAAGAACCATAGGCAATTATAGCACTGCTGTTGTACTAATCAAGCATTTCTTGTATTGTTAGTGAGCAACTTCCGTAAATACACCAATTTTCCGGAATTTTTCATAGCGCAGTTGGCGGCGTTCTGGAGAAGTCAAGCGATTGAGTTCGTCCAAATTGTCCAATAGCGCTTGCTTGAGAGTTGTAGCAGCTTTCAGGGGGTCGGAATGAGCACCACCAGTGGGTTCAGGCAATATCTGGTCGATAATTCCTAAGTTTTTCAGGTCATGGGAGATGATTTTCAGGGCGATGGCTGCTTGGGGAGCTTTGCTAGAATCTTTCCACAAAATGGCGGCGCAGGCTTCTGGGGTAGCAACAGTGTAAACCGAGTGTTCAAACATCAGCAGGCGATCGCCTACACCAATACCCAGGGCGCCGCCAGAACCGCCTTCACCAATGACTGTGCAAATAATCGGCACATCCAAGCAGAACATTTCTCGCAAATTATAAGCGATCGCTTCTCCCTGTCCTTGATGTTCTGCTTCTATACCCGCCCAAGCTCCTGGAGTATCGATAAAAGTTATAATTGGCATACTAAACTTGTTGGCATGAGCCATTAACCGCATCGCCTTGCGGTAGCCACCAGGAGAAGCCATCCCGAAGTTACGGGCCACATTGTCTTTAGTGTCACGACCTTTCTGATGGCCCAACATCACCACAGGTTGTCCACCCAACCGACCGACGCCACCAACTAAAGCTGGATCATCACCACCACCGCGATCGCCATGTAATTCCATCCATTCATCACTAATTGCCTGAATGTAATCGAGAGTACTGGGACGCCGGGGATGACGGGCAACTTGCAGTCGCTGGGATGGCGATAAACTACCGAAAATTTCCTCACGCAGTTGCATGGCTCGCGCTTCTAGTTGTCGAATTTGACTAGAAACATCGACGCCGTTTTCTTCTGCAAGTTGCCGAATTTGCTCAATCCGGGTTGCCAGTTCTGCGAGCGGCTTTTCAAAATCCAACAGTAGCGGTTTACGCTCAGTAATTGCCATAGTTAGGGTTGTGGTAATTGGGAAAAAGGTAATTGGGAAAAAGGTAATTGGTAATTGGGGAAGAGTTAATTGGGAAAAGGTAATTGGGGATTGGTAATTGATTTCTATTACCCATTACCCATTACCCATTACCTAAACCAATAGGGGTCTAAATCCGTGTTTAATCGATACTCGACCAATTTGCTCCATTTTATCTACGGTAATCTGATTACGCCCCCAAGAAAAGTTTGTGTATAACTTCTCAAATTCCAGGAGCATTGATTCAGCGAAACAAGCAAATAACTGGCGTGCTGGCACATCCATATTGACGATTTTCATAATCTTCCAGTCAATATCTAAGGAATGCTCGACAATTCCACCATTTAACACATACACACCAGGATACTGAATTTTTGTCGCTAAGTTTTTGGGATAGCCACCATCAATGAGGAGACAGGGTTGCTTCAAAACAGTGGGGTCAATTTCCACGCCTTTAGGCATGCTAGCAACCCAAACTACGATATCAGCTTGGGGTAATGCTTCGCTCAAACCCATGATTTTTCCCCGCCCCAGTTCCGCTTGCAGTTCTGTGAGACGTTCTTGGTTACGGGCTATCAGCAGCAGCTCTTTAACATCTGTCTTCCTATCTAGCCAGCGTGTGACTGCACTCCCAATATCCCCAGTCGCCCCACAGACAGCAACAGTTGCTTTCGACAGTTCAATTCCTAGTTGTTTTGAGGCTTCTTCCACCTGCCGACAAATAATGTAGGCTGTATGAGTATTTCCTGTAGTGAAGCGTTCAAACTCCAGTTTAATATTACGGACTTGGCTAAACTGCTCCAAATTAAAATTTTCAAAAATAATCGAGGAAAACCCACCTAAAGCCGTGATATCAATGCCATGCTTCTGAGCATGGGCCATGGCGTTGAGTATTTTGCGCGTTGCCGCCTTAATACGGCGATTTGCTAGCATTTCCGGCAAAAAGCAAGATTCCACATACCGTCCTTCAATTTTTTGCCCAGTCACACTGGTAACGGTAATGCTATCAACAATTTGCGGCGGGGCGCTGCACCAAAAATCTAGCCCTTGATCGGCATATTCTGGGTATCCCAATTCTTGAGCTACCGCTTGAGCGTGTTCCAAACTAGTCAAATGTCCAATTAGACCAAACATGTAGTGATGTATTAGGCGAGTGCTGTCAAAAGCGTGGAATTAGTGGGGAAGAGACGATAACTAGTTCTTAAAAGTACTACATAAAGCGTAATGTTACATTAGAGGCAACAAGGTAGTTGCCCCTATGATACTTGTCTAAGCAGCAGTGAGTCCGTAGGCCGACAAGCGCATGATGTCGCGGGTTGTGAATCCTATATTACTCAGGGCTTCCCCGTACTGGATCATAAAGTCTTCCACTAAGGCTTCTTTTTCCATTGCTAAAACTTGGGCATCGTCTGCCACTTGGTTAAGCATTTTCCAGACAATGGGAAGGTTGTGGCGATTTGCCTCTTCTAGTTCAGCTTTGGATTCTGCAAAGTTTTCTTGCAACCAAACTTCACCAAAGTTGAGATGGCTGTACTCTTCTTTGACTACGCCTTCCGTAATTTTACGGGCAAATTCATCGGCAACGGGAATGTAAATGTTATATGCGGCGATCGCAAAACATTCGATAATCAAAGATTGAATCAGCAAGCAAGTAACAACTTTACCGGCTGCCGCTGCTGTTTGAAAATTTTGGTGCAGTCCCAAGAAGAAATTCTGGGCAAATTCCATATCCGGCGTTACTTTCAAATTTCGCCCACAAGCTTCAAATCCTTTCTTGTGGCGACTTTCCATCTTCGATAAGCGAATTAGTTCATCTTGCTTGGTTGGCAGCAATTCAGCTAGTTTGATGTAATTATCATGGGCCTCTTGTTCCCCTTCGATCACAATTGCATTAATGCGGCTATAGGCATCTTTGTATGTTTCACTCTGGAAATCCATTTTTTCAACTTGGTCTGCTATCTGCTGCATAGTATGCTTACTCCTCTGGGAAGCCTGAATCATTTGATACCGAAATTTAATTTACCCTAGGAATTTTGGGTAATGAGCACTGTGGTTTAATTTAACTTAACAAATCATCTATTGTTATAGATTAGCCTTTGCTCTTAGCGATGCTCTAGTACTAGAAAGACAAATTCCTTGGAGCTATAACCCATGTCTAAAACAACCTGGAAACTGAAAAATGCTAATTTTCTGAGCCTAGGAGTACTACTACTAGGAGCATTTATTGTTTTACTGCCTTTGTTTGTGGTTTTTCTTACCTCCTTTGCACCCACGGCGACGACTCCTGGAGTTTTGCCCGTAAATAAGTGGACTTTAGCTAATTACCGAGATGCATGGCAACGAGGTAAATTTTTACTGGCATTTGCTAATTCTACCTTGGTGGCGATCGCGGTTACGGCTTTTCAGATTATCACTTCTGCATTGGCAGGTTACGCCCTCGCTAGGCTGAAATTTCGGGGACGCCAAGCTCTACTTTTGGTTGTATTAGCTACCTTGGTGATTCCCTTTCAGCTGTTGGTGATCCCCATCTTTTTGGTTTTAAAGTGGGGACACCTGATCAATACCTACGGTGCACTAATTTTACCAACTGCTGTCAATGGCTTTGGAATTTTTTTGTTACGTCAGTATTTCCAAACAATTCCCGTAGAGTTGGAGGAAGCCGCCGCTATCGACGGGGCGAACCGACTGCAAATTTTGTGGCGGGTAATGTTACCTCTGGCCCGTCCCGCTTTAGTGACGCTGTTTTTGTTCACCTTTATCGGCGAATGGAATGATTTATTTAAGCCTTTAGTTTTTACCACACGCCCAGAATTAAGAACGGTGCAACTGGCGTTGGCAGAGTTTCAGGAGCAATATACAAATAATTGGCCTTTGATGATGGCAGCAGTAACAATTGCCACAGTGCCAGTGATGGTATTATTTCTCATCGGTCAGCGGCAGTTTATTCGCGGTATCGCCACAACGGGGATTAAAAATTGAAGCCAAAGAAAGTTCGTAGTCAGGACTTTAGTCCTGAAAACACTTGCCCAGAAAGATAAATCGCTTACTACAAACAAAATTTTCATTTTAAATTTAATTTATCTCTACCTACTCACAATAATCATTCCTGCCAAAATCATATTAGGTTGACATACCCCATATCTCCCACAAGCCATCATGTATCAAACCGACCCGCCGCGTTCTCCCAAGGAATTCCTACCTACAATGTATGACCTCCCCAGTGAAGACTCAGAGGAACCCGGTTTGCCTGACGAATTTCATGTTTTACAACCCCAACTACTACGGGAAACCTTTTCCCCTCCTAACTATCCAGAAAATCAGGTATTCGTCGCCACAGATTTAAATCTTTACTATGATGTCCGTCATCCCCTCTGGTATAAACGCCCTGATTGGTTTGCTGTGGTTGGTGTACCCAGGTTGTATGAACAGCAGGAATTACGATTGAGTTATGTAGTGTGGCAAGAAGGGGTTGATCCTTTCGTAGTAGTAGAATTCCTTTCACCAGGGACAGAAAAAGAAGATTTGGGGCAAACTTTGCGCGATGCTAGTCAACCTCCAACCAAGTGGTTGGTCTACGAACGAGTTTTAAGAGTGCCTTATTACATAGTTTTTGACCGCTACACTGACCAATTAAGAGCTTTTCAGTTGCAGGGTGGTAGTTATACAGAGTTAGAAGTCACTCAAGTGCGGGTGTGGATAAATGACATTCAGCTAGGTTTAGGACTCTGGGAAGGTTTCTATCAGGGCATTGAGCGGCAATGGCTGCGATGGTATGATGACCTCGGTAACTGGATTCTCACACCGGAAGAGCGTTCAAGAAAACAAGTAGAGCAAGAAAGACGACGAACGGAAAAATTAGCGGCACAATTACGCGCCCTTGGTGTTGAGCCTGATTTCGGTGATGAAAATTAGCAATTAAAATTGGTTATCAGCAATCTTATAACTTTGACTGTAGGGTAAGTCACATCAACGAACCACATATAAACACTAAACTCAGATTCTGTCACAATCAGATAATATGCAAAAGCTGGGTTTAGTTTTAATTATTCTCTCATTTTCACCTTGGCTGATAGTTCCTTTGGTTGTGCCATTCCTGCCGCTTTCTATCACCCAAAAAGCCTTCTTAATACCTGTAATGTTAGTTGTTGCTGAACTGACGTTTTGGTTGGGACTGTTGCTGGTAGGTAAAGAAGTAGCGCAGCGGTATCGACGTTACTTGCGTCGTCGTTATCTGGGGATGCGGTTAAAAAGATTATGGCATCCAAGAAAAAAGCGGCGCAAAAAATCCCCAATCTCCAACCCTTAACTCGTTTCCTGAATTTGCAGACGGACGGTGTGTTCAGTAGCGCCACTCAGTTGCACTTCCATGATTTCACCACCTAGGGGTTCTACGCAACTGAGAAGCGATCGCAAATTGGGTGTACTCGCACCAGTATCGACGTAAAGCCGGTCTGCTAAATTACCGATGCGTTTCCAAGTCATGTATAACTTGGCAATTGTCTGTTCTATTTGAGAAGCTTGATTTACTAAGTCAGCGGCGATACTCAAACAACCGATTCTTTGCGCTTCTTCTAGGGCTGTTTCGATGTCTACCTCTGCTTTGGTTAGTGCCTGGACTTGGGCGGCAGATTTGAGATATTTTCCCAGGTTGCGGGCTTCTGTAGTTGCCTGTTTTAAAGTATCAATATCAGGATTAGCAGAAATTTCCTTTTGGATGGACTTTTGGTGCAGTTCTGGCAGTTTCTCCATTTCTTTCACCAGAGGGGCAATGTAGCGCGGGGGCAGGGTATTATCTGCCGCTTTTGCCCTCACTGGTTCAGGTAGCAAGTCTGAGGACATGGCTGTCCATTCGTCGCTGAGTTGACGCACTTCGCGTCGGGTGATGCGATCGCCTTTTTGGGCGGCTTCACTCACCATCTGTTGTACTTCTGGGGAAGCTTTCGCGGTTTCGACAAACGCCCGTTTACTAAAATTATTTACCGTATCTGGGTCAAGTTTGCCATCTTCAATCAAGGTATCAGCACTGTTTGCCAGTTGAATCCAGGCATAAGCTTGACTTTTACTAATTTCCCGTTCTTTCAGCCATCGCAGAAAGCCGGTACCGCGTCCGTCTCCGCCTTTTTTCTCTCTGTCACGGATAGCGCGTAAAATCCGCCCCCGCCAGATTTCGGTTTGCAAATCAAAGCGATCGCATACCTGCCAGGCTACATCCAACTGTTGTTGAAAATCTGACTCCAGAATCAGTTCATCTTCTGGATCAGGCAGTTCAAAGCTCAAATCTGCTGGCTGTTGCAGTGCAGCAGCAATGTCATTGATAGATTCGGTATCTTGCACGATGGATAGCTGACTTAGTGGATGCGATCGGCTTATTATCACACAATCTGTATACTTAGATTGTTGACAGCATTTGCAGCAATAAGCAGGTAAATATTATAAATGATAATTTTCTATCTGCTGCAATTTTCAGCAAATTTAATTTTACGTTACCTTAAAACAAAGTAGGCACAATTTAGGATCGGCATTTCCGGCTTGACAAAAACTGCATCTTCTGAGTCAAGACCATAAAAGAATTATAAAGCCATGAACCAGGTAGATTACCTCCGCATTAGTTTAATCGATCGCTGCAATTTTCGTTGTCAGTACTGTATGCCAGAGGGGGCAGAACTAGACTATATCCTCAAGCAACAATTGTTAACTGATGAGGAACTGCTCACCCTGCTGCAATTCGTGTTTATCCCTTTAGGCTTTACCCGCTTTCGGTTAACTGGGGGGGAACCGCTGTTACGTCCTCGTGTGGCGCAGTTGGTTCATGCGATCGCCAATCTTCCCCAAACCGAAGATATTTCAATGACAACCAACGGGTTTTTACTAGCCCCAATGGCGCAAAATCTTTATGATGCAGGTTTGCGGCGGATTAATATTAGCCTAGATTCTCTTGATCCAGACACCTTTGAGCAAATTATTGGTAATCACGGACGTGGACGTTGGCAACATGTCTGGCAGGGGATTCAAGCCGCCTATCGTGTGGGATTTGACCCGCTGAAGCTGAATGTAGTGGTGATTCCCGGTGTCAATGACCACGAAGTGCTGGATTTAGCTGCCCTGACCATTGATAAAGAATGGCACGTCCGGTTTATTGAGTTTATGCCCATTGGCAATTCGCAGTTATTTGGCGATCGCGGTTGGGTATCTTCCGCTGAGTTACGACAAAGTATCCGCGACCGCTGGGGCTTGACTGAATCACAAGTTTGTGGTAATGGACCTGCTGATGTTTTTCAGATTCCCGGAGCCAAGGGAACAATCGGGTTTATCAGCCAGATGTCGGAGTGTTTTTGCGATCGCTGTAACCGGATGCGCCTTTCTGCCGATGGCTGGCTGCGTCCCTGTTTATTGAATGAAACTGGGCAAATTGACTTAAAAACTTCTTTGCGTGCCGGCATCAGTACCACCGAATTGCGAGATCAGGTGAGGGAGGTACTGACAATCAAGGCAGAAATTAACTTTAAACAACGCGACTCTGGTACTGTCGGCACATACACCCGTACCATGTCGCAAATTGGGGGTTAGTCATTGGTCATTAATCCTTAACTAATGACTAATGACTAATGACTAATGACTAAGCCTGACGTGAGTAGTATTCCACCACAAGTAGTTCATTAACTTGTAGTGCTACCCATTCCCGCTCAATCAAGCTGTTGACTTTACCAACCAGCTTGGTTTTGTCAAACTCCAGATGATTGGGGATGTTGGCTAAACCGGGATATTGCAAGTTAGCTTCCACCAACTTCCGTGATCCTTCCTTATTCTTGACAGCAATTTCTTCACCAGCACGGCACTGATAGCTAGCAATATTCACTATCCGACCGTTCACAGTTATATGACCGTGATTCACCAGTTGACGAGCCGCTGGAATGGTGGGAGCTATACCCATCCGGAAAACGGTGTTATCCAGACGCATTTCTAGCAATTGCAGCAACACCTGTCCGGTAGAACCAGCCACACGTCTGGCTTTCCGTACATAGCGTAGCAGTTGCTTTTCAGTCAAACCGTAGTTGAAGCGGAGTTTTTGCTTTTCTTCTAAACGGATGGCATACTCAGAGCGCTTCTTGCGGTTCTGTCCATGCTGACCTGGTGGATAAGCGCGTCTGGGGCTTTTCCGAGATAATCCTGGTAATTCACCCAGGCGACGTACAATTCTGAGGCGTGGCCCTCTATATCGGGACATGAGTTTCCTTAATCTAATTCTAAAATTAACCAGACCGACAATTTCAACTTTCCCCTAACGATTCGTCAGGGGATTATTGGTTTATCTGCTTTTCAGACAAGGTAGGAGGCAGTAGACAGAAGAAAAGATTTTTCATGAAGAATGTCTTTGTACCTTGTCCATTTGGGTTTAAGACCCTACTAAATAGCAGATTCAGTAGTCTTCAATTGGTTGGAGTCTAAGACCCCAATTAATTGTTCTTTCTGCCTGAAGTCGTTTTTGCCACCAATTAACTAATATAGTCTATATCAACAAAAATTGACATGCTGATTTTATCCCCTGGCCGAAAACTCATGCTAACGCTGAAATTTGCTTGATTAGAGCGGCGTTTTCGCAGATTTGAGTTAGCATTACCTTGGGTGTTTGGAGAATAGCTATGTTACGGAGCAAAAAAGAGATTAGCAGAGTTAGGAACAAACAAGGCAGAACTGCCTACGGGATTTTGACAGTACCAGTTGTGGCGATCGCTGGATTGTTAGCAAATGTCTTACCCAGTATGGCTGTTACTGATTCCTATTACAATGATTACCGTGTCTGTGCTGCTCAACTTCTGAGTGTAGGTGTAACCGCACAAGCGGCTTCTACTGGTTGTGCAACGGCGTTGCGTCCACGAGACTTATCGAATTGCGTGGCTACAATTAAGAAGCAGACACAAATTGACCCTGCGGATGCGTTTTCTCCCTGTAGACAAGCCCGCCGTCCCAAAGAGTTAGCTTCCTGTGTTGCTGGTATCAGTAAAAATACTCAGAACGAAGTCAACCCAGATGTTTTAAGATACTGTAGTCGCAGTTTACTGCCCGTGACTTTTGCTCAGTGTGTAGTTGGCTTGCGGAAAGAAATCGACTTGGCCCCCACTCAGGCGCTGGATACTTGTATCGATGCCAGTGAACGAGCTAGTGGTCTTGGGACATCGTCTACACCGCCATCGAGAGTGCCGACAGGATTGAATCCCACCTTTGAGAATCAGCCACTTCCCGCGTATCCTGGCAATCAATAAATTACGGTTATTGGCTGCGCTGATCGAATTTTAGATTTTGGATTTTGGATCGAGAATAAATTTAAAATCGATTATCCAAAATCCTTGGATTCAGTGACATTCACTCAAAAGTCAGAAGATTTCTTCTGACTTTTGATTTATCAGTCGTCTTTTTTCCCGAAAACGGTCTGCAAAATCATGGGGATGCCACCGTCTTGGTGATATTTATCTGCCCAAGTGCGGATAATTTCATCCAATTCTTCCTTAGCCTGATCCATTCGTTCGGCGGGAATATCCAATTCTTCTAGCAAGCGCATGGCATTTGGTCGCCGTTCTGCCCAATCTTTCATGATCCGGAAATACCGAGCGGTATCTTCCACCATGATGTAAGTCCGCTCTTGATCGTCTGCTGGAGCATAAAAGGGGCGGGTAAGAGCATAGAAGGGCATTCCCCAAGGAGAATCAATGCGTGTTACCGTTCCCGAATAGAGCAGACGGCGCTTGATATGCTCCGCTAAGGCTTCGCTCAAAGGCATCTGATGGTGAGATGGCAATTCCTCTTGCGATCGCTTGTGCAGAAACTCAATCAACTCCAGAAACTCAAAGGAAGAGACTAACTGAGCGTCAGGCAGGTTACTTGGTAGCTTCTGCTCAATTTGTCTTTTTTCTTCACTTGTTAGACTTGTACCAGGCACGCGGCTGCGCCCAGGTTGCCAAGGATATTTTTCGATCCAGACATAAGGTAATTGAATCAGATAGCGAGGTTCTTGAGAACCCAGCATCTTCAACAATTTGCCCTCAGTCAGCGCAAGTCTTACTTCCTCGACAATGATTTTTACTCGCTTCGGCTCAAGGTGGTGCAAATGCCCTGTCATTCGCAGGTTTTGTCCCTGCTCCAGATAGGTCATGTAAATTGCACATTTGGCTGCCGTTGCGGCGGCATCTAAAAATGCCCCATGCCTGTGCCCACTCGTCCGCATGGCACTAAAAGCCAGATAAAGCATGATCTGATCCATCGCACTGGGGCTAAGACGCTTGATCAGATCTATGTCGTTATTCATATTGCAGTCAGTTGAATAGCATGTTTACGATGTTGTTAGCCAAATTAAATTTAAGTAGTATACACCCAACTCAAGGCGATGTTTTTACTCCAAATTACTCATTATGCATTAACTATGAGATTTTTGGGGGCCAAAATTGTTAATTCTACGTATTTTCTGGCACAATGGCAGCCTGAGTCTTTTTTTAGAGTTGCCTTTGCAGGCAATCGTCCGTGATTCTCTATGGTGCTACGAGTTTTTGTGCTGTCTCAAGTGCCTTCTGGGCGATGGCGCTCTTAGGAGCGTTCATCTGTGACATCTAAGATTTTTCTCAAACACTTAAATCACTCGTACTACTCCTGGCGCGAACTAGAAGCCGCTGCCAGTGATTAATTCCTGGCTTTGAGATAACCACAACTGCGCCACAACGTTGCGCGGCATTGGCTTAAGTCAATTCTTCCCCAAATGGCACGGCGACACCAGTTAGGTAAAATTTCAATAGTGTCCAGCAGTAAAAGCAGATATTTTTCTGATCTTGGTAGTAACTTATCTTTCTTTACCCTCAAGTACTCTGGTTAACACAATATTTAGTGGTGCTGAATTGCTCCACCCATAAAGAATAAACAGTTACGAGAAAAGAGAAAAACAGTCATACACACCACCACTAAAACTGCAATTGTCGACATTAATACTAGGCGATCATGGCCAATTTCGGACTGAGGGGTAAAGCCCCAATAATCCAGAACGAGTTTAGTTAAAGTCAATAATATAGCTTTGTTAGTGTCTGACATAAGTACTACGGCAAATGTTTCAATTTCTTGAATTCACCGATTGTCGTGATTCGGCTCTCGTTTTCCCTTTGTGGGTTAGCGGCGATCGCCTCTACCTGGGTAAAGACGAAACACCCTGCGACCGAAGACTTTCTTCATAGAGTCTCACAGCGACTACAGGAACCAGCGCGTTGCTCTGGTGGAGAGAGTTGAAGCGACTGGTGTTTGTACAAGACGCGTTTCTTCAACGATATAAAGACACTAACAAAATTAAAGATAAATATATTTAGTAGTGATCAATTTTCAGCATTTAATTAATAAAATCTGCGATGCAAGGATTGACGCACATCTATTAATCGCATTGGGCTGAGATTAAGTTAAGAACAGGTGTATTGATTTAGATACAAAGTATTATTGTTGGGAGTCAAAGTGACTCCCAGCATATTTAGGCTGATTAATACTCGTCATTTAATTTGGAGAACTAGAAGGTTTAACCTGATTCCGCATTTTTTCAAAGCTGAATGCTGCTGCGCCAAAAGTTACTAATAACACGCCTAAAACTTGGACAATATCCAAGGACTCCTGAATCATCAATCCGGCAAAAATCACGGTTAAAACTGGGACAGAGGCACCAATAATGGCTGACCGCGAGGCACCTAGTTGGCGAATGCCAAAATTATTGAATAAGTAACCGCAGAGAGTCAGTACCCCCAACATAAAAGCGCTTAAAATTAGTTCCAGTAATCTAGAGGAGTCAATCGCTAAACTCCAACTACTTGGTAAAGGAACTAATAAACAGATAAAGCTACATAGCAACATGGTAGCGAAGTTAATTAATGTAAAAGATACTGGATGCAGTTTGTCAGAACATAACCGCGTCAGAATCACATAAACAGCAAAGGCGATGCCAGAAAATATGGCAGTGCTACTTCCGAGGGAGCTATTACCGATGTTGGGAGAACTCCCTAAAACCAGCAATTCACCGCAGAAAATCGAGGCGATCGCACCGGCACCCCATAAATTAGGGCGATCGCGAAATAGAAACCAGGATAAGAGGGCAGTAATTGAGGGATAGATAAAGAAAAGTGCGATCGCCACCCCAGTCGCGACTTCACCAATAGCCATGTAAATCAGCACCTGAGACAAAAACAAACAGCAGCCACTGACAATCGACAACAGCAAAACCCGCTGTGTCATCGCCAGATCAGAATTAGCATTTCTGCGTTTGGCATCAAATAGATTTTGCAAGTCTTGCCAAACTGGCGGATGCAGTATGGGAGCCAAAAGTAACATCAGTGGCACAACCACCAGTAATCGCAGCATCAAAACCAAGAGAATATTGCCTACAGTCGGCGCTAACCCTCCGAAAATCTCCGAACCTGTTTGGAAAATCGCCTTAACAGCTACGTTGTAAAGTGACGACACCACCGTTGAGAGCACAACTAACAAAAAACCTACCTGAACCGGCGACCAGTTTGGGGCACTACGAGATTGTCTGCGCCGGGGTGTTGCTCCCTGCTTTGATGCTGATTTAGCAGTCGCTGTGGATGTAGTTGATAAGTCCGGTCTGAGGACGGAAATTGGCTCACGGGCCTTTTCCCTTGGTAGCGGCTTGGGTATTGAGGCCGTAGGGGTTGGGGATGTAGTTGTACCCTCTGACAAATCTGGGTTGAGGACAGATATTGGCTCAAAAATCTCGGACTGGGGTGCTGAGATCCCAGGGAGTGGAGATGTAATGGTGCTCTCTGACAAATCTGGGTTGAGGACAGATATTGGCTCAAAAATCTCGGACTGGGTTGCCGAGATTCCAGGGAGTGGAGATGTAGTTGTACTCTCTGACAACTCTGGGTTGAGGACAGATATTGGCTCGGTGGTATTTTCCTGGGTTGCTGAGATTCCAGGGAGTGGGGATGTAATTGTGCTCTCTGGTAACTCTGGGTTGAGGACAGATATTGGCTCGGTGGTATTTTCCTGGGTTGCTGAGATTCCAGGGAGTGGGGATGTAGTTGTACTCTCTGGTAACTCTGGGTTGAGGACAGATATTGGCTCGGTGGTGTTTTCCTGGGGTGCCGAGATTCCAGGGAGTGGGGATGTAATTGTGCTCTCTGACAACTCTGGGTTGAGGACAGATATTGGCTCGGTGGTATTTTCCTGGGGTGCCGAGATTCCAGGGAGTGGGGATGTAATTGTGCTCTCTGACAACTCTGGGTTGAGGACAGATATTGGCTCGGTGGTATTTTCCTGGGGTGATTGAAAACTAAGAGGAGGCTCGGATTTAGTTTCGCCGTTTGAGAATTCTTTGGGGATAAGAGAAATTGGCTCGGTACCGTTTCTCGTTGTGGATGCTTCAAAGAAACTTTTTTCTCGTGGGTCAATTAGTTGCAACACAGTTGGTGTTGTTGCAGCTTGTAAGGGGGTTTCTTCTTGGGTTTTTTCCAGTTCTTCATGTAGGCGATTCACAAACTCTGCCAATATTGCTTCCCCTTGCTGTTGTTGGTTATACATCCGGGACAACTGTTGGGAAAGACTACTTTGGTAGTTTTTTAGCTCCTGTTGCAGTGAGTTAAAGGTGATGGTAACGGTATCATCGAGCGTGTCAAGCATTTGACCGACATTCTCATTGATATCGCTTTTTACCTCAGCGGACTTCAGCGTAGCTCGTCCGTAGGATTCGCCCTCAATTGCTTGGCTTGCTAATGTCGCCAGTGACGATTGCAGTTGGCTTGAGATGTGCTTCGCCAAAACTTCGGCTAGCTGACGAATTAACACTTGCTGTTCAGTAATTTGCCGCGCCTGCTGTAATTTTTCTTTTTCCACTAACAGCCGTTCAATGTCATCAGCTAAACGGTTTTTGTCTCCTTCCAGCCGCTTTACATCTTCCTGCAACGACCTCAGCACAGTCTGCTGGAGATTTTCCAAATCTTCAACTACAGCCCAGAGGGCATTTTCTGCTGCTCTGGATAGGTCGCCTCTGACTCGTGGGTTGTCTGGTCGCTTCTCAAATCGCCCCATCATTTTTTAACCTCTAAAACCTTGACGATAAAGTTGCTTCCCATACAGTGGCTCGGCGCTCATACTAAATTTCCTGTATTTTGTCAGATAAAACAGAAATTTTCACAGGACTTACGCGTTTCAACGTAATTCTGACACGCTGAATACAGTGTTGGCAAAGTGTAAAATTTACCCATTGTCTACTACACGGCGTTGTCTTCAGCATCACAGACTAAAACCCTGTCCGTTTAGTTTGCCCTTAATATTCTCCAGTGCAATTTTTTCTCTTCAAAAAAATCTCACTCAAAATTAATACATATTATTTCGGTGAGGAGATTAATTGTCAAAGGCTTGCGGATGGGTAAGTAGCTACAAGCAAATTATCTGAATTGTTAAGCTATCTGTAAATTTGTGCGGAATGTAACTTGCGTGACAGTTTACATCTCGGATGGGGAATTAAAGTATTTTTCTGTGGAAATTAAAATTATTACCATCCCCTGCACAACATTCTAATGAATGAGCAGCGATTATGCAAAAGTCCGCTTTGTGAGAAGCGTTCGTTGCATAGTTTCATGCTTTCAAAATTCATCTTAAAGAAAGAAAATCCGGGCAATGCTAAAAATAGCACCGCTGAGAACGGCGCTGACGGGGACTGTAATTAACCAGGCGGCGGCGATTCCTTGGAGAGTTGAAAATTTAATTGATTTGATATTTTGCACTAGTCCGATACCAACTACACCGCCAACGAGTGCGTGGGAGGTCGAGACGGGTAAACCTAAGCGGGAGGCTACTAAAATGGTGGTGGCGGTGGCGATTTCGGCACAGAATCCACTACTAGGTTGCAAGGAAATGATGTTTTCGCCAATGGTGGCGATGACTTTTTTACCCCAAACCGCTAAACCACCGACAATGCCAGCACCACCAAGGATGAGTATCCAGATGGGGATGGTAAGACTATCTGCGGGTACGCCACCGGTTTGATTGATGTAGACGATTACAGCTAAGGGAGCGATCGCATTTCCGACATCATTAGAACCATGAGCAAAGGCGACAAAGCAAGCACTCAACAATTGAAATCGTCCAAATAATCCTTCAACGGGATTTGGGATTTTACTGTTTTTTAATTGTCGCCAACTGAAGAAGGTGAGTCCAATGGCTGCTGCTGCACCTGTAAAAAGTGGGATGTCGTGAGAAGGGATGTTGTACCCAAGTTGGTTAATTAAAGAGTTTGTCAGGGGTTGAGTGAGGGTTGGTAAGACAATTACGCCAAATACACTCAATAAAATTGCGCTTAACCAGGGTATCCACTCTTGTAACTGCACTACTGGATCTGGTTGTTCTAAAATCCAGTGTTTGATCAGACTGTAAAACAAAGCGGCGATCGCACCACTGATTACAGGTGTTAAAATCCAGCCAATGGTGATTAAGCCTAGTGATGACCAATCGATGGCACTTGCGCCCAAGGCTACCCAAGTAAATCCGGCGATCGCACCGACAACTGCATGAGATGAGGATACAGGCAAACCCCGTGATGTGGCAATTTGCAGCCACACGCCACTAGACAGCAGTACCGTTAACATGCCAATAACTAATGTTTGCGGTGTTGTGGCGAATAAGGCAGGGTTAGCAATTTTCGTTCCTAGGGTTTCTGTGACTCCCTGCCCAAACAAGATAGCACCGCTAAACTCTAATACCCCAGCAATAATTAGTGCCTGTTTTAAGGTGACAGCTTTGGAACCCACAGAGGTTCCCATCGCATTGGCGACATCGTTAGCGCCGAGATTCCAGGCGACGTAAAAGGCTAGTATGGCGACTATAACTAGGGTATAGGGCATTTTGTTTGGGCTGGTGAGTAATGGGTAATGGGTAATTTATACAACCCATAATCTAGGTTTTACGGATAAATTAAGATTTTGTAGGTTTCTGGTGTGGGTGCGATCGCCATTTCGACAGCTGCTGATAAATTTTGTAATGGATAGCGATCGCTAATCAAAGCTGACACATCAATGCGACGATTAAAGACAATATCCGCCGATAAACCCTGAAGCCGATAGGATGAGCTATAACTGCCCATCAAGTCAATCTCTCGACGGTAGAGTGTATTGGGATTAATGGGAATTGTCAACTCATCGGGAAACTCAGCGAAAAAGAGGATTTTTCCGCCTTTGCGGGTGCAGTCAAGCGCTTGAAAGAAGGCTTTATCACTGGGGACAGCTAACAAGGTGACATCCACACCCATGCCATCGGTGAGAGCATGAATTTTGGCGGCTAAATCAGGATCACGAGCGTCAAAAGCCGCTTCTGCTCCCACTTCTAGGGCTTTTTCAATTCTGGATGGGAGTAAATCAGTAGCGATCGCTTTTCCGCCGAAATACTTCACCAACATCATAAACATTAACCCAATCGGCCCCGCACCAGTCACCAAAACCGTTTGTCCGGGTGCGATTTGGGCTTTTTTCACCGCTTTCAAACAGCAGTTAGTTGGTTCAACAAAACTCGCTTCTTCAAAACTAATATCATCAGGAATCGGAATTAAGCCCCCATTTTGGACAATATGACCTGGTACCTTCACATACTCAGCAAAACCGCCGCCACTGGCGTTAAAACCCGCTGTGGTGGAGATATTTTTGTACACATTGCACATTGAGAAATTATCATTTAGACAGTAGGCGCAACGCATACAAGGAATGTGGTGCATCACAGCCACCCGCTGTCCCTCTTGCCAACCTACAACCTGAGAACCCACAGCCGCAATAATTCCAGCGGTTTCATGTCCAAAAATGCGCGGTGGTTCATATAGTGGATAGCGAATTTTTTTAATATCTGACTGACACAACCCCACAACCCGCACCTGTACCAATACTTCATCTGGTTCCAGCGTCGGGACTGGGATCTCTTCGTAGGATAATTGATTGACGCCTCTAAATACCTGTGCTTTCACGTTGGTTTTTTCCCATTCAATGTTACTAGATGTAACATTAGCGGTCAACTTTCAGCTATAATCTTTCAGATTGCTCTGTTTTAGCTTGTTCTACTTGTCTAGGATTTATCTAGCAGGGTTACCTGATTATGAGGTAGTGCGCGATCGCATTCTCAAAAAATTAAAGGTAGATAGGCAGTCATTGACAGGGAAGGTGATAGACGCTTTGATTAAAGAATTGGGGAAAGATGGTTTGTAAAAAATATCTACTTTTTTATTAGACATCGACCGAATTTAAATGTGCATTTTCTAGAATCATTGTAGAGACGTTGTATACAACGTCTCTACATTCTTTGTCGGAGATGTCTAATAACTTATTTCTCAGCATGAATATAATCGACAAAGTAAAATTTAGGAATGAGCCGGAATTTCAGCCAAGAATAAGCTCCCAGTCCTAAAAGTGCTGTAATGACTAGTGGTAAACCTAGCCGCATACGTAAAGCATCAGGAAGAATCGCCACACCAGAAATAGTAATCACAAAATAAGCTAAAAGTGCTATTTGCAAATGCTGTAGATTTTTTAGCGCATTTCGACAACTACTACAATGCTGGGTATGTTGTTTGTAACAATCCAAGATGACAGCGCGGTTATCATTTATTTGCCACCTTTCAGGAGCAATAATTCCTACTTGATGCCAAGGTAACTTTCCCTGACAATATTTATCGAACCAATTCCGAAACTCAATCACTAAACGATCTGCACTTGTAGGTAATTTATAAGCAGTTTTCCAACTTTCACTTAATTGTTTTTGTTGAAGTAAATACTCCTGCTGATGTAGCAAAATCATATCTCCATCGAGAACCTGATTCCGAGTTTTGATATGATTCCACCAACGGGGTATGAAACGATGCAGCGTTTTAGCAAAGTTGCGGGGAAACTGGGCGACAATTCTGCATTTACCTGGAGACACAGGAATACAGTAGGTAACTAGTCCCAGTTGCTTGTCTGAGTTGGGAACACTAATTGCATATTCCAAGCGACAAGGTGGTTCAAAAGTGATTGTGGTTTGGAAGCGTCCAGCCGTACTTGCCTCAATCAAATTTTCTGTTGATTTAATAATGTTTAGGGCTATGGGTGTTGCTGTTTCTCGATTACCCTGTACCCCATGATGTGCAAAAGGAACATGACTAGGATCTGCTACATTTTCTACTAAGGTCTGCCAGTCATATTCCAAATCGCGGACATAAGAAGACCAAACAAAACCTTTCTTAACATCTATTTGCGGTGACAAAGGCAAGGGTGTATTTGCAGCTAGTTCTGTTGAATCAGCATCAGGCCAGACCCAAAGTAAATCATTTTCCTGCCGCACTGGGAGGGAAACTACACAGAAATTTCGTTGATTTTTAGCTACAAGTTCAGGATTTTCAGCTTGGGGAATGTGAGTACAGATGCCTTGCTCATCAAATTGCCAACCGTGATAACTACACATTAAATTTCCTGTCTTATCGTCAACACGTCCCTCACTCAAGGGTGCAAGACGGTGAGGACACTGATCTAAAAATACCCTGTAATTCTCAGATAACTTAGACTTCCAAATCACTAAACGGATTCCCAGAAGAGTTACGGGAACTGGACGCTGTGGAGCGATGTCTTCAATTGGTGAGAGGGGATACCAATGCTGAAAAAAGTTAAACTCAGCTTGCATTTCACTTCTTCTAATAATTAATTAAATGAATCAGGGTGGAGAAAATTGTATGTCGTAATCTGCAATTACCGCAACCGTTAAATTGTTCGCGTGTTCGCGGCTTATCAAGAGGCTGATGGTGAAATGAACTATTGCTGGAATTTACTCATGGTACACCAGTAAAAGCAGTTTGTGATAGCTTCGCTCTCTTCTCTACGAGAAGCAACGGATATTAAAACTACCTTGTGTGATGTAACCTAACTGGGTACATTCCAGCGAGGTGAAAAAATGGTTAATCAGACATATACAGCCGATGTCTTAGTTGTGGGTGGGGGAACCGGCGGGACTGCTGCGGCTATCCAAGCGGCGCGGAGAGGCGCTAAAACTATCCTTGTGAGTGAGTTTTCTTGGTTGGGGGGAATGCTAACCTCGGCGGGGGTTTCTGCACCGGATGGGAATGAATTAGAAGCTTTTCAGACGGGGTTATGGGGTGCGTTTTTACAGGAATTGAGACGCCGACAATCGGGGGGATTAGATAATAGCTGGGTGAGCTTTTTTAGTTATGATCCGCGTATTGGGGCGGAGATTTTCGCCGATTGGGTGCAGGAATTGCCCAATTTACAGTGGATTTCGGGAAAAGTGCCGTTAGAGGTTTTGCGGACGGGGGACTGTATTACAGGTGTCCGCTTTACAGATTTCACCGTCACCGCTCAGGTGATTCTCGACGGTACAGAGTTAGGAGATTTATTGGCTTTAGGAGAAATACCTTACCGTTGGGGCTGGGAATGGCGATTGCCTCCGGCACTGCGCTCCGCGCAATCGCCTAGGTTGGGGCGAAGCCCATCGCAATGGGGAGAGCCGAGCGCACCAGACAAACCTAATGCTCTCACAGAAAGATATCCTGTGCAAGCGCCAACTTGGGTAGTAATTATGCAAGATTTTGGTGATGCAGAAGCACCAGTTATTCCCGCTGCTCCTAATTATGATCCATCTCAGTTTACAGGTGCTTGGGATGACTATGGCCCTGAGAAATTTCTCAATTACGGACGCTTGCCAGATAATCGATTTATGATTAATTGGCCTATCTGTGGCAATGACTACGGCCTTGGGGTTGGGCGTTTGCTAGAGTCGGAGACATCAAGACGTGAGTTTCTCCAAGAATGTCGCTGGCATAGCCAAAACTTTGCCCATTTTATCCAAACTCACCTTGGTCGTCGCTATGGTTTAGCAGAAGGGATTTTTCCTTCTTCCCCTGATGCCTTTGCACTGCATCCCTATTACCGGGAAAGCCGCCGCTTAATCGGGCTAACTACCGTTTGTGAGCATGATATTTTACCATTACCAGGGGGTAGAGTAGCATCTCTTTTTGATGATGCGATCGCAGTTGGTAACTACGCCAATGACCACCATTATCCTGGTGTTAAGTTCCCACTGCAACCAAAATCTATCCGCTGGGGGGGACGTTGGACGGGGACTCCCTTTACAATTCCCTATAAAAGCTTAATTCCTGCCACTACAGATGGTTTGTTAGTCTGTGAGAAGAATATTTCTGTCTCCCATATTGCTAACGGTGCTACCAGACTGCAACCTGTGGTCTTGGGCATTGGTCAAGCAGCGGGTATGGCGGCGGCTTTATGCGTGGAGTTAAACTGCCAGCCAAGGGATTTAGCGGTGAGGATGCTGCAAGAAGCTTTATTAAAATGCGATCGCTTCGGGCGGGGCGCAGCCCATCGCGCAAAAGCAGCAATTATCCCTTTATTTAATTTACCGCCCAATCATCCAGAGTGGCTACACTGGCAATTTTATTATTTAGACCATCCAGAAGCTTATCCCGCCAGCGGTAATTACCCAGGCTCATTAATTGCTGAGTCTGATTACTCAATTGAGGAATTGGACTGTGTTACAGGCGTTTTTCACCGCTTGGATTGGCAAAACTACAGATTGCATATCACAACACCAACCAAATATCAATACCTCGATTGGCAGATTGTGACTAAGCGATCGCACATTGATGAGCAACTACAAGCCCTGAGCGATGAACAAATTATTACAGTCTGGGGACATCTAAACCTTTCTGGTAATTGGTTTCTAATCGAACATCTAGATAGAGAATAAAACTGTTTTTTGTTCAGTGCAGCACAATACTTTTTAATAAATTGTCCGGATGCCCATACAAAAACTAAGTATCAGTGAATTGGAGAGTTCTAAAATAGACATCTACTATGCGTGCTGCCATTCCACTTTTAGTATCGAGTCTGGTGTTCGGCTCCTTAGCTTTAAACTGCGAAGCGATGCTCGGCCAATTATCCCGTCTGCTGCTTGTCAGCTCTGGTTCACAGCTGTTAGTCTCTGCAAAACCTAAACCTAGACCTAACCAACCAGACAAGCCAGTTCCTCATCGCGGTAGCGGGCGCAGAGAGTTAATGGAATCTTTCGGAAACGCCCATTTTGTTATTTAACAACCCTAGGGTAATACGAATTCTAGAAGGGTTAGTTGTCTGGTAGCAAGGGAATCAAATTACCATACACAACTTCTCTTTCCAGAAATACAGACAGTTAACGCACGACAGAATTAATTAACCGTTGAGTATTTCATCCTCTTTAACAGAGATACAGACAGTTAACGCACGACAGAATTAATTAACCGTTGAGTATTTCATCCTCTTTAACAGAGATACAAACAGTTAACGCACGACAGAATTAATTAACCGTTGAGTATTTCATCCTCTTTAACAGAGATACAAACAGTTAACGCACGACAGAATTAATTAACCGTTGAGTATTTCATCCTCTTTAACAGAGATACAAACAGTTAACGCACGACAGAATTACTTAACCGTTTCCTTCTTTGATTAGTGAGCTTTTGTATAGGTAGTTAGCGTGAATCCTGAGGAACGTAACAACGAACCAAATTGACTGCCTATCTCGACAGCATCACCCACTCCTCAAAACCACACAACTCTTGCTCGTAATCCCTCTTAAAGTTTGAGTCTTGACCTTCTACTGATCTAGAAAACGACGTCACTTAGGTTATCAGTCTCCTGCGTCCTGGTTTTTCTCCTCAGGGCTTGCTCCTAAAGATAAATATCCTCCAAGGAGATGCTAGATCATCCTAAGTATTATTACCTTCCAAGACCAGATGCGAAATTTCGCATCTGGTTTTTTTGGGGTTAACGGTAAAAAACCATCAAGAAAATTTGTCTCAGGCTGGCTTATGAGCAATAAAATACTTACTCATAAAGTGGACTTGTATATCAATATTTTCAAAGCCTGCTTTCTCTAGACGCTCTACTAAGTCATCAGTAGCATAATGCTTGTAGTAGGGTTCATGAAAAGTTTCGGGGAAGTTGTCAATCATCAGTTCCATTTCTGGTGAATCACTCTTTTGAATTGAGTCACAGATAATAAAGACTCCCCCTGGTTTCGTCACTCGAAAGCATTGTTCGATAACCGCTTGACGCGCCGTGGCTGGTAACTCATGGAAGAGAAAAACAGAAGTTACAGCATGAAAATAGTCATCCAGGTAAGGTAACTCTTCAGCATTTGCTTGCAAAAGTTGCGGTAATTCGACCGGATTTTGAGACAGGAGTTCATTGGCCTTACGCAGATAAGCTGGCGACAAATCTGCACCAAATAGAGATGCTTGAGGTAGAGCCGCCCGCATCAACTTCAGAGTCCGCCCGGTGCCACAAGCAACATCTAAAATCCGAACATTTCGTGGTGGAACATTCCCAAAAATTTCCAGCCCAGACTTGAGAGGAGCGAGAATCCGCCGCCGCATCGCATCAGTTGAGCCACCAAACAGAATTTCCACCTGCAAGTCATATAAATTGGCTGACATCTCGCTTAAGTAGCCATTGCTTTGGTGATGGAAGTTCTGCATGTAGTAGCTGGGATAACCATCTGTCTCTATTTCTGGCGAAAAGTCTTGATTATTATTTTGTTTCATCCGCTCCCAAATCTGAGGTAAATCTAGCCAAGTTACTGGGTAGTAGCGGAAAAAGTCTTCCCAGGGATTATCAAACAAAAGGCTTTTGGGATATACACCTTTTTCAGCATCTTGCCAATCTGTTTCTAGCAGCTGATTCAATTTTTCTTGAAGTTTGAGTAAAACCTCGTTCGGAATAGGTTTAACCTGCTGCTCAAGGGTTGGATGCACTAGCTTCCGCAACTGTGAACTTAAAGTCTTGTGAGCTAGTCCAAAGTAGTTTTTGCCTTGTTGAAAGGTCTGATAAGTCAGCTTTGTTAAAGTGTCAGACATAAAAATGCTCTGGATTTTATAACGTTAAATAATTATAAGTAAAAAAATGTAACAAACAAAGCCTCTACTGTCAGGAAGGCGCGGGCGCTGAGGTGAAACTGACCGAAAAGGGGCAGTGGATCATTCCTTCCTTTGAACATGAAGGACAATTTCCGCAATTAATCGCTTTTTATGCTGGATTAGTCACATTTATCCCGACTTTTGACAATCGAAAGATATTCAAGAGGACGAGATAATGTAAAGTTTTATTAAATTAATCAATTCCGTAGCTTATGATACAGAATCCCTGTTATTATAGTTAGTGAAAGGATAACTAGCCAATCACATATCACTAAAAAATTAAGAGAGGACTGTATTATGTCTATTCAAGAAAAATCTCGTGCATTAATGGTGCTTCAACATCAGCAAGTTAAGAATCGTCAACAATCGATGCTGATGCGTTCTGCACAAGAAATCGGTCTACATGAAGAACTATCCCACTACTGGAACCCAATTCAAGGCAAGATAGATCCGACAACGCAGATGATTTACGGCCGCAGCAATGCCTCCATGAGCTGAGTAGCGCTCCTTTTTTAAACTTTGTAGCTTGAGTCTGAGACTCAACTGAACAAATGTGGAAAAAAAAGCCACCCCCTAGGGTGGCAGAAAAATTTACTAATTTTTAGAATTAGCAATCGTAATAGAGGAAGAATTCATAAGGATGAGGACGCAACTGCATCTGCTTAACTTCGTTAACTAGCTTGTAGTCAATCCAGTTTTGGATGAAGTCTTCAGAAAAGACACCTGTATCTGTCAAGAAAGCGTGGTCGTTTTCCAGTGCTTCCAATGCCAGTTCTAGAGAACCAGGAGTGGAAGGAACCTTCGCCAGTTCTTCTGGAGAGAGTTCATAGATATTTTTATCTAAGGGTTCACCGGGATGGATTTTGTTCTTAATACCATCAAGACCAGCACAAAGCATGGCAGCAAAGGCCAAGTAGGGGTTAGAAGTAGCATCTGGACAACGGAACTCTAATCGCTTGGCTTTAGGGTTATCGCCAGACAGAGGAATCCGCACAGAAGCAGAACGATTACCTTGGGAGTAAGCCAAGTTTACAGGTGCTTCATAACCAGGTACTAGGCGCTTGTAGGAGTTGGTGGTGGGATTGGTGATTGCCAAGAGTGCTGGTGCGTGCTTGAGAATACCACCAATGTAGTACAGTCCCATTTCACTCATCCCAGCATACTTATCACCTGCAAACAAGGGTTTACCATCTTTCCAGATCGACTGGTGACAGTGCATACCGGAACCGTTATCGCCAAAAATTGGTTTTGGCATGAAGGTGACGGTTTTACCGTATTTCCTAGCCACGTTCTTGATCACATATTTGTATGTCATCAACCAGTCAGCAGCTTGGATCAACTTACCAAACTTGAAACCCAGTTCGCACTGACCACCGGTAGCAACTTCGTGGTGTTGCTTTTCAATGGGTACGCCGCAGGCTGCCATTGTCAGTAGCATTTCTGTCCGGATATCTTGGAAGGTATCCGTTGGTGGAACTGGGAAGTAACCTTCTTTGAAGCGTGTTTTGTAACCGAGGTTGGGGCTTTCCTTTCTGCCTGTGTTCCAACGACCTTCTACAGAATCTACGTGGTAGTAGCCTTCGTTGGCAGTTTGGTCGTAGCGGACATCATCAAAAATGAAGAATTCGGCTTCTGGGCCAAAGAAGGCTGTGTCACCAAGTCCAGTGGAAGCTAGGTAATCTATTGCTTTTTGGGCAATAACGCGCGGGCAACGGTTGTACCATTCACCCGTGCGGGGTTCTTTGATGCTACAAATTATACTTAGCGTTGGCTCTTTCATGAACGGGTCGATCCAAGCGGTGTTTGGATCAAGTACCATCGTCATGTCTGATTCTTCAATGCCTTTCCAACCCCGAATACTCGAACCGTCGAAGGGTACGCCATCAGAGAATGAACTTTCATCGATTTGGTCGTGAAACACGGTGAGATGCTGCCATGTCCCCGGTGTATCGATGAATTTCAGATCAATCATCTGAATTTTTTGGTCTTGAATCAACTTTAAGACTTCTTTGGGGGTTGTCATTCTTACTCCTTCTGTAGCCAATTAACTAAAGTAAAACCAGAATCTGCCAAAGCATCCTAACCCTGCTGCGCCAACCCAAGTTGTGACATACCTGAAATATCGTAGTTACTGGACATTGGGTAAAATTGTAGCAGTTGATACAGATTATCTGGATTACAGGTTATATTAACCTTTCTCTGCTGATCTGCACAAAACTGGAAAGTTCATCACATAGGGGTCAACTTTGGCATAGAATCCTTAAGTAGCAGATGGATTGTTTTTGTGCCGAATCAATTTTAAATGGCACAAAAAATTTACTGGTGCATAAGTGCAGCCAAATAAATATCAAACCATAGATAGTAATGATTGGGAGAAAAAGGAATGCGCGATGCAGTAACAAGTTTAATTAAGAATTATGACGTAGCCGGGCGCTATTTTGACCGGAATGCGCTCGATAGCCTCAAGTCTTACTTTGATAGTGGTACCGCACGGGTGCAAGCGGCAGCGGCGATTAATTCTAACGCGGCGGCAATTGTCAAACAGGCTGGTTCTAAGTTATTTGAAGAATTGCCAGAATTGATTCGCCCTAGTGGTAACGCCTATACGACTCGTCGTTATGCGGCTTGTCTGCGGGATATGGACTACTACCTCCGTTATGCTACCTATGCGCTGGTTGCTGGTAACACGAATGTGTTAGATGAACGTGTGCTGCAAGGGTTGCGGGAAACTTACAATTCTTTGGGCGTTCCTATTGGTCCCACGGTTCGCGGTGTCCAGATTATGAAGGATATGGTCAAGGCACAAGTTGCGGGGGCTGGTATTGCCAATACCGCTTTTGTGGATGAACCTTTTGACCATATCACTCGTGAGTTGAGCGAAACGGATATTTAGCTTAAACCAGGGCGATTATAAATCACGCCTACATAAACAAAGTCCGCCTACGCGGACTTAATTAATATCGCACTTTGGCTTTATTGGCAAGGTGCGGTTACTTTTTTTAAACCTAAAATAGAATTACAGTTAGCAGTCTGATGCTTAAGCTATGTTTGCCCTGATATCACCAGATAAAACCCAAATTCCCCCTGGTGCAGTGGTGCGGATGCCTGCAACTTGGGAAGAATATCAAACTCTCTGCCAACAACGGGGCGATCGCACAATTCCCCGGTTAAAATATCGAGATGGGGAAGTTCTGCTGATGTCACCTTTGCCACAACATGGTCGAGATGCTCACCTCATCGCTAGTGTAATCACTACCCTTCTCGATTATTTCCAGCTTGAGTATGATGCTTTCACCCCGGTGACAATGGAACTCCCCGAAGAAAGCGGACTAGAACCGGATTACTGTTTCTACATTGACAACTGGCAAGCTGTATCTGGCAAAAAGCGCATTAACTGGAGTATTGATCCACCACCCGATCTGGTGCTGGAAATTGATGTCACTAGTTATACTGATGTCAACGACTATTTACCCTATCGCGTGCCAGAAATTTGGCTGTGTAAACAAAAGCAACTGTTTATTTATCAACTTCACCAAAACAGCTATTTATCCCAAACCCATAGCCGCTACTTCCCTACTCTTGACTTACATGGCATTGTCCAGCAGTGTTTGGAAACTGCCTATAACCGCAATACCAGTGCAGCCATACGAGAACTAAGGCAATTCCTTGATCATGAAAAATCCTAACCTAGGAAAACCCATTTTTTACTCGTATGCTAATTTTCTTGTTTTGTTGCTATAGTTTCTAAAAATTTCTACCACCGACATAAAAGATTCTGCTAAACAATTGCTCTTTGCAGTTGCTTAGGCGACGATGTTTGAGGCGCTACATTATGGAAGAATTATTAACCCTGAAAGGCTTGCTTCTGCAAGGTGATGTCCAAGGGGCATTAGTTATAGTTGAAGAATTAGAAGAAATGAGCCGAAATGATATTATCAAGACGATTCGGAATTATGCAGTAATTCTGCTGTTGCACTTGATTAAACAAAAAGCTGAAAACCGCACAACTCGCTCTTGGGAAGTCTCAATTAGAAATTCGGTTCGGGAAATTCAACGAGAAAATAAACGTCGTAAAGCTGGAGGTTATTATCTCACAAGAGAAGAATTAGGAGAAACTTTAGAAGAAGCTTATTTGAATGCTATTGATCAGGCTTCGCTTGAAGTAGAAGAAGGTCGTTATGAGTCAGAAGAATTAGAAAAGCTGGTTAATTGCGAAGAAATTATTTATCATGCTTTAGATTTAATCTCATCAGGAGAATCAAGTTAATTGGTTAAACAACGACTAGATACGCTTTTAGTAGATTTAGGTTTATGCCCTTCCCGTCAGCAAGCACAACGGCTAATTCAAGCTGGGGAAGTGACGGTGAATCAACAAATGATTGATAAAGCCGGGACTGAGGTTGATGTTGCGGCGCAAATTCAAGTAAAAGAACGTCCTCCTTTTGTTTCTCGTGGTGGTGAAAAACTTTCTAAGGCTTTAGAAATATTTGCAATTTCTGTATCTGGACGGATTTGTTTAGATGGGGGAATTTCTACGGGTGGCTTTACTGATTGTTTATTGCAAGCCGGCGCAAAACAAGTTTACGGAATTGATGTTGGCTACGGACAAGTTGACTGGAAAATCAGAACTGATGAACGGGTGATTTTAAAAGAACGTACCAATTTACGGCAATTAAAACCAGAAGATTTATATGCTGAAAATGCGACGCTTCCTGATTTAGCAGTGGTGGATGTGTCGTTTATTTCTTTAACTAAGATTTTGCCGGCTTTATGGCAACTTACGCAAGCGCCCAGAGAGGCGGTGTTGCTGGTGAAACCGCAATTTGAGGTCGGGAGGTCTCGCGTGGGTAAGAAGGGTGTTGTCCGCGATCCTATTGACCAAGGCGAGGCAATTTTCCAGGTGTTGCAGGTGGCTTTAGAGTTAGGATGGAAGTATCAGGGGTTAACTTGGTCGCCAATAACTGGGCCTGCGGGAAATATTGAGTATCTTTTGTGGTTGGGAATGGAAGGTGAAACACCACCGCCAGATTTAATAACTATTCAGGAAATGACGAAGAAGGTAGTTCAGGAGTTTCTGAAAAAATAATGTCAATATAGCCCTTACGACTGGAAGTCGCGGCTACCAGAACGAAGTCCGCCTGCGCGGACTAAAGAAATAACTAAAATTATTGTAGGGCTTAAAAGAATGAACTAGCCCTAGTACCGCAAGGCAGAATTCAAAATTCAAAATTCAAAATGATTACAGCGTAAGCGTTTTGTTAATTTGGAATGGTCTGTTTATTTGCGCCGTGCTGTACTAGTAAAAGATATCTGGTAAAAGATATTTACTATTTAATGAATGGGGGACTAAAAAATGAGTAATCAATTTGGTTTGTCATCTTTCTATGAACAAGATTATGAATTATGGTTGGAGTCAACTATTAATCAGTTGCGACAACATGACTTTGATAATTTAGATATTGATTTATTAATAGAAGAAATAGAGGAAATGGGTGGGAGTTTAAAAGATGCGTTAGAAAATAATTTAATTGTGATTTTAGCCCATTTACTTAAATGGAAATATCAACCTGTACATCGTTCAGGAAGTTGGCGAGCTAGTATTAAAGAACATCGTCGCCGCATTAATAAATCTATCCAAAAACATCCCAGTTTGAGCAGATATTATGAGAGTATTTTTGAGGAATGTTATCTTCCTGCTTTAGATTGGGCAGTGGAAGAAACTGGGTTATGTCCTGATATTTTTCCACAACAATGTCCCTTTACTCCTCAACAGGTAATTGATAGTGAATTTTTGCCTAATTAAAAAAAATGCCGGCAGATTGCAACTTGGTGGGGTACAGATTATCGTAAGTAAGGGTACAACATTCTTCATTGGTGTCAACTTAAGCGCAACCCGTTGTCCCACACACATTTGACCCCACCCCTCAATCCTTACCCCTAATCCCCACTCCGTGGGGGCCCCGAGTTCCCCTCATGAGGTTCGGGGAGGTTTTGCGTCAGCAAAACCGGGGTGGGGTTCTTTGGGGTTGGTTGGTAATTGAATAAGTTTGATATAACGCCATTACAAGGGTTTCACCTTAAGTTGACATGTATGAACATTGTTGTCTACCCGTGTACTTTATTTACCTGAAAAATTCTGTCAGCGGTAGGTATTTACTTATGTTCTTGGGTGCAAGTAATAAACATATTCTTGATTTTTTCAGGACTTACACAACTGGCACAGTGCGATCGCATTTATATAGTATTTATGTACCATATAAAAATGGCGCATCCAAAGAGGATTCCTGAATAGCTTTTATAAAAAAACCATGATTATAGGCTTAATGCATTTGATTATTTTGCTTGTAACTCAGTTCAAATTTTGAGTTCAACAACCTTACACTTTCGCTAGAAACTACCCATTCATAATATAGGGTGAAAGTCCCTTTGCTTGCACTCAACACTCAGTAATTGCCATAAAATCTGGCTTATCCTAGGTTGTGTCTTTGGCATTTCTAATTACTGAATTACATCAAATTGATTTACTGAAATTGTACTTCAGCTAACGATACTTTACATTTATTTACAAATATATTTTTTGTCACCCTCTCAAGGCAGATTTATCTCTACCGATAGACCTTTGATAATCGTCCACAAGAAGTGCTTCTGGTTTGTACCCACAGGCAGAAAGCAGTTTTGTATGCAAAAGCTACATTGAAGTTAAGCACCAAGTTGTTGAAGACAAAAAATATGGAAACTCGCTCTACTACTGATTTACCGCCAGTTGCTACAGAATACAACGGCAGAGATCGCAATGAATTTCTGTTTGGCTCAACTCCCCAAGCCGAACTCTGGAACGGTCGTTTGGCAATGATTGGTTTTCTTGCTTATTTACTGTGGGACTTAGCTGGCTATAGTGTCCTTCGGGACGTATTGCACCTGATTGGCTACTAATAAGATTCAACCAAAACCCGCTTGATTTTGGAGACAAAAAAATGGAAACTCGCTCTTCTACCGATTTACCACCTGTTGCTAAAGCCTACAATGGTATAGATCGTAACGCCTTTGTCTTTGGCTGGAATCCCCAAGCTGAATTGTGGAACGGTCGCTTGGCAATGATTGGCTTTCTAGCGTACTTACTTTGGGATTTAGCAGGCTTTAGCGTTCTACGTGACGTGCTGCATTTCATCAGATATTAGTGAGAGAAATTTGTCCAGACGGATCGCAGTCTTATTGATTACCAATTAATCAAAAAAGTCACTTACACTGTAGGTGGCTTTTTTGTATTATTAACAAATCGACTTCTGGTGTGGCTTACAGCTATTTTCAAATAAATGAACCACTTTCTCGGAAATTAAAATCCCTGTAGAGATGTTGCATGCAACGTCTCTACACCGTGGTCTAAATAAATGATTTCTGCTGTAATATATATTTTATTGTCTCACACTCCAGAAAAGAGAAGAATGAGGTTGGTAGGGTAGATAAGTTTACAGCATTTTTCAGGTAAATGAAGTGCACGGGTAGACAACATTGTTGTCTACGATAATCTGTATCTCACCAAGTTGCAATCTGCTGTAAGTTGATAGCGTGTGATAATGGTGATGTTGTAGACTTGGATAACAAAACATATAAGATTGTCAAACCAAAAAACTTTCCATACAAGTAAGGCATTACATTAAAACTAAAAAAGATGACAAACAATATAATTGAGAGGATTGAAAAATTTAACAAAGGACGTAACCCAGAACGGCTGAAGTTAAAATACAAGAATATGCGTGATGATGTATTTACTTTTTATCGCGGAACTTGCCATTTATTTTATGAAGACTTTCCTAAAGATTCACCTTTAAATGCAGCGCCGTCAGCTTGGATTTGTGGCGACTTGCACCTAGAAAACCTGGGCAGTTATAAGGGGAATAACCGATTAGTTTATTTTGATATTAATGATTTTGATGAATCTTGTCTTGCTCCCTGTACCTGGGATGTGGTAAGAGCTATTACAAGTATAATAGTTGGTTCTCAGGCTCTGGGAGTAAATGAATCAGAAGCACTGCATTTAAACAATCACTTTCTTGATGCCTACACTAATGCTTTGGCGAAAGGAAAGGCTAGGAGTGTGGAGAAGGAAACTGCTAAAGGTTTAGTTAAAGATTTATTAGAAAGTCTCAAGAAACGCGATCGCCAAAGGTTTCTAGATGAACGCACCAAAGAAAAGAAAGGCAAGCGGCGCTTAATTATTGACAATAAACGGACTGCTGAAGCCACGGAGTCAGAGCAGCATAAAGTCAAAGAACTAATCGCTGCTTGGCATAAATCTTCACAACAAGATGCGGATTTTTACCATGTTTTGGATGTGCAACAGCGAATAGCTGGTACGGGTAGTTTAGGGTTAGAACGTTACGTAATTTTGGTGGAAGGTAAAGGTTCTCCTGATGAGAATTATCTATTAGATTTTAAGGAAACACGAAATAGCTCATTGCAAGACTATTTAACACTACCGCAGCCGCAGTGGGAGAGTCCAGCAGCGCGGGTAGTTGCGCTTCAAAAACGACTGCAAGGAACTTCACTGGCGCTGTTGGAGGCGATAGTTGATGGTGATAAGTCTTATGTGTTGCGGGAGTTGCAACCAACACAAGATAAGGTGAATTTAAAAGCTTGGGATGGGAAGTTGGGACGTTTAGAAAAGTTGATGCAGACAATGGGTGAAGTGACGGCGTGGGATCAATTGCGTAGTAGTGGTAGACAAGGTTCGGCTACAGCAGATGATTTAATTAACTTTGCTCACTCGTCTGATTGGCGCGATGAACTCCTGAAGTATGCCAGCAGCTATTCTCAGCGTGTAGAACAAGATTATCAGGAGTTTTGTCAAAAATTATGAGCAAAACCCCTGTATTCCCATCCCGTCAGTAGTCAGGAAGCATGTTTTTCAAAGTGGTAAATAGCAATGCCAAAACTGCGGTGACACAACTTTAGAGGCTAGTACCGCTTTGTCGGAATTAAAAATTAACAATTAAAAAAGCAGATTCCACAAGCTTTTGAGTTGAATTTCACTGGTTAGTTATTTTTGCCGCGCTGCACTAGTTGGCCTAATGACCATATTATCCCCTCGGCTCGTGGTGGTCAAAATGAGATTAGCAATCTACAAACTCTCTGCTTTATCTGCAACCAGCAGACAAAACTGACCCCCGCTTCCAGCGATATTTTCAGCTTTAGGCTAGGATAAACTGTTATTCTCTCAGGTTTTATGCCTAAAAAACTGGATAATTCCCGAAGATTTCCCAAATTAATTCCCGCTTTCCTGTACTTTTTCGCGGTTATAGCTGTTTTAGTCGCTGCCTTTCCTTGGCTGTATGAGATAAAAACAAAGGCGGGAATCGATATCTCACACAGTCGCCATGCCGGCACTTTTTTTGAGAAACATACTCATGGACTGTTTAAGTGTGAGTGGCTTTATCCATATCATTGCAAACGACCAAGAAGTTAATTATTACATTTATTATCTCGAAGATCCCCCAAGACTTGGGGGATCTGAGTTAATCTTTCTAATGGTGATTGTATTGGCAAAACTCCAATTACAACTTATTCAAAATCATGCTCACATCAACGGCTAACTTTTGTCCCAACTTCAGCAATTGACGAGATTGAGTCGCATCTGCTTCTTTAGCTAAGGTGGTGAGACACAGAGGTAAGATTTGACTGTGCAAACGACTGAAGTATAGTTCCTGGGATCGATGTAGAGAAATGCCAAGATTTAGCTGATATCCTACATCAATCAGTCGTTCTAACCTTTGGATATCTGCATCAAAGCTACCATTGGCTTCATGCAACAAATTCCAAAGCGATCGCACAATTAACTGTTCTAATATCTGCTTACCTTCAGGGATATTCAGCCGACAACGCAGATGTTTGGCTTCGGTGGCGATCGCTTCTAGCTCGGCGATGTGATTGTAACTTAATTGCGGTTCGGTGATATCTTGCTCTAGCGATCGCAATGTTGTCATACAGCGATAGCCTAAAGCAATCTCTGCTGCTACCTGCAATTCTTGCGGCACCTCTAATTCATCCCGATGGAACGCCATAATCACACCGTAATTATCACGATACGCTTGGGTATAGAGTTGGTCTAAGCGTGAAAGTGTTTCCTGACTTAACAGCCGCATAATTCGGTGGCGTTCTTCCGCAAACAGATTCTGCAAACTAAAAGTTTCATTCCCAAAAATCTGCGTCATTACCAAGATGCATTGAGCCGCACTCGCTTGTTTCAGCGCCCCAAACAGCTTTTCTTTCAATTGGCTGTAGTCGCGCCTGCCGGTAAATTGTTGAATACAGCAATGGAAATCCCAGCCCCCTAAATGAAGCACAGCAAACACCAAATGTTCACTTTCCCAGGTAATTTCTGACACCAGCTTTAAATGACCTACCACCATAGTCAACGATCCCATGCGTTGCATTTGGTAATCTAACTCATTGGCGTTGTAGCAATAAACGCGATTTTGGCAAGCATGCGGGCTGGTGTTAGCCGCATCTTGTGGTGAGGAATTTTTGTGATTTGTAAATAGGGAAGTAATCGCGTAATGGGCAGCGACTTGCTTAAAACCAATTTGGGCAGTTAGCACCAGTTGGCGATAAATTTCACCCCCATGTCTAAAGTGTTCCACATTACTAGGAGCTAAACCCAGGCGTTTCAGGAAGCCTTTTTCTAGCTGCACACCCGCCACATCTCCCGCCAATTCTAAAGCACGGGAGGCGTAACGCAAAATTTGTGTTCCTTCTGGGCGGGAAATTTCTTCAAAAAACCAGCCGCAACTGGTGTACATCAGCAAAGCATGACGCTGCATTTCCAACAGCCGCAGGGCGTCTACCTGTTCGGCGGCTGTAAGTTTGTGGTTTTGATGGCGTCCGAGGAAACGGCTAACATTAGCAGGAGAGCGATCGCGCAACACCTGAATATATTCATCCCTTGCTTGCCAGGGATCACTAAATAACTGCTTACCTTGCTCCTCATACACCGCTATGAGCTGATCCCGCAGCCAATTGAGCGCATTTCGCAAAGGACGACGCCATTTTTGATGCCAAACGCCCCCTTCACCACCGCAGCCACAATCCTCTTGCCATCTGTCTACGCCGTGGGCGCAACTCCAGGCTGTGATTGGTTTTAATTCAACTTCCCAAGTGGGAGTATTTAAGCTGAGGTAGTGGGCAAAGTTCGTCACAGTCCAACCGTGATCAGGAAACTCGCCAGTAAAGGCATAAGCTAAAGTTTTTTCGGTACCTTTTTTGTGATGCCCAAAGGTTTCGCCATCCGTGGCCACAGAAATTAATTGTGCTGGACGATGATCCCCACGCACTGCCGAACCGATGCGTCCGGCAAAGTGACTGGAATTATAAACAACATCGCTAAAACCCATATCGCGGGATATCGGGCCATCGTAGAAGAAAATATCAATATAAGGTAATCCCTCTGTACTTTCCTGCTTTGAGGCTTTGCCGTTGCTGGTGACGCTGGGATTCAAAGGTGAAGATGGACAACTGAGGCTAGGCTTCAAATAACAACGATAGGGACGGGTGGGATCAATCTGATTACCACCAACTTCATGCCATTCAGGATGGGGATCATTCTTCGTGGGTAGGAGACGACAACGCTGTGCTTGAGATGGTGCCAGCACCACAAAGCGAATCCCTTCCGCTACCAGAATTTCTAGAGTGGCATAGTCTACAGCAGTTTCTGCCAGCCACATACCTTCGGGATCACGTCCAAACCGGGATTTGAAGTCTTCTTGACCCCAACGAATTTGGGTATATTTATCGCGTTCGTTAGCCAAAGGCATGATGATGTGATTGTATACTTGCGCGATCGCATTTCCATGACCTTGCAAACGCTGCGAACTCGTCACATCCGCCTCCAAAATCCGCTGATACACCTCCACATCGTGGCGTTCCAACCACGACATCAGCGTTGGCCCAATATTAAAGCTCATGTACTCATAATTATTCACGATCCCCACAACTTCGCCTCGGTCATTTAGCACCCTGGCAAAGGCATTTGGGCGATAGCATTCCCAGTGAATGCGCTCATTCCAGTCATGGAAAGGTGCCGCACTCGGTTGGCGTTCAATCGCGTCTAGATAAGGGTTTTCTCGTGGTGGCTGGTAAAAATGACCATGAACCGTTACATAAACACCTGTAGCTGTTTTTAGGGGATCGCTATCAGGGGTGGGTTGATTATCTTGGTGTAATGTGAATCTTGAGCCAGAGCTAACTGGCAATTCAGCAGCTGAAGTCATATGTATTGATCCAAAAAAAACTTGCAGTTGTGCCAAAAATATTGTAAATGTACCTGTTTACAGTCCCTAGAACCTAAATTCCGGTATATACAACTATGGGATACAACTAAATTTTCGCGAAATGTAGTCTTAGTCTTGCGGGAAATCTGCGTTATCGCACAGCCCGTTCCCCGAAGAACCAAAGTAAACAGCAATTCAACAACAGACTTAGGTAGGGGTTTTTCTGATTAGCAGCGCCAATGAGCTATTCATTTTAATGGTCTTTCAAACCATTAAACCCCATTTTTGGTGTAAAATCCGGGCTAAAATTCATAGTTTTGCAACAAAAGATTGCAACATCTCAGTAAATCGCAATTATATTTTACACATCTCTCACCCAACTGGCTTGACGTACTCCCCCGGCTGAAGCATGGGGGCTTGACGCTTCACGAGTCTTAAAAATTCTCAGTGGCTCCACAGACGCTTGAGACTATTGTAAAACTTTGCTCATTTTATAGACATTTATAGCTAGGCATAGTAAGGGTTACACCTGCTTTCTTAAAGGCTGAGATATTTATCTATGCTTTTAGAAACTATCCTAGTAGTGCTGAGTTTCTCCTTCAAAAAAATCAAACCAATTCTTTAATCTCCATTCAAAACTCAAGACTCAGCACTCAAGACTGCTTCCTGTAACTGATTACCCACAATTCGAGATGACAAATGTCCGGTAAAAACATTATTTTGTTCGTTCTGTTACTGTTTATACCAGTTTCCCTAGCAGCCCACTTTCTGGAGTGGGGTGACTTAATAGTTTTCATCACAGCAGGATTAGCAATTCTCCCCCTAGCAGCTTGGATGGGTACAGCTACAGAAGAAATTGCTGTCGTAGTTGGGCCCACCTTAGGAGGATTATTGAACGCCACCTTTGGCAACGCTACAGAACTAATCATTGCCCTAGTGGCCCTGAATGCTGGTTTAGTGGATGTAGTCAAAGCCAGTATCACGGGATCAATTATCGGTAACTTATTATTAGTGATGGGTCTTTCCATGCTTTTGGGCGGACTGCGCTACAAAGAACAGACATTTCAGCCAATTGTGGCGCGGGTGAATGCTGCTTCTATGAATTTAGCCGTAATTGCCATCCTGTTGCCCACAGCAATGAACTTTTCTTCTCTAGGAATTCCCGCAAAAACGCTGCAAAATCTCTCTCTTGCCGTTGCCGTAGTCTTAATATTAGTCTATGGTCTGACGCTGCTATTTTCGATGAAAACCCACGCCTATCTATATGACATAGGTGTAGCAGAGATAGAAGCAGAGGGTCTCCCCCATGAAAAACCTAACGTTTTGTTGTGGAGTGGTGTGCTGCTAGTCTGCACTCTCTTAGTAGCTATTGAATCAGAATTACTAGTCGGTGCGTTGGAAGTAGCCACATCTCAACTAGGTTTAACGGCACTATTTACAGGGGTGATTTTAGTTCCCATCGTGGGTAACGCCGCTGAACACGCTACAGCAGTCACCGTAGCCATGAAAGATAAGATGGATCTTTCTGTTTCTGTGGCTGTGGGTTCAAGTATGCAGATTGCCCTATTTGTCGCTCCAGTTTTAGTTATTGCTGGGAGGATAATTGGTCAACCAATGGACTTGGATTTCAACCCCTTTGAATTAGTTGCTGTGGCTGTGTCGGTATTGATTGCCAACAGCATTAGTTCCGATGGTAGGTCAAATTGGCTGGAAGGTACTTTGCTCTTAGCTACCTATACAGTTTTGGGCTTTGCCTTCTATTTCTTTCCAGTCCCTTAATCGATTTTTAGGGTAATTATTGCCAGACCGCTCGCCTTTGGCGAGCGCTCTGCGCCATCGCTTCAGGTTAGTTTAGCTCGGAGCGATCGCTTTTTGTAAATTGGTAATTTATTGATTTCAGTATCTCTAAGCCAAAATATTGTCAATAATTCAGACAATTTGCTCTTACTGCAACAGTTGATTTAAGTGTTGTATTTTACAACCAACGCCAGCATGACAGAGAGAAATAGCCCACAATCAGAGAAAATTATGCTGATTTGACTAGGGGATAATTTCCCTCAAGCCAAACTATTACATGTTTCTTTTGATAATTGTCAGTATACAATATTCCGGAATAGTTCAATTTTAAATGTCAGAATAAATAGTGGCTTTAGCAAAATGAACTACGATGACTGAAATTGACTTGCCAATGACAGGCGTGTTAAATACAAAACAACCATATTTGTCAGAGCAGCGATCATTTCAGCAAGAAAATGGTGTGCAGAAGTTCACAAATAGTCAGTTATCTCAGTCAGTTCCTGCTGCTCAAATCACACCACCTGAATTCATCCAAATAAACGGAACTTCCCAAACTAGACTATCAGCACTCGCCATCAAGAAGAATAAAATACTTCAGAAAATCATTAACAAGTACCTATCTTCAGAATCTTCTACCTTAGCGGATGCCCAAAATCTCCAAGGGAGTGACAAAGACGACACAAAAATCGCCATAAGATCTCAAAAGTTTAATAGTCAACCCTTGCCAATCTTAAGTTTTGGTACTTCAGGTATTTCCGTTAGAGTCTTGCAACGGTTGTTAGTGTCTAACGGCTATGGAATTCGAGTTGATGGGGTTTTCGGACCACTGACCGAAATAGCTGTCAAAGCTTTTCAAAATCAACGAAATTTAGGAGTAGACGGAATAGTTGGTCAAAAAACCTGGGGCGCGTTGACAATCTAAGTCGGTGGGTTAATTGTTGATTATTAAGTACTCCCTTGCCCAAATTAAATTACTAAAACTTGCAGACTTGGTTTGATGACTCAATCCAAGCATTTCAAATGGGAAGGGAGGGATCAGGGGATCTACCGATACTTATGTTGCTCTAATAGTTGTTGCGCCCTAGGTTTATAAATTAAATAGAATAAAGCCTCAATATAACGTAACAAATCTTCTCTCTTCTCCTTCGAGGTAAAATTCCAAAATCCATAAATCCGCGCTAATGATAGCAGTTTGGTAGTGTGAATTTTCCAGGTATATGCACTGTAAACTCTTTTAATTGCTGCCTGGGAGATTACACCCCAAGAATTGGGATCACGTTTGCATTTTGTGATAAATTTGAGAATTTTTGCCGCTGTTTCCTCGAAATTTGTTGGGTTAATATAAAAGCCATTCACCTGATCTTGAATAATTTCCTGTGGGCCACCAAATTGTGTAGCAAAAGTTGGTAGTCCGCAAATCATCGCTTCTAATATTGTCAAACCAAAAGCTTCAAATAAAGCTGGTTGCACAAAAATTCCCCGGTGGTCAGCAATTACTCTGTAAATTTCGCCTGAATCACTTTTAGATAGACGCACACCCAACCAGCGAATCTTGCCGTAGAGATTATACTTTTCAATGATGCGATAAAGTTTAACAATTTCGTCCCGTTCTTCGTTATCATTTGATTCTTCCACACGCAACTTACCCGCCACCAAAATTAAGTTACAATGCTCCTGCAATTCTAGGCTTTTCCCAAAGCATTCTGCTAACCCAGTGAGATTTTTAATCCGGTCGAGACGTGCCATTGAGAAGATTGGGCGTTTGCTGGGTTCATCGAGTTTACCGAATATTTGACTAGAATCTTCTAGGGTGAAGAGCTTTTCTGTAAGACGTTGGCGATCGCTTTCTACTCGGTCTTGAATTTGTGAGTAAGGAAAATAGTAATTTTCATTCACTCCAGGCGGTACTACATTAAACTTAGGACTAAATAATTTAATTCCATCAACTACGTGGTATAAGTCTGGCATGGTGAAGCATTTATAAGATTCATACTGACCTACACTATCCGGTGTGCCCACAATTTCTTGGTAGGTGCTGCTGATGATAAAATTAGCAGCATTCATCGCCAGCAAATCAGCAGTGAATTGCAAGGAGAAATGATATTTATCATCCAAATCTTGCCAGTAGAGGTTACTAAATAAGTATTTAGATTTTTCCAAAGCATGGGCAATATTGCACTGAGTAACTTTCATCCGTCGCGCTAATAAAAACGCCACTAAGTTGCCATCAGAATAGTTACCCACAATTAAGTCGGGTCTACCGTTAAATTCTGCCCGTAGTTCTCTTTCTGCATCAATAGCGTAAGTTTCTAGATAAGGCCAAAACTCAAACCGAGAAATCCAGTTTTGAGTCATGTGAAGATTGAAATCCCGCAAAGGCACTCGCAAAATCCAAGCGTTTTCGGTACCGTGGACTTTTTCTAGCCGCTGATTACAAAGGGTGCCATCACTATGAGGAATTAGGCGAGTGAGAATAATCACCTTTGGCTGGACATTTAGTCCTTGCAAACCAGCTAGCATGGCATCTTCTTGCAGCTGCTTTTCTAAACTTTTTGCCTGGTCTAGGACATAAACTACCTGACCACCAGTATCGGGACGCCCCAAAACTCCCTCTTGTCCAAACCAGCCGTGGGGGGACACCAAGACAATTTTAAAAATCATCGGGATACGAGAAATGAAGGCTTCTAGTAGCTGGGGGTCGGGAGAGTCGATTAATTCATCAAGAATGTTCAGACTTTCCCGTACACGTTCGGCTGTGTTACCCCATCCTGGTTCAAAACCCAACATTTGCAAAGCATATCGGAATTCTTCGTAGGGTTGATCATTGGGGAGATCGCTTACAAGGTCTATCGCTTCCTTAACTTGCTGCGAAAGCTGTTGCTGTGATTGAATGCGATTGCTAATTAGCAACTGGACACCATTGTATTGGTGTAGATTCAAGAAAAGATACAAGCTTTCTAGCCATTGCTGCGAATCTTGTGAGAGTTTGCTGGATAGGTAACGGTTGAGAAACTGTACACCCTTGCCAATCTGTTTCGGGTCGCGCATTAGCGGGGTATAGTCATAAAACGGGCCAAAATCGAGTTCTAGCAAGTCACCTTCGTAAGGATGAAATTTGTTCACGAAGCGATCGCGTAAATCTAGTAATTCCTGCACCGTCATCGCCTCAAGGCTCAAATCTGCTGTCAACCGATAAATTTCTTGACTGGCAATCTTGGGGCGGATAATGAAATAGAAGTTCGAGTCCTCTAGAATAATCTCTTGAGTATAGTAAATTAGTTTATCTAAGTTAGAAGAAATGTAAAAATTATCTGGATTTTGGGACTTGGAGTAATATTCGCTATAAACATTAAGTATGTCGTTACGCAGCAGATACTTCTTTTTTTGCTGGCGTAATTCACTAAGTAATGAACGTAAATTGTTCTTTTCTTCGCTATCTAGAACTGTTTGAAGTAACTCAGACATGATCATCTCACCAGGCTAGGTTATGACTAAGCGGATTAACACGAATAAATCTCTCCCAGGAGCAACCGCCCTCCAGAAGGCATATCAAATCGTGTTCATCCTTACCTAAAATATCGATGTCTAAGTATTTTTGGCACTAACGAAAGGAGTACAATTTTAGTTTCTTTAGATAGATGTCAAGAAAAACAGTTGAATCAAAATCAAATCACTGTCTGTCACGTCTTGATGCGCTTAGGGAATACCAAAAAATAAATGTAAGTCCTAATATTTATAATTTAAGCTAATAGAACACCTAGATTTAACCGCTCATCTCTATGAGAAGTAACACTGCTCTGTCTGCCTAAGCGAATAAATTATTATTTATACAGGGCGAACGATGGGACTTGAACCCACGAATGGTGGTACCACAAACCACTGCCTTAACCACTTGGCTACGCTCGCCATTCACTCCCTGAGTATAGCATACCTCTGGGAAATTGATCCAGTTTTTTTTTGCAAGGAACGGACTCAGTTAATCTAGAGTCTTGGAGTGTAACGACTACAGCGAATTACATTTGGGAAATATGAAAGTTTTAACGATTATTACATGTGTGGCAGCAGCAGGACTCGCCACCTTGGGGGTGATAATGGCGAAGACAAATCCCGATCAGCCTAAATATGAAGAGTATGCGGTACAAGGGTTGACCAAATATTTAAAGTCCGATGTTTGTAAAAAAACGCCCAATCTGTTAGAAAATTTAATCAAAGTAAATTGCAATAAGTTGGTTGATACAGCTAACCCGCAAATCCGGGAAATCATTGCTGCAACTACGGTTAGGCAAAATTACATGATTTTTAGTGTTTACCGTACAGATTTAAAACTTAATTCTTGGGTACCTTCTTACAAATTTGAGACGGTAGGAGCATTTGATAATTTTTATACTTATAGCTCCGAACAGCAGTAAATCTAGGCGCGGAGAGTGTGCTAGTAGTTGGGAATACTTAAATATAGAAATCTCTGGAAATTCCCCACTTTTTGATGAGCTTCTGTACTAACCTTGACTGTCTTTACCCACACAACCCCGATCCGGCTCGATTTTGTACCAGTTGTGGTAAGCCACTGTTGCTCAAAGACCGCTATCGCCCGCTTCAGCCCATTGGACGTGGTGGCTTTGGCAGAACGTTTTTAGCTGTGGATGAACACCTTCCCTCCAAACCCAGGTGTGTAATCAAACAACTTTGTTTTCCAGAGGCAGATGGGGAAAGCTTTCGTAAAGCAGTGGCATTATTTCGCCAGGAAGCAGTTCGCCTAGATGAGTTGCGGCATCGCCAAATTCCCCACCTGCTGGCGCACTTTGAACAAGAGAATCGGTTGTATTTGGTGGAGGAATTAATTACGGGACAGACACTAGCCCAGGAATTGCAACAAAACGGAGTATTTAGCGCCACGCAAATTTGGCACGTGCTAAAAGATTTATTGACCGTGCTGCAATTTGTCCATTCCCGACAAGTGATTCACCGGGATATTAAGCCAGCAAATATCATGCGAAGGTTGCCGGGTGGGGATCTAGTTTTGATTGACTTTGGAATTGCTAAACAAATCACTGCTACAGCATTCCTACATACGGGTACGACAATAGGCAGCCCAGAATATATGGCTCCTGAACAAACGCGGGGCAAAGCCTTACCAGCTAGTGATCTCTATAGTTTGGGTGTGACTTGCATTTACTTACTAACTGGCATTTCTCCGTTTGATTTGTTTGATCTGACTAGCGATCGCTGGGCATGGCGAGATTATTTGCCTAGTGGTATGATTTTGGACGCTAAACTTGCGGAAACTCTGGATAAATTGCTGCACAATGCCCTCTCCCAACGCTACAAATCTGCTGCCGAAGTTTTACAAGCCATGAACTTAGAAGCGCAACTCGTGAAAAAAAAGCTAATTAATAGCTTAAATTCTGAGGTAGGCGTTGATTATCAAAAGTTGCGCGACTTACTCGCCGCGAGGAAATGGCAACAAGCAGATGAAGTGACTTGGGTGTTAATGTGTCAGGCTTTATCCAAGCCAATTGGTAGCTATTTTTTTAGTGGCGATATTGAAAGGTTTCCTTGTGAGGATTTACAGATAATTGACGAGTTGTGGATGAAGTACAGCCGGGGGCGTTTTGGTTTCACGGTGCAAACCAAAATCTACGAAAGCTATAACAATGATTATGGGCAGTTCTGCGCTGCTATTGGCTGGAATCTCCCCAACTCAACGAGTCCTGCCCAGAGATTATCTTTTAGTTTGTCAGCACCGATAGGACACCTACCCTCTCACCTTTGGGCTGGTGGTACTCAATTGTGGCGACACATCAATGCTTTAGCGGCAAAACTGGCAACCTGTTAGTATGAGGCTGATATTAACTCACTCGCTTCTCTTGCCAGCTTTAGCATTTCGTCAACAACATCCTTTTAGCTTGTTTTGATGTTATTAACTGTGTTGCTTCCCCTAGTGTTAACACTTGTGCTTTTGCAATCTGGCAATCTTCCAACAGACTCGCAGCTTTTTCAATCAGAGCAATTGCTCGATTAACTTTTCTCGTTTCATCTAAGATAGTTTGATTGATTGGATTATCAATTTTCTCATTGGCTGGTAAGTGCAATAGGTGTACTTCTCTGTTGTTTAATCCACTTCTCAACGTATTGGCGCTATATCTGATGCTTTTAGCGTGAGCTATGCGTCCTTTAGGATTACATGAGAAAAATTCTAGTAAAAACTGGTATTGGGCATCCAGTATTATGTTAACTAACTCAGTCTGGTTTGACTCGATGCCTGTGATGTCAGCATTCACGAAACTTGCAATCATTCGTAATTGCTCACAACTAAGAACTAGTAGCGATTCAGGAGTATGCATATAATAGTAGTTGCCTGAGAAGGTGATTAGAGGTTGCTAACTTGACCGGGAAACAACCTCTAATCTATTTAATCTCGTGACGACACGTGAATCAATTTTTTTAATATTTCTTAATAATATTTATATGGCTAACCCTAAAGGTAATCCTGAAACTCTCAAACCATTCACCACTGACAGAGAGGAACCATTGACAGCAAAGCTGACGGTACGAATTACCGAATCAATGGAAACTGAACTTAAGAAACAAGATAATCCACCTGAATTTGTGCGGGAAGCGATCGCAGAAAAGCTAGATAAACAAGGTAAATAATCCAGCTATACAAGCAGGTGAGGTGTTTCCTATATTGTCCGATAAATTATCTGATAACTTAGATGAAGTTAAGGTTGATTGTGATTGATTCTATGTTATCTACAGCATATCTATTGGTATCTCACGGAAGTCGTGATCCGCGCCCAGAAATGGCGATGCAGCAACTGGCAAAGCTGGTGTGTGAGAAATTACCAGATAGTAAACAACTGGTTGGCATAGCTGCTTTGGAATTGAGTGCTCAACCTTTACATGAACAGATTAGACAATTTGCCGAGAGTGCTTTAGCCTCTGGGTGCAGTAGCCTAAAAATTGTCCCGCTGTTTCTGCTGCCGGGAGTACACGTGATGACAGATATACCCGCAGAAGTAGCACTGGCGCAACAGGCTATTGGTGAAGATATGATGATTGACTTGCTACCTTATTTAGGCACTCACCCCGGTTTCGGGAAGTTGCTGGCCCGTCCATTGGCTAATATAAAAGCAGAGGCAGCGATTTTGTTAGCTCACGGCAGCCGTCGTCCTGGTTCCCAAGAGCAATTGTCAGCAACGGCAGATAATCTGGGAGCAGTGGTAGCTTGTTGGGCTGTGCCTCCTAGTTTAGAATCACGAGTGAAAGAGTTGGTAGCTGCTGGCTCTCGGCAAATTGCAATTTTGTCATATTTTTTATTCGCTGGTGGCATAACCGATGCGATCGCTAAATCAGTAGAAGAGCTAAAATTACAATTTCCGGGGGTGACTTTCCAATTGACGGAACCTTTGGGAGCGAGTCCAGAATTAGCTCTGCTGATTTGCAATTTAATAGACACATGAACTCCACAGACAAGGAGGGGAAAAAGCTTTTGGGTAAGGTTTATTTGGTAGGTGCGGGGCCCGGAGATCCAGGATTGATCACCCTCAAAGGCAAAGGTTTGTTGGGGTGTGCAGATGTCGTTGTCTATGATGCCTTGGTGAGTCCGGCGATTTTGGCAATGATTAATCCCCAAGCAGAGCAAATTAATGCTGGTAAGCGGATGGGGAGACATTCACTGTTGCAGGAAGAAACCACCCAACTGCTGATCGAGAAAGTGCAAGATCATGCCATAGTAGTGCGACTCAAAGGCGGTGATCCGTTTATCTTTGGTCGCGGTGGCGAAGAAATGGCAGAATTAGTAGAAGCGGGAATTGCCGTGGAAGTTGTGCCCGGTATCACATCGGGGATTGCCGCCGCTGCTTATGCAGGTATTCCCTTAACTCATCGACTGTATAGTTCTTCAGTGACATTTGTTACTGGTCACGAGTCGGCAGGTAAATATCGACCGAAAGTAAACTGGAATGCGATCGCCCAAGGTGCCGAAACAATAGTAATTTATATGGGCATTCACAATCTGCCCTACATAGTCGAACAGTTAAGTTTAGCTGGGTTGAGTTTAGACACACCCATTGGTTTAGTGCGTTGGGGTACAAGGCCAGAACAAGAAGAATTAATTGGCCAGTTGGGGACAATTGTTGAGCAAGTAGAGCAAACTAAATTTAGCGCCCCGGCGATCGCAGTAGTCGGGCCAGTGGTTAATCTGCACGGTATTTTGTCTGGCTGTCGTCCAGTTTGATAATTCGCGCCAAAAACACAGCCCCGGCAACCGTTTCGGGAACTTTGACTGCTAGTTTTTTGGATTTATCTGCTATATAAATCCTAGACAAGTCTAGACATTTACTTCTTACTTCAACGGGAGCATGGGAGCGGTTATCCCTCAGTAAGCTTTTACGCCACAGCCTGACGCGATAAGTTAATTGCTGCATTTAGATCCCTGTCCATCTCAAAACCACAGTTTTCACAGTGATAAGTCCTTTGAGATAAAGAAAGTTCCTCTTTCTTGTGTCCACAATGAGAACAGGTTTTACTAGAGGGATACCATCTATCAGCAATAAAGATTTTACAACCAAACTTTTTAGCTTTATATTCTAGCTGACGTTTAAACTCATAAAATCCGCAGTCAGCTATTACTTGAGCTAATTTCTCATTTTTCAACATCCCTAAAACATTTAAATCTTCTACTACTATTTTGGCGTGGTTTTTGCATAAATAGGTAGTGATTTTGTGGAGAGTGTCTTTTCTCAAGTTGGCTATTCTTCCATGATGTCTAGCTAACTTTATTTTGCTTTTAAGTCTATTGCTAGAACCTTTAGACTTCTTAGCAAGAGAGCGAGACAATTTTTGTAATTTGGAGAGATTTTGTTGGTAATGTTTAGTCTGAGGGAAAACTACTCCAGTGCTTAAAGTAGCTAATTGTTTTACTCCTAAGTCTACACCAACAACATCGTGCTGTTTTAAGGTTGGTTTAGATTCTTGCTCATAACTCAAAGCAATATACCAACTATCAGCAGTTTTAGAAATAGTGAGACTTTTACAGGTAGTATGTGGTAATCCCTCATAGGTTTTTACCCATCCAATAGTAGGTAATTTTATTGATTTACCACCTACAGGAATTGGTTTACCACTGTTGTCAATAGTAAAACTATCATTTTTCCCTTTTTTTTTGAAGCTAGGATATTTAGCTAGCCCTTGGAAAAACCTCTTGAAGGCTTCACCCAAGTGATCAAAGGCATATTGAGTGATTTTCTGACAAATACCTTTTTCTTTAATCCAGGTGAATTCAGGTTTAACATAGTTATTAAAGAACTTTTTCAGAAGATACTTGTCGGGCTTTAATCCATCTTTGTACAAATCTTGCCAAGTGGCTATTCCCCAGTTAAAAGTAAACCTAGCTATCCCAGCGTGTTTACACATTAATAGTTCTTGGGATTTAGTCAGTTTGAGTTTTGTTTTAATGGATAAAAGCATTGACTGAATTCAACACTGTACTCTAGTTAATATTATACAAAAGACGGATGAAAATTTAGCACGATAGCCAAAAAAATCCTTCTTCAACTTAGATAATGACTTTCATACTCTCCTGTTGCCCTGTTAATCGCTAGAAGAAAAGCGAATAGAGTTAAAAGCTAATAGTAATTTCATCAAAGGCAAGGGAAAAGAAAATAAGAGGTAGTCAAAATTTTTCTATATTTGTCTAGCTTTGTCTAGGTTATTGGTTACTAGTAAATAACTCTTTTTTTTACCTTTGCCCTCAGTAAAGGAGTGCTTACTGAGGATAAAATCTTGGTCAGAGGTCAAGAAAGTCATTACCCCAATATTCATCTCGTCACTCGCACTCAGATGAGTGCGAGGTAGATTTTGGCTGAAACTCGAAAATTCTCTGCCTTAGGAGTAATTTATATAAAGTAAAAATTGAGTTTGAATGAAAGTGACTGTGTATATACGGATTAATGCCTCATGAAGCGCGATCGCACAGGTAAGTTTGTTAGTAATTGGGATTCTGAGACTAAAGAACAGGTTAGTGTCACGCTTACCGCTACTGCATGGCGACTACTAGAGGAGCAAGCTCAAAAGCTAGGAATTTCTCGCTCTGAAGTGATTGAACACATTGCCCGCAGCTTGGGAAATGAACAACATCTCGATTCCAATATTCATGGGGCGGATGCTGAAAACTCTTGGCGACAATTGGGCAGAGTTATCAGCCAGGATCAGCATCCCCAACTCATCGCGGCTCAAGAAATTGAACGCCAGGTGACAGTGATCCTTGAAAGTATTACCGATGCTTTTGTTGCCTTTGATCGCAATTGGTACTACACCTATGTGAATCAGGCAGCAGTTGAAATTTTGCACAAAACACCAGAGGAACTGATTGGAAAACACGTTTGGAACGAGGTGTTTCCTGAACTTGTAGGTGGGATGGCCTACCAAGAATTCCATCGAGCAATAGCGGAACAGGTGCCGGTCACTTGGGAAGAATTTGGGGAGCCTGTTCAGTGTTGGTTAGAAGTGAATGCCTATCCGTCTGCCGAGGGTGTGGCGGTTTATTTTCGTGATATCACAAAGCGCAAGCAGGCTGAGGCAGAGCGAGAGCGGTTGCTGCAAGATCTGGAAACTGAACGCACCCGATTTAAAGCGGTTTTGCAACAAATGCCTGCTGGGGTGATGATTGCCGATGCCGCTTCTGGTAAGCTGATTCTGGCCAACGAGCAAGCTAAACAGATTGTGGGGTACGGCTATGAACAGTCGCTTGAGCTTGAGGAGTATATGCCTATTACTCCATTTGACGCCTTTCGCTCCGACGGACAGCTCTATGCCCCTAATGAGTACCCGCTAGCGCGATCGCTCTTGAGGGGTGAAGTGGTTTCTAACGAAGAAATGGAACTACATCAAAGTGATGGCAGCCAGATGTTTCTCCATGTAAATTCTGCACCAATTCTTAATCACCAGAATCAAATTGTTGCAGCCGTTGTCGTCTTCCAAAATGTCACCGAGCGCAAGCAGGCTCTTGAGCAACTACTCAAGAACCTCCAGCAAAAAGAAGAAATTCAGCAATTCCTGATCGAATTGAATGATCTAATTCGTGCCATTCAAGACCCGAAGGAAATTATGTGGCAGGTGGTTCGCGCCACAGGGCAGCATTTCCAAGTCACTCGCTGTACCTACGGTGAAATTGATTCCACCCAGGAATATGTGATCGTCGATCGCGACTATTGCAATGGTGTAATGAGCGTGATCGGTAGACATCACATGGATTCCTTTGGTTCGGAAATTATTGCTGAGTTGAAGCAGGGCAAAACAATCGTTGTGGATGATGTCGATATCGATCCTCGGACTGCCGGCTCTGGAGCAGCTACCTTTGACGCTATTGAGACGAAGTCTCTGCTGTGTGTTCCCTTGGTGAAAGAAGGACGGTTTGTGGCGCTATTTGTGCTGCACCATGTTGCTCCCAGGCAGTGGACAGAAGATGACATCGCAGTCATGGAGCGAATTGCCCAAAAAACCTGGCTAGCCGTGGAGCGATCGCGGGCAGAAGCGGAATCGCGAGAAAGCAGAGCTAGGCTGCAATTGGCGTTGATGGTCGGACGGATGGGAACTTGGGACTGGGATATACAGATGAATACGATCACCTGGTCAGATGGTCACTTCGCCATAATCGGACTTCAACCAAACGATTGCAAACCAAGCTATGAACTCTGGATCAAGAGCGTTCATCCAGAAGACTTAGCAAAAACAGAAGTAGCACTTCAACAAGCCATGCTCAACAGAACAGAGTATCACCACGAATATCGAACAGTTTGGGCAGATGGCTCCATTCATTGGACAGAAGCGAGAGGACAATTTACTTACAATCTAGAGGGACAGCCTACGCGGATGATTGGCCTTGTGATTAACATCACAGAACGCAAGCAGGCTGAACAAGAGCGGGAACAATTGCTAGAACGCGAACGAATTGCCTGTGCTCAAGTAGAAGCAGCACAGCGTCAACTAGCAACCATTTTTGAAACCTCTCCGGTGGGAATTGCCCTGTTAAATGCACAGCAGCAATTTATTGCCATTAATCAAGCACTAGCAGAAATCAACGGACTAACCTGCGAACAACACTTAGGGCATTCCATTCCCGAACTTTTTGGTCAATCTGATCCAAAATTAGTCGAACTCTTTGATGAAATCTACACTACAGGCAATCCTTTTATCTCACCTAGCCTTGCTGTCAACGTTCCCGGACGTAACGATCGCCAACCGGGTCACTACAACGTTCACTATCTGCCAACAACAAACTCAAACCATCAGGTAGAAGACGTTTTAGTGTATGTCGTAGATGTGACGGACCAAGTACGGTTAGAGCGTGCCCAACGCTTTCTTTCAGAAGCGAGTGCAGTCCTGGCCTCTTCTCTCGATTATCAAACCACCCTAGAGCGAGTGGCAAAGCTGGCAGTACCTGAGTTGGCAGATTGGTGTACAGTGCATATTGTTGCAGAAGATGGCTCAATCGAGCAAATTACTGTTGCTCATGCCGACCCTGCTAAACTCGAATGGGCCGACAAAATCAGACATAAATATCCCCTAGACCCGGATGCTGCTCGCGGTGCTGCATTTACACTACGAACTGGGCAATCAGATTTGTTGGTGGATATTCCAGATGAGTTGGTCGTACAAGCAGCCCGTGATCCAGAACATTTAGAAATTTTGCGGCAGGTTGGGTTTAAATCTGTAATGACAGTGCCACTACGAACCCAAGCACGAATTCTCGGAGTTATTTCCTTTGTTTCAGCCGAGTCTGGGCGATTATACGACGGAAGCAATTTGCAACTAGCCGAGGAACTGGCTCGCCGTGCTTCCTTAGCAATCGACAATGCTCAGTTGTATCAGTTAGCTCAACGCGATCGCGCCAAAGCCGAATCTGCTAACCGGGTGAAAGACGAATTTTTGGCCGTACTGTCCCATGAACTGCGATCGCCTCTCAATCCAATTCTCGGCTGGACACAAATGCTCAGAGGTAAGCGGCTAGATGCCGCAAAAGTCGACCGAGCCTTAGAAACAATCGAACGCAATGCCAAGCTGCAAGCGCAATTGATTGAGGACTTATTAGATGTCTCTCGCATCCTACAAGGAAAAATGACGTTAAACGTCGCTCCAGTTAAACTAGCTGCCACGATTGAAGCAGCCTTAGAAACGGTACGACTGGCAGCATCCGCCAAGAGCATTCAAATTCAGACCACACTCAACCCAATTTCCGGAACCGTTTTAGGTGATATGAACCGCCTACAACAGGTTATCTGGAATCTTGTCTCCAATGCCGTCAAGTTCACACCACCTGGAGGGCGAGTCAAGGTACAACTATCACAGGTTGGCATTTATGCTCAGATTCAAGTCAAAGACACTGGAATTGGCATCAGTTCAGAGTTTTTGCCCCATGTGTTTGAATACTTCCGGCAAGAAGATGGCACCACCACCCGAAAATTCGGCGGACTGGGATTAGGATTAGCGATCGCGCGCCATTTTACTGAACTGCATGGAGGAACAGTTCAAGCCAGCAGTCAGGGAGAAAATTTAGGGACAACATTCACCGTCCAACTACCGTTAAAACTGATCGAGCAGGAACTATCTTTTGATCACAGCCAATTAGAAAGTGTGGCCCATTTAACAGGCATTCAGATATTGGTCGTGGATGATGATGCAGATATCCGAGAGTTGACCGCATTCATCCTCACACAATCTGGCGCACAAGTGACGACAGCCGCAACGGCAGCACAGGCATTAGACCGCTTGAATCAGTCTGTCCCTGATTTGCTACTGTGTGACATCGGTATGCCAGAAATGGATGGCTATTTCTTAATTCGGCAAATTAGAAAGTGGCCAGATGAACTGGGAGGAAACATTAAAGCGATCGCCCTCACAGCTTATGCCGGAGAAATAAACCAGCAACAAGCCTTAGCTGCCGGATTTCAGATGCATATTTCCAAGCCTGTTGAACCGGATAATTTAGTGCAGGCAATTATCAAATTACTTCATCCCATCGGGTGAGGCAAATCATTACAGCCTTAATTAGGGCTAAGATTACTAAGCAGATTTTGGGAACATCACGCTCGTTTTTAGTCTAAATTCCAGCAGCAACGGGCACGGGTGTAAATGCCATTCCACAGTTGAGACATTCAAATCTTTGATCAACCCAGTGCGGATATCCAGCACCCAGCCATGAACCATCGGCGCTTTTTGCTCATGCAGTACCTGACGCATGATAGAAGTTTGGTAAAGATTTTTTACCTGTGTCAGAACATTGATTTCTGCCAAGCGATTCAAACGTTGTTCTCTCGTTGGCAAAGCATCAATTTCATCTTGTTTCTGTAAATAAAGTTCCCGAATCGGATTCACCCAATTATCAATAATTCCGATTGTCCTCCCTTCTAAAGCCGCCTTAATTCCGCCGCAATCATAGTGACCACAAACAATAATATGTTCTACCTGTAGATGCAAAATTGCATATTCTAAAACTGCTAAAAAGTTAATATCCGTCAGCGAAACTTGATTAGCAATATTACGATGTACAAATAACTCTCCAGGTTCAGTGCGGGTAAAATTTGTTAACGGCAGACGACTATCAGAACAACCGATGTAGAGAAAGGGAGGTGTTTGTCCCCTGGATAAATCTTCAAAGTAATTCGGGTCTAAAGCCAGCTTGTCAGCTACCCAAGTCTGATTGTTTTTGAGGAGATAATGAATGCTATTATATTTCATCAAACTAGATGGAGCATATTATATATATTTTAGCTGTTTTACAGCCTTCACTATGGCGATTTGCACTCCTTCAAATCTAAAATCTTTATATAGTAGATCATTTTGTTTTCACCACCTAAATAGAATTGCTGTATAAGTTAAATATGAGTAAGTTGTGGTTATACAATTTCGAGGACTCATGCTTACGAACGTAAAACTCTTAATTTACAGTAGGGGTAATTCATGAATTACCCCTACATTTGTAATTAAACGATGTGTTGAAAGATTATTTTGAGTAAATCTCCTTGGGTAAAAGACTTAGGCAAATAGCCAGATGCTTTGACCATTTTAGCTTTAGCTCTATCTCTCAACCCGATTTTACCTGTCACCATGATTACAGGTGTCTTTTTAAAATATATATGCTTACGCAACAAAGAGCATACTTCATAGCCATCTAAATTTGGCATTGCTACATCTAGCAAAATTAAATCGGGTTTGATGCGGAGAATTTCCATTAAGGCTTTTGAAGCATCAGTGACACCAATAACAGAAAATATTTGATCATCTAAATAACTGTCGATAGCATTTAATACTACAGGGCTATCAACAATACTTAAAATTTTGTAGGTTTTTTTGTCTGTAGGTTGTGAATAAATTCCCTGATAGCTCTTTTCAGTTACTTTATTAGTTTTTATTTCTGGTAATCGTTCCTCAGTTTTTGTTTGAACTAGAGGTTGATTTTCCTGCCAAAGATGAGCATATTGCTCAGGAGAAACTTTTGAACCCCCTTGACACTGTTCAACTAATAAACGCAAATTCAGATGACAAAACTTAGGCAGATCATCTAGAAAGCTATCGGTCAGAAATTCATAACTTCCTTCTTCTAATTTGAGAAATGATTCTAAAACTTCTAGAGCCAATTGCTCAATTAGTATCGCTGCTTGAAAGGAACTAATAAATTTCTGATTGACTAACCAGCAAATAGCCAAATAATCTGGATTTGGTATTGCTTTATTATCTAGCCCTGTTTCAAATATTGCCCGTAACTGTTCGTGAATTCCTCTAGGAAGCGTAGAAACCTGCTGACTCAACCGCTGTAAGTTTCTGTAAAGCGGCTCAAACATTTTCTCTGAAAAACAAGCGTAAATCAGCTTACCTTCATCTATGTATAATGACCAAGAACCTGAAGTGCTAAATACTTGTAAACAACCAGTAAATGACTTACCAGTTATTTTTTTTAACAGAGATAGGGGTTGTATTTTCTGGAAAAATCGGTATCTACTAATTGGAAGTGTTTTCATTCAAACATCTCAAGGATGAAAAAATTTGCTCTTGGTAGATCACCCTTTGAGAATTCGCAGCGATATTACTGGATGCACTGAAAGATAAATATCGCGGTTCACGTTTGGGCGAGTATAGCAACTCCCATGTCGTGACACCCAATACCTCACACCCCACACCCCAGTTTTTAACAAGTCAGATTACAGCAAACTGCAATTTACTCGAGTAGAAATGCTCAAGAGTAACAAGGTGCAAATTATGCCAGAAAACATTATTCCAAAAATTTGATTTACTTTCTGTATCTTTCGCTAATCTAGATTCCCTAACATTAAAACCTCACCCTGTCCTGACGGACATCCCTCTCCTTGCTAAGGAGAGGGAAAGATAAAGCGATAGCAGAACCAAAGTCTTTTTCAACCTCAAAAATTCCTGACTAACATCTCTCTCCTTGCTAAGGAGAGGGAAAGATAAAGCGATAGCAGAACCAAAGTCTTTTTCAACCTCAAACAGTCCTGACGGACATCCCTCTCCTTACGAAGGAGAGGGACAGGTTTTGCGTAGCAGAACCAGGGTGAGGTTTAGAGATGTCGGGAATCTTGCTATTCATAACTCATTGAAGATGGCTACAAGTAATAATAGTAATAAGCATTAACCCTATGTAGCCAAATGACCCTAAACCCCAACCTAGAAACATTACTCCAGCAAGGAAATGACCAATTGGATCGGGGAAATTACCAAGCAGCTTTCGCGACTTTTCAGCAAGCTGTGACACTGGAACCGCCAAATCCCCAGGTGTTTTATGGGTTGGGTTTAGCTAGCTTTCGGCTGGAACGATATCAAGAAGCGGTGAAATACCTCAACCAAGCTTTGGTAATTCAGCCTGATTATATTTTGGCATTAGCGCGTCGGGGTATGGCTTACAAACAACTGAAGGAAACGCAGTTAGCAGATGCAGATTTTGAGCAATCGATCGCACTTTCCCCCCAAAATGCAGAAGATTGGCGCGGTAGAGGTCTTGCGCTGGATGAGTTAGAGAGACATGAAGAAGCGATCGCATCTTACGACAAAGTTATAGAATTCAAACCTGACGACGACACAGCTTGGTATAACCGGGGAATTGCGCTGTATGCGTTAGGGAGATATGAAGAAGCTATCACATCATACGACAAAGCCATAGAATTCAAACCTGACGACAACATAGCTTGGGGTAGTCGAGGAATTGTGCTGTATGAGTTAGAGAGATATGAAAAAGCGATCGCATCATACGACAAAGCCATAGAATTCAAACCTAACGACGACACAGCTTGGAACAACCGAGGAAATGCACTGTATCGCTTAGGGAGATATGAAGAAGCGATCACATCATACGACAAAGCCATAGAATTCAAACCTGACGACGACACAGCTTGGAACAACCGAGGAAATGCGCTGTTTCATTTAGGTAGAGATAAAGAAGCGATCGCGTCTTTCGACAAAGCTATAGAATTCAAACCTAACAAAGATGAAGCTTGGTTCAACCGAGGAAAGGCGCTGAATGATTTAGGGAGATATGAAGAAGCGATCGCATCTTTTGACAAAGCCATAGAATTCAAACCTGGCGACCACTATGCTTGGAATGGTCAGGGATTTGTGCTGGATGATTTAGGGAGATATGAAGAGGCGATCGCATCATACGACAAAGCCATAGAATTCAAACCTGATTACCACGAAGCTTGGTTCAACCGGGGAATTGCGCTGTTTCATTTAGGGAGAGAAGAAAAAGCGATCAAATCCTGGCTAGAAGCGAAAGCCATTTGTGAACAAGCCTTAAATTCCCTAAGTTTTGAGAACTTTCCCCAACGCAATATGCAAACATTGCAAGAATTATTGCGAGTGTGTTCGGCTTTAGGTGACACTCAGACATTCCAGCAACGCCAAGAAGAAGCAACACAGCGACTTGAGGAATTAGTCAGTAAATGCCAATCTAAAGAAGAAGAAATCACCCTACGGCGAAAATATGCCGCTTTTGACCAATTGCGAGTAGATATCCGCCTTCAATCTCCAAATAAACAACAGCACATCAAAGCTTTGGAATTAGCGGAAGCGCGGAAAAATATTTGTCTAGCTTGGTTGCGGGAAGGTTGGGATGATCAACCACCCAGTTTTGATTATCAGGATATGCAAAAACTACTTAATCCTCAAACTGCGGCGGTTTACTGGCACATCAGCCCCAATGCTATCACCACTTTTATTATCAAACACAATCAGCCGCCTATAGTTTTATTTCCCGTAAAAAGAGAAATACAATTTTACTTCAACTCCTTTTCTCAGACGTTGCCACAACAGAGAACATCTAACTTTTTAGATTATTTTCAGCAACTCAAACGCTTTCAAGAATGGATGCAGCAATGGAAACAAGATTATCAAGATTATTGTGAGGGTAATTACACCAATACAGCCAAAGAAACAGCCCCTTGGCGGCAAAAAATGGACAATATGTTGCTGACTAAACTCTGCGACATCTTAGAAATTAACCGCATTCTAGAAAATCTCCAAGATATTGAAGAATTGATATTAATTCCCCACCGAGAATTACATTTACTGCCTCTAGATTGCCTATTTCCCGGAAAATCCAACATCACATATTTACCAAGTTTTCAGATAGGTATCAAGCTTTTAGCACAACCGTATTTATCACCGCAGGCAATAGTTAATGTAGTAAGTAACGAGTTAGCCTTCTCCACTATTGAATCAGTTGCGCTGGCTTCACTATATCCAGAATGTCAGCCATTGCAAATCCCACCCGTCAAACACCAAGAATTAATCATGGCTTTGCAACAAAATACAGGGTTATTTCATTTTTCTGGACATGGCAACCATAACCCAAAACAGCCACGAGAGTCGTTTTTGATGTTAACTGAATCTGATAAATTGACTTTGGGAGATATTTTTGATAATGATGAATTAGACTTTAGTAAGTATGAATTAATTTGTCTTTCAGCTTGTGAAACAGGGATGAGTAGTTCAGAAAACTTGATTGATGAATATGTAGGTTTAGTGAGTGGCTTTTTAGCCAAGGGTGCAAACTATGTTGTTAGTACTTTATGGCGAGTTGATGAACGGTCTACTGCTATATTAATGATTAGATTTTACCAATTAATCAAGGAAACTCTAACTCCTCCTGCGGCTTTGAGACAAGCTAAAGAATGGTTGAGTCAGTTAACTTATAAAGGTTTAGCCAATTGGTATTTGGAGTTAGCAAATAAATTAAATGAACCCCAGTGTAGAGAGTTTATAGAAACTGAAGTGCAAATAATTAAAAATGACCCAAATAAAATAACATCAAGTGAGCCTATTTATGCTCATCCTTATTATTGGGCTGGGTTTATTTTAACAGGTAAACCGAGATGAAAAAGATTCACAGAACCTCACCCTGGTTCTGCTACGCAAAACCTGTCCCTCTCCTTGTGAAGGAGAGGGATGTCCGTCAGGACAGGGTGAGGTTTTTCCTTAGTTTTAAATTCGAGGTAGCAGCCTTTGCAACCTGCATTCTCAAATCAAATAACCCTAATATAAATTTATGCTCAACACACCACAAACAGTCACTATCAACGCTTTTTTAACAGCTTTGTTAAAATTAGATTCTCCATTACCCGCAAAACTCCAGCAGGAAATTAATCAGGTTGGACAAATTTTTGCAGACACCCCGACTGATGCCATTAACCGCTTGCTAGAATTAGCTAAAGATGATGTGCTGAAGGAATTTTATTTGCAAGCAAGGATGAATATCCAGCAGCAATATGAAATTCAAGAACGCAATAAACACCGTGACTTGAAAAAAGAAAGTCAAACTAATGCTACTGACCCAGAAATGATTGAAAATTTAGCAATTGCTATGCCTTCAAAGTCAATTGAAGCAATTTTAAAAGCTGCTGATTCTCCTGCTGAGGCGAAAAAATATGCAGTAGAAATTAAGCTAGTTATTCAATAAAGTTTTTAATGAACAAAATCAAGTATCCCACTCTCGATTTATTTATCTACAATCTCACAGAGGTATCAGATAAAGATGCCTATGAAAAGTATTGGTTTAATTTGCCGTCAGAAGTCGAACAGAAAAGATTATCAACTGTTACAGTTAGAGAACCTGAATATTTTGAGTTTGGAATTGCTACTCGTAAAATAGATGGTTCCTATAGTCGCACTACAGTAGATGATACTTCTTGTTTAAACTATTGCTGCTCTTTTGATGAAGAAGTAGAATTATCTAATTTACCATCAATCTTAACTGAATTAAAAAATTTAGCTTTACTGCCAAAGATTGATAATTTACCAGCAGGACATCTTTCAAAAGCTGGTTATCAAGGTCAAACTTGGATGATGTCAGGTTCGATGGTTCCCGATAATAGCCAAATTACTGAAATTGAAGCTATACAAATTTATCAATCTTTAATTGCTGACGGACATCAATATTTAATTAAAGGGGAATTTTTAGGTGCAACTGTCTATGAAATGTGGCGGGGAAAAACCCAGTGGGAAGGAATTGAAAAAGACAGTCATGTAATAATTGTATTCTATCCTGATGAAAAAACCTTTGTTGATGTTGTATCTAAGAATTATTATCTTCATTGGCTTTCTTTGTTTTATTGGCGACAAAAAATAATTTGGGCTTATCAACAAGGTAGAGAACTCAAAGCTGGATTAGCGAAACAGATACAAAGCAAAAAGGATATTACTGTTGTATCCAATGATTTATCCAAAAAAGATTTGGGGGGACTGAAGACAGAGTTACAACAAAATGGACTAAATCTATCAGTATATATTCAAGATATAAATTGGCTACAAATTCAACAACATACAGTCCAAGTTAATTTAGGAAATTACAAACTTCAGTGCGATAAACACTTCAAAACGTCAGTTTGGTTAACAGAATTTAGTAATATAGTTGAAAACAAGTATAAAGTGCAATTAGAAAAAGACTATCTCAGTCTGAATGCTGGATTAGCTTTATTAGAAAATGAGACTACCACCATTCGCGGTATGGTGGAAATTCAACAAGCACAAAGGGAGCGAAATCTTAACACGATTATTGCAATTGTAGGTGTTGGACTAGGCACTAGCCAAATAACATCTTCTGCGATTATCGCCCAAAAAACAGATCCCGAAAATATCCCCTTTTACCAAACAAAAGCCCTTTGGTACAGCATTGGTGCAGGTGCAGTAGCTAGCTTCAGTCTCTGGATAACAATTTTGATTTTATTTCGCCTTAAAAGCATGCTACAGCGTCGGTTTCGCCCTTAAATCCAGCACCAGACGATTAAAATCGCGTCTACCAGAACAAAGCCTGCCAAAGCCGGCTCAAAACCCTTCATTTTTTATTAGTCCACGCAGGTGGACTTTGTTTGTGTAGCCGCGACTTCCAGTCGTTCGGGCTAGGTGCAAGATATGAATTAACACGCCTGTTTGGCGATTTGTTAAAATTAATAACACCGCCCATTAACTGGGAATTACCGTAATGGTTACACAACTAACACCTGACACCAAAAAAGAGATTATCTACCCTTCAAGTGACGGACAGCCAATGGCAGATAACACAAAACAGTTTGAGTTGATTGTACTAATTAAAAAAAACTTGGATTTGTTGTTTGCCAATGACCCAAACGTATTTATAGCTGGAGACTTACTTTGGTATCCAATAGAAGGGAATAACACCAACCGGAGAGCGCCGGATGCTATGGTAGTATTCGGCAGACCAAAAGGCGATCGCGGTTCTTATCTGCAATGGCGAGAAGATAATATTCCTCCACAAGTTGTGTTTGAAATTCTCTCCCCTGGCAATAGTGTTAAGGAAATGATTGGAAAATACAAATTTTATGAACGCTATGGGGTGGAAGAATATTATCTATATGATCCAGATACCAATGAGTTAAGCGGTTGGTTGCGTTCTGATGGTGAATTAGCCGACATTCAGCAAATGGCTGGTTGGGTAAGTCCTCGTCTTGGTATCCGCTTTGAACTATCAGATGGTGAACTGCAAATTTATCGTCCTGATGGACAACGTTTTCTCAATTTTGTAGAACTAGACCAGGAACGACAGCAAGAAAGACAACGGGCAGATCAAGCTGAGACCATAGCAGCACAAGAACGTCAACGGGCTGAACAAGAACGTCAACGGGCTGAACAAGCCGAAGCAGAGTTGCTATCTCTCCGTGCTTTACTCCAAGAAAGAGGAATTAATCCAGAATAATTGTGACCGAATTTAAATTAGAAGTTCCAGAAAAAAGCGATCGCATCGTCAATACCTCCGGCGATCGCCTAGATCGCTATCTTTCCCAAGAATTATCAGACATCTCCCGTTCCCGCATTCAACAGCTAATCGAACAGGGAAACGTCCAACTCAACGACAAAGTTTGCACGTCTAAAAAGATAACTCTCGTTCGGGGCGATCGCATTACCCTAGAAATCCCAGAAGTTAAACCCCTGCAACTCCAAGCCGAAGACATCCCCCTAGATATTCTCTACGAAGATGACCAGCTAATCATCCTCAACAAACCGGCAGGATTAGTCGTACATCCTGCACCGGGACATCCAGATGGCACACTCGTCAACGCTTTGTTAGCACATTGTCCCAACCTTCCCGGAATTGGTGGAGTCCAACGGCCGGGAATCGTCCATCGATTAGATAAAGATACCACCGGTGCGATCGCGATCGCCAAAACAGATATCGCCTTTCAACACCTTCAAGCACAACTCCAAGCAAAAACTGCACGGCGAGAATATTTAGGTGTAGTTTATGGTGCGCCAAGAACTGAAAGCGGTATCATAGATTTACCAATTGGTCGTCATCCCCAAGATAGAAAAAAAATGGCAATTGTCTCCATAGAACAAGGTGGAAGAAATGCCATTACTCACTGGCAAATACGAGAACGCCTTGGTAACTACACATTAATTCACTTCCAATTAGAAACGGGACGTACCCATCAAATTCGCGTCCACAGCGCCAAAATCGGTCATCCCATAGTCGGCGACCCAATTTATAGTTCTGCTCATTCCATTGGCGTAAATTTGCCCGGTCAAGCCCTACACGCTTGGAAACTAAAGTTGCAGCATCCGATATCTGAAGATTTGATCGAAGTGACTGCCCCCCTTCCCCAAACTTTGACGACTTTGCTAGAAATTCTCCGCCGGCGAATCGGCATTTCTGCCGAAAACTAAAAAGAAATCTGAGAAATCTGAGAAATTTTTCAGATTTTTCTTAACTAATTTTTACAAAACGTCACAAACAAATTCGACATCAAAGCAGCAGTAGATAGCAGCAGTAAATGCTGTAAATACTGGTATGCATCATTTTTTTGGATATAAGGGAATAGGCTTAATACTTAAATTATTTCATAAGAATCATTATCATTTCCTTGGAGAAAAATCTTAAATGTTATATTTAATACATTAATTATAAATAAATAATCTTTGAAATGCTTATATAAAACAATTTACTGACAGTAGCAAACATTTATAAGCTTAATATGCTACTAAATTTTTGAAAAACTACAATAATTTATGAAGTTAAGTAACGATAAATGTCTTATTGTAAAGAGATTTATTAATCAAAACGACCCAAAGCTTTGTAGGTAGAGAGCTTTAGCAGAATGTTGTATGGATTAACACAATTACATAAAACTTAATAAAAAATTAATGCAAGCGATATATAAAATACAAACAGCTTTAAAACGCAATTAAAAAAAACAAGCAAAACGCAAATTTCTTTGGTTAGTTAATTGCACATAATCAGGCAACATTTATGTCTTCAATGTGCAAAAATTACCAGGTTTTGTCTTCGATTTTTGTCTTGAATAATTAATTGCTATTGAAGTCAGCAATAACCTTTGAGAGGAATAAAAAATGCTTGACGCTTTTTCTAGAGTAGTTGAACAAAACGACAAAAAAGGTTCTTACCTAAGCGCTGACGAAATCAATGGATTAACAGCAATTGTTGCTGATAGCAATAAGCGGTTAGATGTAGTTAACCGTCTCACCAGCAATGCTAACTCCATTGTGGCAAATGCTTATCGCTCCTTAGTCGCTGAACGTCCTCAAGTATTCAACGCAGGTGGTGCTTGCTTCCACAACCGTAATCAAGCTGCTTGTATCCGCGATTTAGGATTTATTTTGCGTTATGTCACCTATTCAGTACTAACAGGTGATGCCAGCGCGATGGATGATCGTTGCTTGAATGGTTTGCGCGAAACCTACCAAGCTCTCGGCACTCCTGGTGATGCTGTGGCTTCAGGAATTCAAAAAATGAAAGATGCAGCAATCAGCATTGCCAATGATTCCAATGGCATTACCAAAGGTGATTGCAGCCAACTGATATCTGAAGTAGCTGGCTATTTTGATCGCGCAGCTTCTGCTGTTGTCTAATAAAAGTATTTTGCCAGATTTTTTTCAAAGCAGATTGTTAGTAATTACTCGAAAATTCAGGAGATTAAGAAAATCATGAAAACGCCTTTGACCGAAGCGATCGCCGCCGCCGATGTTCGCGGTTCTTACCTGAGCAACACCGAATTACAAGCGGTATTTGGTCGTTTCAACCGTGCTCGTGCTGGTTTAGATGCTGCTAAAGCCTTCTCTGAAAACGGCAAAAAATGGTCGGAAGCAGCAGCGAATCACGTCTATAAAAAATTCCCCTACACCACTCAAATGAGTGGCCCTCAATATGCCTCTACCCCAGAAGGCAAATCCAAGTGTGTACGGGATATTGACCATTACCTCCGCACCATCAGCTACTGTGCTGTCGTCGGTGGTACTGGCCCCTTAGATGAATATGTAGTTGCTGGCTTGAGCGAACTCAACAGCGCCCTTGGTTTATCTCCTAGTTGGTATGTAGCTGCTCTAGAGTTTGTCCGTGACAATCATGGTCTGAGCGGTGACGTTGCTGGTGAAGCCAACACTTACCTCAACTATGCGATCAACGCATTGAGCTAAACAAACACCCTTGGGTCTTTAGAAATAGATAAGTGCTAGATAAGTAGATTGACAAAACTAAATGTTTTTTCGTAGCGCTACTACGAACATTACTGTTTATTAATGTCTATTTACTAAATCTGAGTATTTTTCTACTTCCAAAGACCCAAATTTCTTTCCACAATAAATTTGCAAAGGAGCGATTGTCAAGATGAGTAGTTCAGTCGCAGAACGGCTAGGAATTAGAGATTTAGCCAGCGAAAAAGTTGAGCTTCGCCCAAATTCCAGTGAAGAAGATTTACAACTGGTGTTTCGGGCTGCCTACCAACAAATTTTTGGGCGTCAAGGCGTATATGCCAGCCAAAAATTTACCAGTGCCGAATCTTTGTTACGTAACGGCAAAATCGATGTCCGCGAATTCATTGAGATTTTAGCCAAATCTGAATTTTACAAGGAATGCTTTTTTTACAGTAACTCTCAGGTGCGTTTTATAGAATTAAACTATAAGCACTTACTGGGGCGCGCACCTTACGATCAATCAGAAATTGCTTACCACACAGACTTGTACGCTTCTAGTGGCTACGATGCTGAGATTAATTCTTACATCTATAGCCCAGAATATAACAACGGCTTTGGTAATTCTGTCGTTCCTTATTACCGTGGATTTAAGTCAATTCCAGGAATGAAGACGGTAGGATTTAACCGCATATTCGAGCTTTATCGTGGTGATGGCAACAGTGATAACGCTCAATTAGGCGGCAAAAATTCGCGCCTGCGGACAAAAATCTCGCTGAATTTGGCAAACTGGATTTCGCCACCAACTTCTGCTGGTACTGGCTTTGCATCATTAGCACCGACGTTAATCAGTTCTGCTCCACGGGGAGATAGTCGGATGTTTGTGATTGAAGTGATCGCCGGTAATATTGGTAGTAAAGCAGCATTGCGTCGTAGTCAACAGGTTTACACTGTACCTTACGAGCGACTCTCTTCTCTATACCAAGAAATTCACAAGCGCGGCGGTAAAATCACCAAAATTTCGCCCGTTTAAAACAGCAGGAAAACAGACAAGACAAGGAGGATCGGGGAAGAATTCTAGAAGACTTCTCTCCCTCCTTTTAATTCCTATTTCCCCAATCTTTGCAATGACTGCTGCTAACTCTGTCGAACCAATTCTTTCTCCAGAAGCAGCGATCGCGGCGCTGTCTTGTGACGATAACCAAATCCGCTATTATGCTGCTTGGTGGCTGGGTAAGCATCAAGCGCAAGCAGGCTGTGAGGCGTTGTGCGATGCCCTGTTTGATGTTAGGTATCGCATCCCATCAGGGGGGTATCCTCTGCGTCGTCAAGCTGCACGGGCTTTAGGGCAACTGAAAAATCCTCAAGCAGTACCAGCATTAATTGCCGCCTTGGAATGTGATGTGGATTTGCGTCTGCGGGAAGCAGTAATTGGGGCTTTAGCGGCTATTGGGGACAAGCAGGCTGTGACACCTTTGCTTAATCTTTTGCAAGAGAGTCATGAACAACCCTATGAAGCACTAATTGAAGCACTAGCCACTTTAGAAGTTTGGTCAGCTCGTTCTCAAGTTGAGTCTTTTCTCAATCATTCTTCCGAGCGAGTGCAATGTGCAGCCGCTCGATATATGTATCTTTTAACTCAGCAGCCCGAATACATTGAACGCATTATCAAAAATCTCAATCATGACAATATGTATTTACGCTGGGCTGCGATATTTGATTTGGGCGCAGTTGGTCATCAGCAAGCTATACAGGCAATTTTAGCGGCTAAAGTTCCTAACAGTTTGAAGCTATTAAATTTGAAGCGAATGTTAGAAGGAGTTTTGGATAATGAGGTTTGTCAAAAGGAAACATCTCAGTTACTTTTCCAAACAATTGATGATTTGTTAATTCAGCTTTGAAATGAGAACTTAGAAATTTAGGAATTGGAGACTTGGGTGTTAAGAAAAATCTTAGTATCTAGTCTCCAATCTTTTTTACCAGCGTTTTTTACCTGCATGATTTAAATATGAACACACAGAACTCTCATCATATCGAGCAATTGATCTCGCAATTAAACCACGCCTCAACTCCTCAAGATGCGATCGCGGCAATCACTACCTTAGCTGCTAGTGAAAGTAAAGAAATAGCCATGATCAATGCCTTAATTCAAGCTTTAAGCCATCATCATCCCTCTGTAGGCGCAGCATCTGTCGCAGCTTTGGTAAGATTAGCGCCTGCAACAGTAAAACCGTTAATTACCGCTTTTGCTGCTTCTAGCGATCAGGGCTTACAAGCCTATATTATTCAGGCTTTAGCCCAAATTGGCTCTCCAGAAGCCCTTGATTTGTTAGCTGAAGTTGTGGGCGTTGCAGTAGCCAATCACTGCCAGGGAAACGTCCGCCGCATTGCTGCACGGGGACTGGGACGGATAGGTAGTACTTGTAACGACACAGAAGTTATCCGTTGTGTTGAAGAAAAGCTGACTTGGGCGTTGCTCACCCCTGAGGATTGGGGACTGCGTTACGCAGCTGCGGTTTCTCTGCAAGAAATTGCTACACCAGAGGCTAGCGCCGCCTTACAACAGGCGATAGCCCAAGAAGCAGATAAAGTTGTACTATCTCGGATTACCACCGCCCTAGCGGCGTTAAGTACTGACGGGGGTGGGGGGTGCTGAATTGAGGAGTAATTTTCCTCGATTCGGCACTCCCCATTGCCCTAATTACCCCATCTCAACCCTAGGAGGACGAATTGTGGAGACTTAGAACAATATTTTGAAATAAAAAATTTACATTCCTTAACAAAATCTGCGGGGACTACAAATGCCATCTGAATCTGCAACGTATTGTTTTTTCAAGGTTTTTGCGAAAATTAAATAAATCTTAAACAAGGAAAATGCTCTATGTAAATGCAACATTTATGTAGTTTTGTTACAAAGATATTTGTCTTTTCTCAGGCGGAGTCCTTGTATGTAAAGGATTTGAGGCATTTCTTATTCCCCCAACTTATTTATTCACAATTTGTAACAAATAAAGGATCTATAGCATTGTATAAACATAAACTGGAGGGGTAAAACAACAGACGAAAGTTAAACGCGGCAATCAATTCATTAAGGTTTGCCAGCTTCTCATAAAATCACCCCAGATTCTCATATTTCTCATTCATCGTAGTGGCAAGCAAATGTGAGACTAAATTGAGAGGCAGTTTAATTCCTGGTCTGTTGTCAGCCATTCTAGATTGATAAAAGATTGACAGTTTTAAATCTGACATCTTTCAACTAAGTAATTAGGAGATTAGAGTCCATGACATTAGATGTTTTCACCAAGGTTGTATCCCAAGCCGACGCTAGAGGCGAATTCCTGAGCAACGAACAACTCGATGCTTTGGCAAACGTTGTTAAAGATGGCAACAAGCGCTTAGATGTTGTTAACCGCATCACCAGCAACGCTTCTGCTATCGTGACCAACGCATCTCGTGCTTTGTTTGAAGAACAGCCCCAACTAGTAGCTCCTGGTGGTAACGCTTACACCAACCGTCGTGCGGCTGCTTGTTTGCGTGACCTAGAAATCATCTTACGCTATGTTACCTACGCTATCCTAGCAGGTGACTCCAGTGTTCTCGATGATCGCGCTCTCAATGGACTGCGTGAAACCTACCAAGCATTGGGTACTCCTGGTTCTTCCGTAGCTGTAGGCGTTCAAAAGATCAAGGAAGCAGCGATCGCGATTGCTAACGATCCTAACGGTATCAGCAAGGGTGATTGCAGCCAATTGATTTCTGAAGTAGCTGGCTACTTTGATCGCGCTGCTGCTGCTGTTGTTTAATAGCATTACAAAAACCCAGAACCTAAAAAATTAGGTGTCTAGGTAAAAAAATTACGAATTACCAAGGAGATTTGAAATCATGGTTAAAACCCCAATTACCGAAGCTATTGCAGCTGCTGATACTCAAGGACGTTTCTTAGGAAACACCGAACTTCAAGCTGTCAACGGTCGTTTTCAACGTGCTGCTGTTAGCTTAGAAGCCGCTCGTGGCTTGACCTCAAACGCTCAACGTTTGATTGATGGTGCAACCCAAGCTGTATACCAAAAATTCCCTTACACCACCCAAACACCAGGACCACAATACGCTGCTGACAGCCGTGGTAAGTCCAAGTGTGCTCGTGACGTTGGTCACTACCTACGCATCATCACTTATAGCTTAGTTGCTGGTGGTACAGGTCCCTTGGATGAGTACCTGATTGCTGGTTTGGCAGAAATCAACAGCTCCTTTGAGTTGTCTCCTAGCTGGTATGTAGAAGCTCTGAAGTACATCAAAGCCAATCATGGCTTGGGTGGTCAAGCTGCTAACGAAGCTAACACCTACATTGACTATGCAATCAACGCCCTCAGCTAGATAGCGTTATGCCCGGAGAGGGATGCAAGTGTTAGATGGAATCACCTAGCAGTTGGATCTCGCTCCGGGCATCGTTTTATCTGGGTATAGATAAAAAGCATAATTTGAGCGAGCACTCGGCAAAATTAGCCGAAGCGCAAATAAATAGGGGAAAAAAAATGGCAATTACAACAGCAGCATCAAGGCTAGGAACAGAGCCTTTTAGCGAAGCACGTCGAGTTGAACTGCGCCCCAACGCTAGCAGAGAAGAAGTCGAACAGGTGATCCGCACCGTTTATCGACATGTTTTGGGTAATGACTATATATTGGCATCAGATCGCCTTATTAGTGCAGAATCACTTCTCCGGGATGGCAACCTGACAGTGCGGGAGTTTGTCCGCAGCGTTGCTAAATCAGAACTCTACAAAGCAAAATTTTTCTACAATAGTTTCCAAACCCGGTTGATCGAACTCAACTACAAACATTTGTTGGGTCGCGCTCCCTATGATGAGTCTGAGGTGTCTTACCATTTAGACTTGTACATTAGCCACGGCTACGATGCTGAAATTGACTCCTACATTGATTCTCAGGAGTACCAAAACAACTTTGGCGACAATGTTGTGCCTTACTACCGTGGTTTTGATACTCAACCAGGGCAAACAATTGCTGGCTTTAATCGGATATTCCAGTTATACCGGGGTTATGCCAATAGCGATAACGCTCAGGTACAAGGCAAAAGATCACGTTTAGCTGAGGAATTGGCAAGTAACAAATCTTCCTCAATTGTTGGACCATCTGGTAGTAACGATAATTGGAATTTCCGTGCATCTGCGGATATAGCTCCCAAGCAAAACTTAGGTAATGCTGTAGGTGCAGGCGATCGCTCTTACCGAATTGAAGTCACGGGGATTCGCGGTCCTGGTTATCCCAGTGTACGACGTAGCAGCACAGCGTTTATCGTACCTTACGAGCGGCTTTCTGACAAGATCCAGCAGATTCACAAGCAGGGTGGCAAAATTGTCAGTATCATCTCAACCTGAAGCAGGCAAAAGGTAAAAGGCAAAAGGTAAAAGTAAAAAGAGAGCGGTCTTTCTTTTGACTTTTGATTGATGACTTCTTCCCCCTGCCTCTTAGGTCGGCAATAGGCAAAAATTAGAGGAGCTCGAGTAATAATGTTTGGTCAAACCACACTTGGTGCGGGTAGCGTTTCCTCATCCGCTAGCCGAATTTTTCGTTACGAAGTTGTAGGCTTGCGGCAAAATTCAGAAACCGACAAGAATAAATACAATATTCGTCGTAGTGGCAGCGTGTTTATCACAGTGCCTTATAGTCGCTTGAACGAAGAATATCAGCGAATTACCCGTCTAGGCGGGAAAATCGTCAAAATTGAACTGTTGAGCACCCCGGAGGCCAACTAAAGCCCTGGCAATGATAGAACCCAGTGGATCAGAATATTCTGCCGATAATGGGCCACATCTCACACCAGAGCTAGGGTTCGCCGAAGGCGTGCGGGACGCAATCGCCAATCTGCAATCATCAGATTTAAGTCTCCGCTATTATGCTGCTTGGTGGCTGGGTAAATTCCGGGTTAGTCAACCAGATGCTATAGATGGACTAATTGCGGCGTTAGAGGATGAAGCCGACAGAACTGAATTGGGAGGTTATCCACTACGACGCAATGCGGCCAGAGCACTGGGGAAACTCAGCAATGCCAAAGCTGTACCAGGCTTGATTAAGTGTTTAGAATGTCCTGACTTCTACGTGCGCGAAGCAGCAGCCCAATCCCTGGAAATGCTCCGGGACAAAACAGCAGTATCTGCACTCATAGGACTGCTAGATGGGGGTGTCTCAGGTGCCGTGCAAGTACCCGGACGCCCCCACCTAACCCAGCCCTACGAAGCAGTGATCGAAGCCTTGGGATCTATTGGTGCAACTGAGGCTATTTACCTCATTCAGCCTTTCTTAGAGCATCCAGTACCAGGTGTGCAGTGCGCCGCAGCCAGAGCAATGTACCAACTTACACAAGACCCTGCTTATGGGGAACACTTAGTGAAAATGTTGGACAACAACGATCTGAAATTGCGCCGTGTTGCTTTAGGGGACTTGGGTGCAATCGGGTATGTGGCCTCTGCGGAGGCGATCGCTTATGCCAAAGCCGAAAATAGCTTCAAACTCATTGCCCTCAAAGGATTGCTTGAGCATCAACTCACCGGCGAGTTAGATTTCCTCAGTGTTTCTGATGATGCAATCCGGGTTATGAAGTTGATGGATTCACTTTTGTAGTCAGTTGTCAAATGTTCAGTTGTTTTTTGCCACTGACTATTGACCACTGACTATTGACTATTGACCACTGACTAATGACTGATGAACTAATTCGGGCCGTCGCCCTTGCAGATACACCAGCGCGAATGGTGACAGCAGTGCAAAACTTGGCAGCAGCCAGAGATCCAGCGGCAATTCCCACCTTAATAGCCGTGTTTGGTTATAACAACCCAGAGGCGGCGATAGTGGCAGTAGCGGCACTGACAGAGTTTGGAGAAAAAGCAGTACCACAACTGCTCGCCCAAATAGATGATTATAACTATGGCGCACGGGCTTATTCGATTCGTACCTTAGCGGCGATCGCTGACCCCCGTGCACTAGATGTTTTAATCAGTGCCGCTGCTACAGACTTTGCCCCCAGTGTCCGCCGTGCCGCTGCTAAAGGACTAGGAAACTTACACTGGCATAAGTTGGGTTTTCCGGAAAGCCAAATAGCGCCACAGCAAGCTTTGGAAACACTGCTGTTCATTTCTCAAGACTCAGACTGGTCGATTCGTTATGCCGCTGTCGTTGGTTTGCAAAGCTTGGCCAAGATAGGCGAATTGCAACAGCCCATCCGGGATAGACTCAAAGAAATGCTGGCAACTGATGCCGAAAAGGCAGTCCGTGCCCGCGTCCAATTGGCTCAAAGCCAATAAATTGTTTTATATACCATAAAACAAGGTAAAAGTAAAGATGTCAATACCACTGCTACAATATTCACCCAGCACACAAAATCAGCGTGTAGAAGGCTACGAAGTCCCTAACGAAGACACGCCAACGATTTATCGCTCGACCGCCGCTACCTCAGATGCAGACATTGATGCCATCATCTGGGCAGGATATCGGCAAATTTTCAGCGAACACTTGATTATCAAGAGCAATCGCCAACTCGGTCTGGAATCTCAACTGCGAAATCGGGCGATTAACGTCCGGGATTTTATCCGGGGATTGGGCAAGTCGGAAGTTTACCGTACCCAGGTAGCAGACACCAACTCCAACTATCGCTTAGTTGATATCACCTTAAAGCGGTTTTTGGGACGCGCTGCTTACAACAAAGCCGAGGAAATTGCCTGGTCAATTGTGATTGGTACAAAAGGGTTACATGGCTTCATTGACGCTCTGTTAGACTCTGACGAGTACCTGGAAAACTTTGGCGATGACATCGTACCTTTCCAACGCCGTCGCTTTGGAGACCGCCCCTTTAACTTAGCTAACCCCCGTTATGCTGGATACTGGCGCGATCGCCTAACTCTCCAATACCTGGGAGGTCGTTCCTTCTACAACGCCCGCACCTCAGGGGATTTGACTACAGAAGATATTCGGCGGGCAATTCCAGCCAATTTTATGGCAATGGCAGGAAACATCATCACCGGCGAACGCAATTACCAGCGAACCATCGCCTCAGTTACCTCCCAAATCAAAAATCTAGAGATTCCCAACACCTCCCGCGAAGCAACTACCCCGCAACCAACCGTCAAACCCACGCCAGTTGCCTTGCCTTATCGTTACCTTCCTGGAAGCCGGACAACGTAGGGAATAGTCATTTAGTCATTAGTCATTAGCAATAACACTAATGACGAATAACAACTTATAACACCCCTGAACTATGTCAATCCCTTTACTAGAATACAAACCCAGTTCCCAAAACCAGCGCGTCCCTGGTTACGAAGTTCCTAACGAAGATACCCCCAGAGCTTACCGCATAGAAGACTATGCTTTTGGTGGGGAAGTCCAAGAATTAATTTGGGCTGCCTATCGGCAAGTTTTTAGCGAACACGTTATCCTAAAATTCTACCGCCAGGGAAATTTAGAATCCCAATTGAAGAATAAAGCAATTACCGTGCGTGACTTCATTCGGGGTTTAGCTAAATCTGAGGCGTTCCAGAGTTTGGTGATTAAGACAAACTCCAACTACCGCCTAGTGGAACTTGCCCTGAAGCGGCTTTTAGGTCGTGCCCCTTACAATAAAGAAGAAGAAATTGCTTGGTCAATCAAGATTGCTACTCTCGGTTGGGGTGGTTTTGTTGATACATTGCTAGATTCTGAGGAGTATCAAACCAACTTTGGTGAGAATATAGTTCCCTTCCAACGGCGGCGCTATAAAGATCGACCCTTTAATCTGGTGACACCTCGCTACGGCAACTACTGGCGCGATAAGCTAGAAAGTCAGCGTTATAAGGAAGGCGATATCAAGAACTTCTTGGAATTAGCTAGTTCCATTGAGATCAAGACACTTGTCTTTACAAGAGTTAACACTGCAAACATCCAAATTCCTAACACCACAAGGGAAACGAAGCCAACAGGTATTCCCGTTTCCATCAATAGCAGTGCTAATTTCCCTGTACGCTAAATCGGCGAAATTAGTTAGGAACTAGTTCTGGCTACTAACCTAATGCGGGACAATAAATAAAACATGAATTGAGTTGTTTGAGAAATCAAGCCTCGTTCAGTTTTCACTAGCTAGCTCTTTGTTTAATTTGTTAATAAGAGGAACAACGCAGCATGGCACTGCCATTACTTGAATACAAACCAAGCAGTCAGAATCACCGGGTCAAGAGCTTCGGCGTTGCTGACCAAAATGAAAATACACCGTACATCTACAGAACTGAAGATGTTAGTTCTTACACTGACATTCAGAACATAATTTGGGCTGGTTATCGCCAAATTTTTAGCGAACATGAAATTCTCAAGTTTAACCGCCAAGGGACTCTAGAATCTCAACTGAAAAATGGCTCTCTGTCTGTGCGGGACTTCATTAGAGGTTTAGCTAAATCTGAGGCTTTCTATCGTTTAGTTGTCTCTGTTAACAACAACTACCGTTTAGTAGACATCACTCTCAAGCGGTTGTTGGGTCGTTCGTCTTACAACAAAGACGAAGAAATTGCCTGGTCAATTGTGATTGGCACCAAGGGTTTTAGCGGCTTTGTTGATGCCATCATCGACAGCGAAGAGTACACCCAAAGCTTTGGCGACAATACCGTACCCTATCAGCGCAAGCGCTTAGAAGGTCGTCCCTTTAATTTGGTAACTCCTCGCTATGGCGAAGACTTCCAAGAAAAAGAAGGTACCGTCAAGACCGACTGGCGCTTCACCGTGGAGAAATTCTACAGCCGCAAGGCTCAAGAAAAGCGATTGCCAGAAGGCGACCCTCGCAAGTACTTGGATGCAGCAGCCGATCTCGCTGGCAAAGGTAACTACGCGCAGAAACTATCTGCATTTGATATTGATTATCTCAGTGCAGTGCCTTACCGTGGTGGTAGCAGACGCTAGAATTCAAAGTCTGATTGCCAATAATTTTATACTGGGTCTGGTTTTTGCGTTGATGTGACGACAGGTTTGCAGGTTTTCTGTTAGCTAGGCGTTATGTTAAGTGGAAACTAGACCCAGTTGTTTTTTATATAGCAATTCTATCTAATTTGTAGAATTTATTTTGTTGCTGGAGTTTAGACTAAACTTCAGTAAGTTGGTAAATGAGTGGTTCAGAGGAATCGGGCATTTGGTCATCTTACCGCGTTGTTTACCCCATCTCCCCCGAAAAAATCGCTCTCCTGGGTTAGATCACAGCCAATTGCCCACTATTACGTAAGGTGACCACTGAGAAGGACGGCTGTAATTATCAACCTTGAGCATCTTAATTTGGGCTTGACGTAATGCTTCTGCTTTTGTGACTTTGCTAGTAATTAATTGATGATAAAATTCACTAATTAAAAAAGTAGTGGAGTCATCATTAATGTTCCATAGCGAAGCTAGCGTACTTCGTGCGCCTGCTTTAATTGCAACCCCTGCTAATCCCAATGTGGCACGGTTGTCTCCGGTTGCCGTCTCGCAAGCACTAAGCACTAGTAATTCCACAGGTTCAGTAATATTTTCACTTCGACTCTTAAGCAAGGTATCTAGTTCGTCAACATAAATACGCTTATCATAGGCCAAAATGAAAGTTTCTTTGGCTTTTGAACTAAATTTTCCGTGAGTTGCTAGGTGAACTATTCTATAAGGCTTGTCATTAATTGTTTTACCTAATTTTGTACTGATAAAATTTTTATTAAAAAGTGTAGTAGTCTTAATTCCTAATCTTTGAATTTGATTTAGTTCATTTTTGACATTAGGAAGTGGTGCAAATTTCTCGTTTTCAGGTATTTCTGAAAGTCCGCCAATCAATGCAGTAGAATATACTGTTTTAAAAGTTTGTGGGCTAAATATTTGTAACCCGGGACTGAGAGCAATTGCATATTTTTCAATTAAATATCGTTTGCCATCATACAAAATAGCCATTGGAATATTCCGCAAAAACCCATCAGGAATAAATACTAAAGTATTGACACCACTACTGTTTAACTCGACTTCATATGGTTGAATTAACCAATTATAAAGTTTTTGGGAGAGGGCTTTAACTTTCTTAGTTCTTTCGGGTTGAACAATGTCTGTTCGCAATTGCATTACGACTTGCTCAATCTCCTTACCGCTGACTACAGCAGTTTTATGGATTAAAGGTTTGTTGGGCAGTTTGAGGATAACTTCTAACTGATTCTCCAGGATAAGTGGGTAAAAGATAGCAGTGTTGGGATTGTCTCTGTCTACAACTTTGTCTATCGCCACAAATTGGTTATTTATGCAAGCTTCCCGAAAGAAGTTATCTAACTCGGCAACTTGTAGTGCTTCAATCAGCTTGCGGGCTTTATCTAAGTCCGGTTTGCCTTCTCCTTTTTCTTGAAACAAAAGTTCTACTGACTGGCGGTAGATAGGTTCAACACTATCACGGAAATTAAATTGCACATCGCGGTTTACGGCGACTAAGTCACTGCGTAGAGACTGAAGGGTAGCAATAGCAGCATCATAGAATGTGATCGCGTCCTGTAATTTCCCCTGTGTTTTCAATAATCTTCCCAACTGCCACTGCCAAAGATAAGCTGCATCTGAAGCTTCTAATTCTTGAGCAATCAATAATGCTTTCTCTGTCAATTCCTGAGCTTCTCGCCATTGCTTGGTTTCCTCATATACTTCTCCTAAGCTACCAAGGGCGTAGGATTGGGCTAGCCTATCCTTGATACTTTGTGCCTGTTGCCAACTTTGAGCCAGTATCCGGGCAATATATTGAGCAGAAATAATGTTCCTACTATTACGGGCAAAATTAATCTCCGCGTAGATACTGCTACGGTTGACAGGTAAACTTGCAAGTTGCGATTGGATAATAGGGAGAAGTGCTTTGGCCTCTGCGATTTTTTCCATATCCACCAGCAAGCTAAGTTGATTGATCTGCGCTTGAACTTTTGCTAGGGGGTTCGGTGCAATTTCAGCCGCTTTTTGATAATGTGCGATCGCCTTTTCAAAATCACCCTTGACTCTCAGCGTGTTACCTAAGCTAAACTCTCCAGCACTAATATCTTGGGGTAATTGCAGTTTTCGAGCGATATTAATACTGGCTTGTAGCGTTTCCTGAGATTTTTCTAAATCGCTCGACAGTTGTAGTGCATTACCCAGGGAACGTAAAGCCGCAACTTTCATCAGCGAGTCAGGTTGGTTTTGTAAGTGTTTATTCGCTACTTCTAATGTATCCAATGCACGGCGGTAGAAACCTAAAAACCGTAAAGCTTGAGCTTGATTAATTTTGCTGCGAGTTACACCAATATTATTTCCGAGTTGCTGCCAAAATTTTTCTCCTTGCTGGTAAGTTGCTAAAGATAGTTCAGTCCTGCCTAATTCCAGTTGTAGTCCCGCTTGAATATCCAAGGTTTGTGCCAAAACTTCCACAAATTTTGAGTTTTGGTTATTGACTTTTAACTTTTGTTCTTTGGCATCCCAACTCAACAAATTTAAGCTTATATTAATAGCATTTTCGGCATCTTTAAATGAACCGAGTTGCTGATATACCAGTGCCAGATTGCTTAAAGATACTGCTTGATGGATATAGTCTTTTTGTGATTCATAGAAACGGACAGCTTGTTGCAAAACTGCTACCGCTTCTTTAAACTTTCCCACATGATAAAAACTTTCTCCTTGCTCAATTAACTGTTCTGGTATGGCGATTGCAGAGTGAATAATAGAAATATTTGTGGCTGGTTGTTGAGCAAAAGTTATAGGAATCAAAGTTATGTACAATGCCAGAGTAAATAACAATATAGAACTTGTTATGATTCGTTTTTGATGACGTAAATTCAAAAAAATAAATTCCCATCTGTTTAGAAGCAAAAAAAAGGTGATTTTTTTAAATAAATTAGACATAATTATAAATGTATACTTTGCAGTCAATGATAGATTTGTATAATATCATTTCCTGAAAAGCCTGATAGAAATAAAGCCTTTAAAATAAAATTCCGGTCCGTAATGGATTTAACTTGAGCGCATATCATGCTATTTAACTGTTTTTGTACAGCTTGTGGTTGGTTATCAAGTTCATGTGACTGAGATGGCTTCTGCTTCCTAATTGCTCTCTACCATCACTCAACAGTTATTGCTGTTGCTATGGGGTGGAATAACCACAGCAACACATCTTGCTGCCTACTTTCGCCAAAATCACTCTTTCAAGCTAGAACTGATGTGATAAATCACACAATGAGGGCATGGAAATCTCTCTTCTCTAGCCCCTAGCCCCTAGCCTCTAGTCTCTATTTTCAAGACAAAAATTGTAATTCATCTTCCCTGCTTCTTCTCGATTCTCCCCTAAATTAAAAACCATCAAACCAAAAACAAATCTCTTGAAGGAGAAGGAGGATCTAATGGCCAAATTTGGCATAGAAGGCATTCGATCTTTTAGCAATGCGCGTGCTGCGGGCGTCAGCACTGCGGGGGACTTAACCTACACATTCAATATATGCAACGGTTTCGACAGTAAGCTGCGTTCAGCTGGTCACACGCGCTCTTTTTACTTTGCCAATACAGATTGTTGGGAAACTGACATCCGTGATTCAGATAAAGGTGGCGACGATGTGAATTGGGTGGACAATGTAGATATTTTCTGGATTAGCACTCATGGCAATCATACGTCCGATGGACAAGCCAGGCTGCTTTACGACATCCCCCGTAAGAACTGGCGTACCTTTTCAGGTCAGTGGCAGCTCGGCGAGAACTGGAACGCTGAATGGGTAATGGCCTTTTCTTGCGAAACCGTTGACCGCAACAACGTCTCTGGGCTTTGGAATATCTTTGCTGGGATGCATATTTATTGCGGTGCTTGGGGAAAGATGTATGACGGCATTACCACTGACGAATGTGGTGAAGATGTGGCTGAAAACCTCATAAATGGTCACACAATCTCCGAAGCCTGGATCGATGGTGTGTCCGATTGGTGGGTAGACAACCACCCAATCACGGTCTGCGTGGGCGACGCGGACACCTGGAATGGTGGCAACATCAAATGGGAGCGCAGCTACCTGAATCGAGACCACCTCTGGGGACACGGCAATGTCGATCCAGATTTGCCACCAGCTAAACAATCCTGCATTTTATGTCGTTGGGCGGAGGGTTAAACCATGAGCGATGATCGGATATTGATTGAGAAAATAGCTAGCAGCGTGGAGGGCGTATCCTCGATCCCTTCGCGTGCTGAGATCCTTGAGGTGCGGCAGCACTCTCTTGACGACATAGAACAACGGGCTAAACGTTTCCTAAATATAGCTGCCGAGGCATTTAGCTTACCCATAGACCGTCGTGATTTGTCTGTAGAGAATGACCGGACGCTTATCCGCTTGCCGCTTGGGGCGCAGTTAACAGCCTATCATGCTTCCGGCGCGATTCAGCTCGTCACCGGACTCAATCCAATGGAGTCGCTTTTCGAGGATGTTGAGGAGCGAGAAAGGCTACTAGAACTGGTTAAAGGAACCACAAGTCGCTTAAACATCCGCGAGTGGGTAGGGAAAAACGAGTCCCTGAACTTTGAGCAGTTGTGGCAAATCAAGGCTGCTGCTGCCGACCAGAAAGGTCAGACAGTCAAACCAGTACTTTGCCGAGTGGTTGGAGCCTATCGTCACTTTGTAGGTGAGTTACCGATATTGGGCGCAGCTTCGGTAGCTGTCAAGCTAGCTAACAAAGGAACACTTGACTCTTTAACGGTTCAGGTGCGTGAGACTATCGACCAGGTAATCGACCGAGTAGAAATCCTTCCACCAGAACAGGCAGCCCGTCAGATATTCCTACAGTTAAGCTCTCGGATGGGTGAATCGAAGATCCCAATCAGCAATATCGCTGCCCCCAAGTGGATGCGTTTCGGCTACCTGAGTCTGACAAAGCGTAAAGCCCAACGTTTGCTGGCACCAGTTTATCTCGCCGCCATCGAGATTGAAGGGCAGGAAGAGGCGCAGGCGTATTTATTTGCCACCCCAGCAACTGAGAAAACGTACCTGCCCCTTTCCACCGAAGGCAGTGAGCCACCCACAGTTGCCGTGCGCCGTGCCGCATAGCCAGCTTTAACATCTTCTCCAAGGTTAGAAGATATCTGCAAATAAGTGCGGTTTTCCAAAACATTGCTCAACAATGTTTTGGAGGAGTCCAGAATTGCTAGTCTTCAGGAAGGATTAATTGCATCTTCATAAAGAAATAGTATCGTTGCTTCTGCAAACAGTTCTTATGATGGTGATGATGCCTAAAACATTGTCAATCGGTTATCTAATGGCAATAGCATTCAAATTGAAAAGTGTTTTAAGGCAAGAGATTCCAACCTACAATATTGGGAGAAAATAGTCGATGCCGTTGCTTCTGTTTGCCAAGCTTTAAATTAAAGCTTTCTGTTATGCAGTAGACACAACTTGGCATCAATTTTTTTAGGAGAGCGATTTTTTTCGCTCTCCTATTTTAAGGGTAAAGAAACGAACCACGTTCGCGCAGCGTTTCGCAGAGAAGGACGCAAAGAGCGCGGAGAAATAAGGAAATAAGAGAACTAAAATAGTTGCTTTACCTAGCAAACTTAACTTGATAGACTACTAGATATTTAGTCTCAATACTAACATTGTTCCACTCGCAAGGATAACGGAAAAAGCAGAGGGCACCAAAGGCAGCCACGCTCCTTGGAATAAAAAAATAGCAGTACAAACTCCGTATAAAACTATGATAGTAATAGCTAGTGAGCATATTTTTCCTAAATGCGATCGCACTGACCAAACAACCAAGCTACTAACTAAACTCCAACCCCAAATCCAAAAAATATCACCCCAATAAGGCAGCACCCAAAATACAGTTCTTTTATCTAAAACAGCACTAATAATTTGACTAGTCATATGTGCTTGAATCAATACCCCTGGAGTTTCTTGATAAGGTTGCTGTGACAGACTATAGGGTGTAGGAAAAGTATCTCTTAAGCTTTGGGCTGTGACTCCAATGAAAATGACTTTATCTTTGATAGCTTCAGGTTTAACTCGATTGCTCAACACATCTTCAACACTAACTTGCTCAAAATTAGCGCTGCGATAATTAATTAGTATTTGATTACCACCTAAACTGATGCCTTGTTGGTACGCTCCGCTCCCGCCTGATTTTAATCGTTGAAACTTTGTTACACCACTCACAGATTTAAAAATTACCGCATCATTTGTAAAGTCATGTTGAATATCTTCTAAAAATAAGTAGCGTGCAGCTAGTTGTAGGCTAAGAGAGAACGGGGTAGTGCAAACAGAAGAAGGTTCTTGCTTCATCATTAAAACTTGACGGCGAACTATCCCGTCTGGGTCTCGTACTCCATCAGTAAAGCCTTGACGATCAACAGGAACTCCCGCAGGAGGTTTAATACCTTGGGGGTCATGTTCGCTATCTTTACCTTTGCAAACAACAACTACATTCCCTTGGTTTAACTGTGTTGTCAATTCTGACTGTTTTGATTTATTGGGTGAGTCTGGAATATCTCTATAGATATCTATGCCAATAATTCGTGGCTGATATTGTTGGATTTTTTTAATTAATTTGGCTAAGGAAGAATCAGATATTGATTTTAGTCCCCGTGTCGGCTCTAATAAAGTTTGAATATCTTTTTCATTGACTTCCACAACTAACAATCTCGAATCTTGTTCTTCTTGAGGACGTAGTCTCAATATATGATCAAAAGCTAGTAATTCTTGGATCTGCAAAATTCCCAAATATCTTAAACCAATAATTAAAGCAGAGGCAATACTAGCAATAAAACATACAGCTACAATTTTCTGCCAAATACTAGATACTTCATTGCTAGGAGAATTAAAACTACCACTACCACATAGTTCTTGCCAGGTTACAGGCATTATTGTTGGATTTTGGCAGATTACTGGTAACCAACTAGCACAGAGGAAATCCTTTTCCCATCCTTGGAGTCTTTCCCTTGCTTCTCGTACTGCTAAATAAAAAAGCTTGCCACCAGCAAAGGCAACAAGAAAGTTTTTTAAGAATTCTTGCGCCACCAAATCTGGTACTGGTTCGCGCATGAAAATCACTTGGGGAATATTTAAATCTGCTAGATTTCGTGCTAAACCTATACCATCACAGGAATTGAAAATAGCAATTTTTAACCCTCGTGAAATTGCCTGTTGTAGGGCGTTTTTTAATTGAGGGATTGCTAAACTCTCAGTTTGATTAATATAAATTTTCCCCGTCTCACCATCCGCTTGACTGGAACTGTGTCCAGCAAAAAATAGGATATCCCAATCCTGATTCCACAAATGTTGGTCAACTTCTTTGCGTGTTGGTTCTACTAAAAACTCTGTCTCGGCGTCTTTTAATCCTTGTAGCAGAGTCCGGTCTTTGTCAATATCAATACCTTCGCTATTACCCAAAATAGCCAAAATTTTTACCTTACCTGTTTGCAATTTAGCTTGGGTTGGAGAAAATCCATACTCATGAGGAGCTAATGCTACTTCTGCATAGCGATAATCCTCAAAAAAATTCCACAGATGCCAAGGAAGTCGCTGAAGTAAAGGGATATTAGTTTCAAAAATTACTCGAATTGCATCATCTCTGTTAAGTAGTGTCCGTAACTGTTGCACTACATTTTGGAATGGTTCAGAATTTAACCATCTATTGATATGTTCTTGTAGTTGTTGACATATTTCGCCGAATTCACTCACAGAGACATTGGTAATTTCTTGCGGATAAATTTTAATCCGCGATCGCCAACTCAGGCGCTGATGAAGTGCCTCGTAAAGCAGCTGCCACCGACGATATAATTCGGGTAGTTCTGGTACTGGTGGCAGACTACTGGTAAATTTCATCGGGTACAGCCTACTACTATCCGAAACTTGGGCAGTAACTGCGGGAAACCCTTGATTTAAATCGCCTGCCAACAAGCTAAAGACGACTAGTTTATCCATTACTGCATTTGTTAGTTCTTGGTAGTTGGTTACCTTATGTTAATTATTACACAGTATTCACTAAACTAATGCACAAATTAATTTGTGTTTAATATTACATATTCTTCACTAAACTAATAAGGAATAACTAGGTTAAACTATAAAATTTTCTGTTATTTGAAAGTTATTTAGTTCGACTTGAATATTAAAAGTTACCCCTGTTTCCACGTCAAAGCGCAACATTTGCACAAAATTATCCTGACTTCTCGCCTGCACTTCTTGTAGCACCTGCCGATCTTCTGAGCGCAAAACCAGCTTAATATTTGCAGGTAAATAAAATTCTTGCCCAGCCGGATGCAACTGTACCCGTACACTAATAAATTGCCTATCTATATCAGGTACAAGTGCAATTACTAAGACTACGGAAGTTGATTGCAGTTGCATTCCTAAGTCGATGAGTTTAGCTTGCCTGATAGTGGCATCCTTCATTCCGAAGTAATTTCTCAGTCCTAAAGCATTGTTGTCACTTCTTAACTCAAAAACCGCCTCCAAAGTCTGCCAACCTGGGGAAAAAATGCCCTTTAACCATTGAGTGAGATTAATTTTGGTTATCCCTTGTCGGTGTTGATACAGGCTTTGTCGTGACTGTTCGGTTTCTAAAAGCGCCCCCCAAACTGCAAATGGCACGGCCAGTCTGGGAAATGTGACGGAAGGAGTACCCAAGCGTTGCACAAGATTTTCTGCTTGAGTTTGTGGTAATTGTGGTAATGAGGCGATCGCTTTTTTGGTTTGTGCTTCTCGACAATATTGGTAAGTTAAAAAGAAAGCACTAATATCTTTTGTGATCTGCCGTGCATCTAAACAGTAGGTACGGTCAACGGGGTCATAGTTACCTGGCGATTTTAATTCCTGATGGGTTGTGTAACCCCAGACGCGCACCCACTCTTGATTATTTGTAATTTGTACTGCTAAATAATAATCTGCTGCCCAACTGGGAATATCCACCCATTCCTGGGGTACTTCTAATTCCTTGTGGTCAATGGCCTCACTAGGAACTAGCAAGACTTTTTGCTCGCCAAAACATATGCCTACTCCATTGACAAACTCCCAAAAACTAGGTATACCAGCACTGCTGAACCAAACTGCGGCATCGGAAACATATTCATTTTTAACCCAGGTTATAAAAACATCAAGGCAGATTTGATTGATATAGGCACACCAGCGACTGTGAGGAGTTCCATAAATCTGGCTGTTTTGCCAAGACTGCGATCGCACAGAGGGCACTACCTCTAACAGCAATTCCGTTGGTTCTGTAAAAGTTAATGTCATATATAATACCTCAAACTGATGAAATTCTCAAGCCAGATTGAGCATAATTAATGTTCAACCATTCTTCTAAAGCAGCACTCATCTCTTTTATTTGGTTGGCATTTACAGAAATATTCTCTGTTTCTCTACGCCAATTTAGTAAAGCTGCCAGCAATGAATCTCTCCCTTTGAGTAACCGACGACAAACAGTAGGTTGGCTGATCTTCAACTCTTGGATAATTTGCTGCTGAGTCATTCCCTGTTGGTAGTAAAGGTCAAAGATGGTTTGAGATTGCTGATCTAGCTGTCCAAAAGCTGACACCAATACTTGATTCATCTGAGATAGTTGATTTTTGCGCTCTTGAGCTTCTTCTTGGGCGATAATTTGCGCTATTAACGATTCAGATAACGGGTCTTTGATCTCAAACTCCTGGCTGGTATCTTCCTCTTGGTTGTAGATATTGATAGAGGCAACACTTGGGTAAAGATAAGCACGCAGGTAAATAGCAGTTTTGGTCAGCCGTTCCTCTATCACCTCTGGACTGCACTCTGAACCGGGAGGATTTAGTTGGCTGTGTCGTTCACTATTGTAAAGATTGGCTATATCTGCCCAAAGTTGCCGATTTGGTTCTGGCAGCTTTTGAGTTCCATCTGGTTGGTTTTGTAGATACAGCATCCCAAAACAAGTCCAAGCTAGGCGATATTGGGATATCTGCGTGGGAGATAAGCCTGCATTATCCAGCGCTTCCAAAACTAATTTTTTACTTACCTTGCGTAACAAACCCCAGTTAGTACAAATATCGGCTTCCTTGCCTTGGCGGAGAATATCTTTTAATCGGCTGGGAAATGCTATGCTGGCATAGGTTTTTAGACTAGAGTTTTTTTCAGGGTTATATCCTTCTAGAATTTTTTCAAGCTCGGCAATCCCCATTTGAAAATAATCAGCCAACCCGTACTGGTTGATATTAAATCGAGCCAGTATTTTTCCGGCAGCCCAATAACAGGTTTCCTGTAAATAGGCTGATAAATGTTGTTTGGCAAGGTTGCTTAATTTAGGATTCAACCGCCATACCTTATACCAATATAGTGACCAAAAATATCCTGTAACGGCAGGCTCTACCAAATGTTTAGTATCTGGAGAATTTTGCAAATAACGCTCCATACTGCGGCGCAATCTGACATCTGTCAACCATTTGCTAAACTTATCATTTTCCAACTGGGCGAAGGTAGAGAAAGTTTCAACAATTTCCTGACGAGGACGCATAAGTAATTTAAATATAGAACGCAAATTTAGATGTCGCTACTTCCTGAATTCTCACTTCTAAAAGCTGTTAAAGGCTTGAATTCAGACACTGACACTTATCAAGCGTACCACTCGGCTTTACTCAAAAAAATATACATAACAGAGAACCTGAAAAATTTTCCCAAATAGGAATTTTTCCTAGTTATTCCCGATTGCTCTCTAATCTGAAAATTATCGAGTCAAGGAAAGGTAGCAAACCCCAGGAAAAACTTGGAAGCACCAGTCTCAGTACTAGTTTATCAAAAAGTACATAAATTTCAGGAAAAATATGACATTACCACGTAGAGTAATTATCAATACCAACGCTTACGGTGTCGACGATAAAAATATTGTAGCAAATCAAACAATATCTAGAAGCACCACGCAAACGTTGATTCTGAACAATACCGATGTAGTCAAGCTTTCGCCATTTGTTATAGGTTGGGGCGGTGAATGCCGTTTTGAGCTTAAACTCGCTTTGCAAGTTTTATCAGATAAAACACAGGTTAGATTATTTGGAGAAGCTCTTTTATTTGAAGGAACTAGTGAAAAGACATCTGATTTGGATGGAAAGCTCGTAATTGACGAAATAATTCCTAGTACAAAGACAGGAAATATAAAAATCCAAAAGCGAGTCAATAATACAGACGAAGGCGGCGACTACGTAGATTTCAATTTTGTAGTTGACAATATTACCGTTCCTGTTGATTAAGGACACGCTAGTACCGCTACGCAGAATTTTAACTTCAATACCTAGATACTTTGTTGCTATTTCGACTGTTTTGTAGATGCGTAGCGGTTTCCCACAAGATACGGTAGCTTTATCTCCTCAGCCCTCTACTAGTGTTCTTTGCCTTGCCCTGAAGATGATATATAATCAATAACCTAGAAATTTATTCTAAACCGGAGTCAATCTTCCCTAGTTCTTCCCGATTGTCCTCTAATCTGAAAACTATAGAGCCAAGAGATGGCAACCAACCCCAGACAAAGTTTGGCAGCACCAAGCTCAATACAATTTTAATAACTTTATCTCAATACTAAAGAGACAAAAAAACATGGTTCCTACAAACTTCCAGCCTAAAACTACCAATTCTCAAGCACGCCAACAACTATTAGAAGAGCTTCAGCAAGTAATTGATGGGATGTTAAGAAAATATGACTTCACCCAAGTGGTTCAAAAGTACAAACTATCAAAAGAAGAAGTCATTCAAATTCAGTGTAGTATCAATATCATAAAAACTCAGGTTAATGAGTCTGATACTAGAAAAGCTGATAGTTACAAGAAGAAGGATATACCATCCTATTGTACCAATCACACTTGCTTGGACTCGAATGGTGAGGAAATCAAGTGCCCTGAAAATCATTGATGATGGATAGGAATGTTTCCTTTATAGCTATGAAGTCAAAACATTGAGAGTAAACTGAATACACCCTTTAGTTTATTCCCTAACAATATAGAGACTTTGCCTACAAAGTCTCTATATTTAATTTTTTAAAATATTAATAAAATGGATGACAGTTGACATACAACTGCTAATTATAGCTATATGTTATTACCTAGAATACAGATTCTAGGTAGAGACACAAAATGTTTGTGCCTCTACTTATTTATTTTTAATAAATGCTCTTAACTCTAGTATGGAGCAAGAGACAGATTACAAATTTATATTTAGTCTACCTCAGTACAATGGAATTCAAGATCATCAAGATAGACACAGAGCAGCTTATCTAACGAAAAATTTTCATATGCTTTACTGTACTCTGCTAAACTCAGTATAACATGACGCAACATGCGTTGCGTGAGTTTTAAATAAGATGCAGCGTCAATATTGGTCAATAACTGTCACTTCTTTATAGAGGTGTTATTTTTAGTATGATTAATCATTGTGGTTTGGTTAAAGGGCTAGGATTTGTCATAGGGAGTGCAATCAATTTCTCTACAAATTGTGCTGTTGCCCAAATCCTCCCAGATACGACTCTACCTACTAATTCCCAAGTGATAACGCAAGAAAATATTACGACAATTACAGGTGGAACACTAGCAGGTAGTAATCTGTTCCATAGTTTTGAGCAGTTTTCTGTACCTGATAAAGGTATAGCTGAATTTCAATATATTGGGCAGGTTCAGAATATTATTAGCCGGGTAACGGGTAATTCTATTTCCCATATATATGGCACGCTGAAAGCTGACGGTATCAACCTGTTTCTGATAAATCCCAACGGTATTGTGTTTGGCCCGAATGCTTCTTTACAAATTGGTGGTTCATTTGTAGCGAGTACGGCAAGTAGTGTCAACTTTGAGGATGGGACAAAGTTTAGTACTACAGAACCCCAAACCACACCCCTGCTGACAGTTAGTGTTCCCATTGGCTTACAATTCGGAGCCACCGCTGCTCCTATCCGCAATGAATCCCAGGTTGGCCTTCAGGTGGAACCAAGCAAAACCTTGGCACTTCTAGGCGGTGATGTCACGCTAGAAGGGGGAAATTTAACAGCACCGTCAGGAAGGATTGAACTAGGCAGTGTTGCAGCCAATAGTCTAGTCAAACTAACATCAACTGACCAAAGCTGGAATTTAGGATATGAAGGGGTGCAGAATTTCCAGAACATTCAACTCATCGAGCGAATTTCTGACGATTCTAAAATTCCATCGGTTGTCAATACTAATGGTCCAGATGGCGGCAGTATCCAGGTGCAAGGCAAGGAAGTGCTACTCAGTGGTCATAATGTTTTCTTGCGTAGTGTGACTCGAGTTGGAATTGGCAAGGACATAACAATTACAGCTGAGAAGCTAATCGTTGAGAATGGTGCAAGAATATCCAATAATTCCATAGGCACGGGTAGTGCAGGAAATCTGACCGTAAATGCCTCTGAGTCTGTGGAACTAATTGGTAGCACTACTGAGCAAGGTGGCTTAACTGGATTGTTTAGTATAACTGGTAGTACGGGAAACGCTGGTAACATTACAATCAAGACGAGAAAGTTGCGTATCCAAGATGAGGCAAGGTTATCAGCAGAGTCTAGTGCAGTGAGTGACTCCAACACGAGATTAGTATTAGCTGAAGGAAACGCAGGAAATATAACAGTGAATGCCTTAGAGTCGGTAGAATTAGCCGGAAAGGGACAATTGTTCGCTTCAACCTTATATAAGGGAGATGCAGGAATAGTGAACATCACTACAGGGAAATTGATTGTCCGTGATGGCGCTCTAATAAATGTGGGCGTTGCTGCAAACGACCTAAAAACTACAAGTAATCTAGCAACCCCAGGGCAAATAAATGTAACGGCTCGCTCCATACTTTTGGATAATGGAGGAGTACTTCAAGCTGGAAGTAGCTCAGGTCCGGGCGGAAATATCACGCTACAAGTTCAAGATTTATTACTGATGCGCCGCGAAAGTCAAATATCTGCAAGTGCAGGCGCAGCAAACGCTCCTGGCAATGGTGGGAATATTACTATCAATGCACCTAATGGCTTCGTTGTCGCTGCTCCCTTAGAAAATAACGATATCACAGCTAATGCTTTCTCTGGCTCTGGCGGTAAGATCACAATCGACACTCAGAAAATCTTTGGGTTTGTGCTACGTACTGGTGAAGAGTTAGAGAGACTGTTAAAACCTAAAGAGCCAAAAAAACTAGACTCAAGTGGGCTACCAACAAATGACATCACGGTGTTTTCTCAGGAAAACCGTTCATTAAGTGGCACTATAGAAATTAACACAGCAGATGTTGATCCTAGTAAAGGATTGATCGAACTACCTATTAATCTGGTTGATGTTTCCCAGCAAATCGCTACTGACTGCAATCCTGGTGGGAAACTAGGAAAGGGTTCATTTATTGCTACTGGGCGTGGAGGTATAGCACCCAGCCCTAGAGAGCCATTGATGAGTAATGATGTTGTACGGGCAGATTGGCTCAAGCTAGGGTCAGAGCGTGAGAATCGAGCTGGTGATGTCCAGAACAGGGTGGTTATTCAGCAGCAGCGCCACGCAGAAGATAACACACAGAAAGCTGAGTTTGCCAATAGCCCCACTGCAATTGTCGAAGCCCAAGGGTGGGTGATTGATACTAATGGTAATGTGGTTCTAGTCGCTCAAGCCCCAACGGTGACACCTCATAGCCCTTCGCTTGCCTCTCCATCTTGTGCTGTTAATTAGGACAATTTGTTTACTGAAAGTTTTGCAGCATCACCAATTGATACAGTGATTGTAGGGTTTTGCCATCGTTGGGATACTCAGCTATGCCAAAATTAAATTTCACATCAAAGCGATCGCCATTCGGTGCAGTGAAGACTTGCTGCCGCAGGGTAGTCAAAAATTCATTGAGGCGATCGCTTACCTGTTGTTTCGTTAACCCAGGAATGCCGACCACAAACTCCCCATTTCCCCAGTAGCCCAACGCCTCTGCACCGCGAAAAGCAGTCTGAAACAAGCGACCCCAGCGTTGTAGAATTTGGTTGCCTGCGACATGACCATATTGAATATTGAGCGATCTCAACTCTGCCATACTAAATACTGCCAGACAGAAACAAGATGCAGTGTCAATCAGTTCCTCTAAGTCCCGACTGGATTGGAGTTGATTTGGTAATCCAGTCAACAGGTCTTTAGTAGAGAGTGTCTGGAGCATACGGCTACGCTCTAAACGATTGGTGATGCGAGTTAACAATTCTGGCCCAACCACTGGCTTAGTTACATAGTCATCTGCCCCAGTAGCAAACACCTGCTGAATAATTTGGCGATCGCTACTAGCAGTTAGAAACACAATCGGCAAACCCTGCCACTGGGGATCTGTACGGACTGCTTGACACAATTCAATCCCACTAAGTTGGGGCATATTCACATCCAAAATTAACAAATCAGGAGCCACAGACCGCAACACTTCCCAGAACCGTAGAGGGTTATCTAACGCCGTCATCCGCATTCCCCAAGGTTCCAGCATCGAACGCAATGCTGCCAAAAAAACAGGGTCATCATCCACTACCAGCACTTTCACTATTTGGGAATGGGTACGTTGTAATAACTGTCTTGCCATAGCCCAAACTTGCCCGCCTGTCACAGGTCTAACTAAAAATCCCTGTCCGCCAGCACGAGCTACCGTCACTCGATCCAACAGCCCATCTGCCGAGGCCAGCACTACTACCGGTATTGGCGGAGTCCGAGCCGCTAGCTCAGATAGTAATGCCAGACTATCTTCCTGCACTCCCACCATATCCACAGCCAACACCACCAAATCCGGCGAGTGAGACTGAAGCCAGGTTTTGGCTAGCTCTAACGTTGTCAAGAGTTGCCAACTCAGGTTGAGCGCCAGCGCTTGTTCTTGTAATTCTCGACTGAGATTTTCGTCAGTGTCAATCAACAACAATCGAGAAGTCGCTGAAGACAGGGCCATCTTTGACTCGGCTGGTTCCAATAGCTCAGTTAATTTCTTGACTAAATCTAAAAATTGGCGCTCCTGATTTGGTTGCAAAGCCTGATTTTCTAACAAAATCTGTTCAATTTCTCTTGCCCATAAGGTTCCAGTTTCCCGTTCAAACATCCCCAAAACACCAGCCAACTTATGTGCAGCTTCCCCAGCATTCTGGCGTAATTCTGGGGATAGCGTCCCTATCTGTACTGCTTTAGCTGCTGCTTGCACAGATGCTAGACGTTGAGCCATTAATCCCTGATACTGCTGCCACAGTTGACTTATTCCCTGCTGGAATTGCTGCTCAAGGGAGGGTGAGGAAGATGAGGGAAGTGAGGAAATAACACTAATTCCCCCCTCTGCGTCCCTAGTCCCCTGCACCCCTACACCCATCTTCAACCGATACCCCAAGCCGTAAACATTCTCAATCCAGTCTGCGGCTCCTACAGCCTTGAGTTTTTGCCGCAAACCTTTAATATGTGCCTTGACACTCTCCTCCAAAGGGGGGTCGTCATACGTCCAGAGAAGCTCGACCAGTTGCCCCCGACTAAATACCCGTGACGGGTTCCGCAAAAAAATTTCTAACAAGCTGTATTCTTTGGGAGTTAGTGCCAGAGATTTCTCGTCATAGGTTACCAAACAACTTTGAGGATCTAAACGCAGATTGCCTACCTTGAGCACAGTTGTGGGAGAAACCCGGCCGCGCCGCAGTAATGCTCGTGACCTTGCTTTGAGTTCTTCCAATTTCAGAGGTTTAATTAAATAGTCGTCTGCACCCGCGTCTAGTCCGCGAATGATCTCAGTACTAGCATCTCTGGCAGTGATTAGTAAGATGGGAACCGAGCATCTGTCTGCACGTAAACGCTGGCATAAAGTAATCCCATCAATTTTGGGGAGTCCCACATCCATAACGATGAGGTCGTAGTTGGTGTTTTGAGCATATTCCCAACCAGTTTGACCATCCCGTGCCGTATCTACCGCGTATTGTTGACTTTTAAAAGATTGCAGCAGTAACGGCAGTAAAACTTCATCATCTTCAATCAACAAAATTCGCATTTTAGATTTAATTTAGATTAAATATTGACCAAATGATTCGTCTTTATTCGCGCCAGAACCGCTTAACTCACATTTTCAAATAAAACCTGGAAACTATATTTTGAGAACTCATTGATGCCACGGCAAATATATTCATATCCGCTTATTTTATTTAGTCTCTAGAGTGGTTATAAATAAGCCTACAGCAGTCCTAAATCATTTATTAGAATATTTAAGGATTCAGATATTACCTGCATCTCTACAAACTTTCTCTAATAAATATTTTCCTGTGTTAGCCGCCAATTTATTTAATAAAAATGATATCAAGCCTATCTTTCCGTGCCTTATTGCGAATCAGGTTATGTGAATAAGATGGAGTAAATTCTGAAACTGTCTCTGTGACTGGTATTAAAACACATAAATTCTTACAAAAAAATATCTCTTTCCTGCATCCTGTTTGCCTGGAAAGTGGGACAAAAATTAATATTCAGGAATCATTTATTATTGCTATAGATTTGATAATTCATCCTCAATAAAGGGAGCATTAACTGAGTTTTTATCTAATTTTACTGAGCCTAAAAGACTCTGCCAATCACTAATTAAAGATGCATTATTAGGGCTAGCTTGCCGAAGTTGTGCTAGTAAAGTCAGTGCATCAAACCAGATGCCATTGTCAGTATATATAGAAACTTTGTCTCGTTGTTGTGCTGTTGCTAATTGTTTTTCTAAACTGACGTTTAACTGGACTCGTTGGATATCGCCTTCAACATGAATTGGGATACTTTTCTGTCCACTACAACTGACTTTGAAAAACCAACGATAATTTTTGTTTATTTCTAGAGGAAGCGCTGTAGATGGCAGCGTAACGCTGATAATTCCTGGTTTTGCTCTTAATGATACAGTACTTTGATAAACTTCATTTTCTTCACTATCTTGTAACACAAACTCTGCACTTGCACCTGGAATCTCTGTTGTGTAAGGGACGTAAAACCAAAATGTTGGATATTTATTTGTCGTTAATCCCCACACATCCATAGGGGTTGTGGACATTGATGCTTTACTAAGTTGGCTTGTTAAATCACGCTCTTGAAAAGGCACTAAAGCTCTGAGTGGATTCTCTACTGCTGGACAAAAATCTCTACTTCCCATACCGATTGGGCGTCCTGGTATCGTACTGAGTCCTGCTGGAGGTTTTGTCCACCGAAAAATAGGTTGAGACTTATTTATTTTAGATGAAGCAGGTTTCCTAGCAGGTGGTGTTGATTGTCGAGAAGATACAGGTGCTGTAGTTTGGGCTTTGAGTAATCCTGAATCTTGAATAGCGCTACCTAAAATCAGCGCAGTTGGTAACATATATATTATGGGTTGAAAGAATGTTTTTCTAACTGCCAATTTTTTTAAATTCATAATAAACAACCAAATTTGCCTAGATAAAATTTACATTACCGCTTGAGCATTGTAGTTTAGCTGCTGTGCTTATAGTTTGCACATTGAGGCAGTAGGGAGGTTGGGGTATCACAGGTGTAGGTTTTTCACATTCAGTCTGAAAAAGCAGATTTTCTCGTTCTGAGATTTATGAGATTTATCAGATCTCCCCATCTTTGCGTCACCGAGTCGGTCAAACCGCAAAATCTAAAAAACCTACATTCGTCAGGGCAGGAGACAAGATTTGCAGGTTTTGCCTAAAATAAAAATGAGGCATTTTGTAAGCGGTACAGTTTAGCTGTCGCATACGAATATTATTTCATTGGTAGACTTTTTTCGTTTTATTCACCACTTCGCTTCTTTGGTATTTTGGGAGATAAATTGAAGCCGAACATCTAATTATGGCAGAAAAGCATCAGGAGGACTGGTTGTTGATGGCGACATTGCGGCCTGTTAACATACGCAAGAAATGAGAACTTGCAAGTAAATGTGCTGGGAAATTATCTATGACCTTAAATGTAGACGGTTTAGTTAGCCAACTGCGGGTAACTCTAGGGAAGATGGAGGTAGCACTAGGAGCAATTGCTGATGCTATCGTCTGGATGGGTAATGATGGCAGAGTGCAGTGGTGTAATGCTGCTTTCGATAGATTAGTGAATCTACCTCATATTCTAGTGCTGAATATGAGACTAAATGAGGTACTACCATTAACACAATCGGGTCAAGCAGTTGCCACAGATTGTTATCCTGATGTGCAAGTTCTCCGCTCCGAGTATGAAACCACAGAATATGAATATCAACAAGAGGTAGATGCAGAGCGGCATGTCAGTAGATATCGCCCCTTAATTTTAGAAATTTCAGGAAACTGTGCCGAATATATAGGAGGTGAAAGGTCGGCTGTACTTGTAATTCGGGATGTCACGCAAGCAAAGCGCATACAAGCGGAACACCAACAAACAGAGCAGCAACGGGCAGAAACTCTGTCTTTTCTCCAATCTACCCTGGAGTCTACAGCAGATGGAATTGCTGTTTTATGTAGTGATGGGAGCCTTAGTGTCTATAATCACAAGTTCCTACAGATGTGGTCGATGCCAGAGTCATTGCTATCGCCATCTCAGAGCAATGAAAGATTGAGGTTTATGGCTGAACAGACGCGAGATTCGCAAGCCTTTATTGTTAGGGCCAGGGAACTGTTAATTGATTACCCAGAACAGGCAGCTTTTGACGTAGTAGAACTCAAGGATGGCAGGGTTTTTGAGCGTTATTCCCATAGACAATGCCACGGCGATCGCATTGTTGGACGAGTTTGGAGTTTTCGAGATATTACTGAGCGCAAGCAAGCAGAAGTAGCTATGCAGCGCTGGGCACAGGCAGACAAGTTACTCAGCAGTATTTCCCGGCAGTTGATCGACCAGAATCTAGAAACTGCGGTCAATTTTACCCTGCAAGCGATCGCTGAATTCTTTGAGGCTAGACGCAGTTATATATTTGAATACTCTGAGCAACAGCAGCAGTTTAACATTGTTCATGAGTGGCAAACTGATGGCGCGCAAACATTATCTAGCAATATCACTAGTGCTGTGGAGCCGTTTCCCTGGTTCTACAACTGTATTCTTAGTGGCAAACCTGTACAAGGCTTACAAGTTGTCCATGTTGCAGATATGCCAGCAGAGGCAACGTCAAAGAAATCTCTGTTGTATAAAGAAGTTATTCAGTCTCTAGTGGCTGTACCTATGATCCATGCTGGTAAAGTTGTAGGGTTTTTGGGAGTGGATATCGTTGATGACCGTAAAACTTGGAGCCAGGAGGAGATTAACCTCTTACAACTCATAGGAGAACTGATTGCTATTGGTCGCTCACGACATCAGGTCGAAGAAGAATTGCGATTAGCAAAAGAATCTGCCCTACGGGAAGCAGCAAGCAGTGCTGAAGCTAACCGTGCTAAAAGTGTCTTTCTCGCCAACATGAGTCACGAACTCCGCACCCCGCTGAACGCTATTCTGGGTTTTGCCCAGTTGATGGAGCGAGATACCGCCCTCACTCAGCATCAGAGAGAATCTCTGGCAACCATCAATCGCAGCGGGGAACACCTGCTGAAATTAATTAACGATGTGTTAGAGATGTCCAAAATCGAAGCTGGTCGCATGGTTTTCAACCCGGAACCCTTTGACCTGCACCAGTTGTTACAAATTATTCAAGAAATGTTCCAAGTAAGAGCTCAGTCGAAAAAACTCTACTTAACAGTTGAACTGGCTCCAAATTTACCGCAATACATCTTTACCGATGAGGGTAAGCTGCGGCAAGTCGTGATCAACCTTTTGGGTAATGCCATTAAATTTACCGATTCTGGAGGAGTCACGCTGCGAGTTAAAGGCGAAGAACTCTTCAGGACAGAACTCCCCCGTTCTCCTAGCTACTCCCTACATTTTGAAATTGCCGATACTGGTAAAGGAATTGCGGCTGAGGAATTAGATAGACTCTTTCAACCCTTTGTGCAAACGGCTAGTGGTTTCCAATCTAAAGAAGGTACGGGACTGGGGTTGACCCTCAGCCGTCAATTTGTGCAGTTAATGGGAGGCGATATCAGTCTCTCTAGTGAGGTAAATCGGGGGTCTACTTTTGATTTTGAGATTAAAGTGGAACAGGCATTGCGATCGCAAGTTCCAGCACCAACCCCCAAAAAGCGGGTACACAGTTTGGCTCTTGATCAACCTGTGTATCGAATACTAGTGGTAGATGACCGCATAGAGAATTACAAAATATTGATACAATTACTCAACGCCGTTAGTTTTGAAACCCGTCTGGCAACTAACGGTCAGGAGGCAATACAAGAGTGGCAAGCATGGCATCCCCACCTAATTTGGATGGATATGCGAATGCCTGTGATGGATGGTTATGAGGCAACTCGACAGATTCGCGCCCAAGAACAGAGGCTCCAGAAAGACAACTCCGACCAAAATTTTCGGACAGTAATTATTGCCCTCACAGCCAGTGCTTTTGAAGAACAGCGCTCCGATATATTAGCCGCAGGTTGTGACGACCTGATCCGTAAGCCATTCCGGGAAGCGGTCATTTTCAATAAAATAGCTGAACATTTGGGAGTACAGTACCTTTATGCACAAGAGCAAGAGAGCCAGCAAACCGCGCAAAGAGTCACTAAAGTAGAGCCACTAACCTCAAAAGACCTAGCTGTTATGCCTGAAGCATGGATAAATGCTCTACATGAGGCAGCCATCCAGGTTGATGCCGAACTAATTTGTGAACTGATTCAACAAATCCCCGAAGCCCATTGCGCTTTAACTCAAGGACTGACTGAGCTTGTGAGTCTTTTCTGTTTTGACGAAATAATTGAGTTAATTACGGGAGAAGAGGATGCATAGTCAGCCATTAGACAAACCTAAAGCCAATATTCTAGTCATTGATGACACTCCAGAAAACTTGCAGCTTTTAGCTGCCATGCTGACAGGACAAGGTTACAAAGTTCGTAGTGTCACCAAAGCTACAGCCGGTCTGCGGGGAGCGCAAGCAGCGCCACCAGACTTGATTTTGCTGGATGTAAATATGCCAGAGATGAATGGTTATGAGGTTTGTCAACATCTCAAAGCCAATGAGATCACTCGTGACATTCCTGTAATTTTTCTGAGTGCGATGGATAGCGTGCTAGATAAAGTGAAAGCCTTTTCAGTCGGAGGCGTAGACTACATTACTAAACCCTTCAACGTCGAAGAGGTGCTGGCACGTTTAGAAAATCATTTGATGATTCGCAATTTGCGTGCATCGTTGCAAGAGCAAAATACTAGGTTAGAACAGGAGATTCAGGAGCGCCAGCAGGCGGAGGAAAAGTTTGCCAAAGCTTTTAGTTCTAGTCCCAGTCCTATAATGATTTCTTCCCTGGCAGATGGCTGCTTTATTGATGCCAACAGTAGTTTTTTGAGAATGAGTGGCTATTCCCTAGAGGAAATTATTGGTAACACCTTCACAGAACTCAATTTGGGAATGAATCAACAAAAGTACGCTAGCACAATTGGGCAACTTTTGGAAAAAGGATCTCTGCAAAATCATGAAATTGAATTTCGTACCAAATTAGGCGAAGTTAGAATTGCTTTGCTCTCTGCGGAACTCATTGAGCTATCCGGGAGAGAGTGCGTCCTCAATACTCTCAACGATATCACTGAGCGCCGACGGTTAGAAAACGAATTCATCTCTTTAGTTAGCCATGAACTACGTACCCCCCTCACCTCTTTGGTGGGAGCTTTAGACCTTTTAGCGGCTGGACAGCTAGGAACGCTGACTTCAAGAGGTCAACAAGTCCTAAATATTGCTATTACCAACACTGAACGCTTGATTCGTTTAGTCAATGATATTTTAGACTTGGAACGGATAAAATCGGGTAAGCTGACCATCCAAAAGGTCAAGTCTAACGCGGCCAACCTACTTACCCAGTCGGCAGAAGTTATGCAACCGATGGCGGAACGCTCCCAAATCAATCTTGTTGTTGAACCCATCACGGCTGAAATCTTAGTAGATCCAGACCGGATACTGCAAACTCTGACTAACTTGTTGAGCAACGCCATCAAATTTTCCGAACCTGGTACTACTATTTGGCTGCGTGCCCAGATGCAGCCAAATTGCTTGCAAATCACAGTTCAAGACCAGGGACGAGGTATTCCGGCTGATAAACTACAGACAATTTTTGAGCGGTTTCAGCAGGTAGATGCCTCCGATTCTCGCAACAAAGGGGGCACAGGTCTAGGGTTGGCTATTTGCCGTAACATTTTTGAGCAACATGGCGGTAATATTTGGGCAGAAAGCATTCTGGGTCAAGGCAGTATCTTCTATCTGACTCTGCCATTACTAGAGTAAAACAGGCAAAACTGTCAATAGCAATTTAAATAAAAAATCTTTATGAGTAAATGTGTATTAATAGTTGATGATGAAGAAGATGTGCGGGCGATCGCTCAAATGGGATTAGAAATGGCAGCAGGTTGGACAGTGCTAACTGCTAGTTCTGGACAAGAAGCTTTGGTCGTAGCAGCAAGCAACCAACCTGATGTCATTCTATTGGATATGATGATGCCTGATATGGATGGTCGGGCAACCCTGCAACAACTTAAAGTGAACCCGATAACTCAGCATATTCCCGTTATTCTGGTTACTGCAAAGGTTCAACCTTCAGAACAACAGAGCTTTCTTCTGTTGGATATTGCTGCTGTATTTGCTAAACCCTTTCGTCCCTTAAAGTTGGCTGACGAGATCAGTAGTGTCTTGAGTTCTATTGCAAAAACATAAGTTATATCATGTCCGTCGGGATTGGAATGTAGTTCTCTTCTCCCTCCTAGCCTGACGACACTGGCAAGTCTTTTCACGGTCTCTTCACAGCATTTTTTTGACGCTCTCCTAGTACCGGGAAGGTTGTCTAGTTTTGTCTGGATAAAACATCTGATAGTTGTTTTAGGTAGGGCAGTTTTTCCATCCTTCCAGACAACCTTTATCTGTGCCTCTTTTCAAGGAGGTTGAGTAATTACAAAATTTTTTCCAAATAGCGATCGCGCTTCCCTAGTTCTTCCCGATCACTCTCTAATCTTAAAAGTATCGAGGGCAGACAGAAAAGCAAACCCAGAAAAAACCTGGAAGCAATTATCTCAACCTCATTATATCAAACAACAAACAAATTTCCGGAGCAAAAAAAATGTCACTTATTCAAATTGGTTCTCTATCTAGCGCTGCTGTTACCAAAAATGATTTCTCTTTAAGTGCAGGTGAACCCGATGATGTGTTTCAATTCCAAATCGGTAGTACCAGAAATATTAACCTAGCGCTTACAGACATTAGTGCTAGCGATAATGCCGACCTAAGACTGTATCGAGACAATGGTGATGGTATATTCAACGCCAGCACTGATCCATTGATTCAATCTGCTGGTAAGTTTTTGAATGACGATGAGGCAATTAATGTCAGAGCAGATGCAGGTACTTATTTTGCCCAAGTCCAGCGCTATGATGCTGGTAGTCAAGGTGGTGTAACTTATGATTTAGCCTTATCTGCAACTGCGCCCGGTAATATAAATGATTTCAGCAACCTGCTGCCCACAGAGGTTGAACTTGGTTTTGTATCATCTAATGCCACCCGTACTGGTAATGTAAGTAATTCAAACACTGCTGATGTTTACCACTTCACGCTGGGACTCTTTACGGGCGCAAACATTTCACTGACAGGAATCAGCTCAACTGCTGATGCTGACATCCGACTGATTCAAGACATTAACCAGAATGGCATCGTTGACGCAGGCGAGGAACTTCGACGCTCTACTAATAATCTAGGACAGTCAGAGTTTTTCCAAGCTTTTGGAACTCAGGGCAACGGTGAATTTTTACTGCAAGTCAACCAATATTCTGGTACTACCAACTATACTCTCAACATCGATGTCTTTGATAGCATTGGAATTGCTTAATAACCGCTGGTAAAACCCCCGGCAATAGCTCCCAAGTGATGCAAAATCGTTCTCCCACATCAAAATTACCAGTGGTTATCGAGAAGCTACACACCATTTAGGTCTAGCCTTTTCAAGGTGACTGACGAATTTACTGGATTGCTGAAATATAACTCTCAATCAACATATCAAATTTTGAGTGACATGGGGATTGAAAATTCCATTCTGCCATTCAGTATTTCACTACTTTGAAAAGGCTAAATTTTAGAACTTACGCCTTGACAGAAAATACCAAATATGTGAGGTGGATTTCAGGCATTCCCACTAGATTTTTCAAAGATTTTTTAGCGAATACCGACCGTACCTGAGTGAACGCTATTTATCTGAAGTTAATCACCAAAAGCCTGAATCGACCGAATTTTATTTACTCATAAAATAGTCAATTTGTACAGTGCGTAAGTTCTATTAACTAAGAAAGTGGTTATTCGGAGGCATTGCACCCCCATACCTCCAATACCATTTTATAGAAATCATGGAAGGCAGAGATGACGAAAGTTTTACAATTAGGCGATCGCGCGATCGCCTCTGAGGAGATCATTCCCCTCCTCGCTAGCTATCAGCTAATTCCGCAATTACTGGGCGAGAGGATTATTGACCAAGCAATTTTATCAGTTACCTGCACCCCTGAAGAAACGGCTCAAGCTTGTGCAGAATTTTATCAACATTGGGAATTGACTTCAGAAATCCAACAGCAAAACTGGCGATCGCAATATGATTTAACCCAAGAGAAATTGGAACTCTTGGCAACGCGAAAACTCAGAACAGAAAAGTTTAAGCAAGCGACTTGGGGTCATAAATTAGAATCTTATTTTCTGCAACGCAAACGACAACTAGACCAAGTTATTTACTCTTTAATTCGCGTTGACAAGATCGGAATAGCTAACGAACTTTATTTTCGTATCCGCGAAGGAGAAGAATCTTTTGCTGAGTTAGCCCGGAAATATTCTCAAGGGACAGAAGCACAAACCTATGGCATTATCGGCCCAGTTGAGTTAGGGAATTTGCCCTTAAATTTGGCAAATCTACTATATACCATTCCCGTTGGGGAAGTTCAACCCCCTGTACGTTTCGGAGAATGGCTGGCGATTGTACGTATTGAACAAGTCATTCCAGCACGTTTAGATGAATTTATGCGTCAAAGACTGCTCAAAGAAAATTTTACAGTTTGGTATCAGCAGCAATTATCTCAACTTTCCCCACGGGAACAAATATGGATGGGTATTAAACCGCCGCCAGTAAAAGCGATGGAAAATTTAGCAGCATGATACCAATTCAAAATTCGTCTGGGGAAGTTACGAGCCGAGGAAATCTCTGCTCATACTTTCCGTAAAATTCAAAATCCTATTGTCCTTCCCTAGTTCTTCCCGATCGCACTCTAATCTGAAGACAGTTCACAGGATTTGGCAATGGTAACTGACAAGGTGAAGGTAGCTCAAACCGAGACAAATACTAGTGTTGATCTTCAACAATTTATTGCAGGACTGTTTCCTTTTAATTATCTACCATTAAATATATTAGAAAACTTGCTCAACAAAGTGCAGTTATTTCGCTACCGCATGGGTCAGCTGATAGTGGCACGGGAAGCAATGCCAGAGCAAATTATTATTATCTATGAAGGTCAGGCGCGGCTTTTAGGCTATGAATTCGGCAAAGCTAATCCGGCAACACTCAAGCTACTCTCGGCTGGGGAAGTTTTGGGCTGGGTAAGTCATGTGCGGGGAGTAGCTTGTGAAACTGCGATCGCTTCTAGCGAAGTCATCACCATTAATCTACCTGTTGCAGATTTTTTGGCATTGATGCAGCAGGAATCGGCTTTTGCTCAAGCATTATATCAAACTGCTTCTTTGATTGAAGTCTATGAATTACTCCAAGCTGAACTGCATCGTTGCGCCGACGGTAGCCAAAATTTGGTGAAGCTGACTCAAGCAGTCAACCCAAATGCGATCGCCAAAACAATCACGACTCGCCAAGCATCACCCCAGTTAGATTCAGAATATTTGTGGTTAATTAGTGGTAGTTCTAGTGCAGAATTTCCTGTGGGTAGTTGCCTAGAATCAGAATATCTCAACCCCAAGCTGAAATTTCCTGCACCGATGCGTCTGCTGGGGTTACCCAAAACTTTACTCGGTAAACAACCAGCCCCAAAACTGGCAAAGTTAACCCCAATTGCCTACGCCCCAGAAATTAACATTACACCAGAACCAGCAGCATCAGACAATAAACAAAAATATCCTTGTGTCCGAGGTAGAGGTCCGTTAGATGCATCTTTGGCTTGCTTCCAAATGTTAAGCCAATATTTTAATATCCCTTTTCGCAAAGATACAGTGCGGCGGGTGTTGACGAAGCAACAAACACAAACAGGTAGCATATCTCTGCAATATTGCGGTGCTGTTGCTGAGTTGATCGGTTTAACTACACAAATGGTGAAAGTACCAGCATCCGCAGTTAGTCGCTTGCAAGCACCAGTCATGATTTCCTGGCAAGACAGTTTTGCCATCATCTACAAAAACAGTAACCAAGAATTACTAATAGCCGTCCCAGAAATGGGACTATTACGCCGCAAAGCCAAAGACTTTGCCGAAACCTGGGGTGAAGAAGGGGAAGTACTACTACTGCAACCCACCAAAAACACCCCCAAAGCTAGATTTAGTCTGCAATGGTTTGTCCCTGCACTGCGGCGCTATCGGAAAGTTTTAACTGAAGTCCTGGTTGCTTCCATTGTTATCCAAGTATTTGGGCTAGTAAACCCTTTAGTCACCCAAGTAATTATCGACAAAGTGATAGTCGGTAATAGTCCAGATACTCTAGAAGTATTCGGCATATTTTTACTCGTGGTGGCAGTGGCGGAAGCAGTCCTCACCAATCTCCGCACCCATTTGTTTACTGATACCACCAACCGAATTGACCTCTCATTAGGTTCTGAAGTTATCAATCACTTGTTGCGGCTGCCATTATCTTATTTTGAGTGCCGTCCCGTGGGGGAATTGGCAACACGCATTCATGAACTAGAAAATATCCGCTCATTCCTCACCGGTACAGCCTTGACTGTGGTGATGGATGCAGTATTTTCGGTAGTTTATATTTTGGTGATGGCGATTTATAGCCCAGCACTGACCTTAGTTGCTTTGGCAACAATACCGATGTTCGCTTTGCTTAACTTGATGGTGTCACCGTTGATGCGGCGACAATTACAACAAAAAGCCGAACGCAACGCCGAGACGCAATCTTACCTAGTGGAAATCATGGGAGAAATGCAAACAGTCAAGGCGCAAAATTTAGAAATGCGATCGCGCTGGCAATGGCAAGAACGTTATGCTCGTTACATCAGTGCAGGCTTCAAAACAGTCTCTACCCAAACTACTGTCGGTTCCATTAGCAACTTCCTTAACAAGCTCTCTAGTATGCTGGTGTTATGGGTGGGAGCTTATCTGGTTCTCAATCACCAACTGACACTAGGGCAACTCATCGCCTTCCGGATCTTAGCTGGTTATGTTTCTAGCCCCCTGTTGCGCTTGGTGCAACTCTGGCAGAACTTCCAAGAAACTGCTTTGTCTCTACAACGCCTCGCCGATATCTTGGACACTCCCCAAGAGACAGAAACCGATAGCCAAAATATCCTCATGCCTAGTATTCAAGGCAGTGTGCGCTACGAAAATCTCTCCTTTAGTTTCCGGGAAAATGGCCCACTGCAACTGTGCAATATCAACTTAGATTTCCCTGCGGGTTCCTTTGTGGGGATTGTCGGTCAAAGCGGTTCTGGGAAAAGTACACTGCTCAAGTTACTACCCCGACTTTATGAACCCAAGTCCGGCAAAATTTTAATTGATGGCTACGACATCAGCAAAGTTGAACTTTATTCACTCCGCACTCAAATTGGCATGGTGCTGCAAGATACGCTGTTGTTTGATGGCACGGTGCGCGAAAATATTGCCTTGGCTTGTCCTGATGCTAGCGATGAAGAAATTATTGCCGCCGCTAAGGTAGCATTTGCCCATGACTTTATTATGTCGTTGCCCAGTGGCTATAACACCCGTGTCGGGGAACGAGGTTCAGCTCTATCTGGTGGACAACGCCAACGAGTGGCGATCGCTCAATCTCGTGAGAAAAGCCGCAATACCGCAGCATTATCCCAAGAGGATTTGTTAGCTAAAATCACGGCTAATGATCAAACTATTGCAGAAATTGATAGTCAATTGACTAAGATGATTGTTGATAATACAAAGCGCCTTTATGAAATTAATAGTCAAATTGGTGATTTAGATAGTAAGTTAACTCAAGCACAAGAAACTCTGAAATATCAGCAACTTAAGTCGCCTGTGGATGGGATAGTTTTTGAACTCAAGGCTAAGGCTCCAGGGTTTGTGGTTAATCCTAGTGAACCGATTCTCAAGGTAGTTCCTAGTGGGAGTTTGGTGGCTAATGTTTATATTACTAATCGCGATATCGGTTTTGTAAAAGCAGGACAAACTGTAGATGTGAGAATTGATTCTTTTCCGTTTCAAGAATATGGCGATATTCAAGGTGAGTTAGTTGAGATTGGTTCTGATGCTTTGCCTCCTGACCAGGTTTATCAGTTCTGGCGTTTTGCGGCTAAGGTTCGTCTGGATGGGCAAACTTTGCTGATTAATCAGCGCCAAGTTCCCTTACAATCTGGTATGTCTGTTAATGCCAATATTAAGCTACGTCAGCGCACTGTTATGAGTATCTTTACCGACTTTTTGGTGCAAAAGGCTGAGAGTTTAAAGTCTGTTCGCTGATGGGGCGACGAAATAGGTTAAAAAGCTTATGAGATAAAGAACGAAGCAATTTATGGTTGAAAAATATAGGTCTATTTTTGTCAATAAATCCTACCTATTTGTCAATAAGCCCTATCTGGAGAGCGATTTTTTTCGGGGGAGATGAGACTGGCAATGCGGTAAGATGACCCAATGTCAGATTCTGAGCTGTTATGTTCATAAACCTCTTTTTCTCTTTTAATTGCAGATAGTTATACTCAAATTTTTCAGTAAAAATTTCCGAAACTTCTCAATGGCTCACACCGCGTAAATGTTCTTTAGCCAACACGAGAATAGCACGAAGAACAGGAAAAAAAGTGTGATGGCTAGTTTCGGTTATTTTTCAGGTTAAATAACGATCGGGAAAAACTAGGGAAGAAAAATTCAAACCTCTTTTAGGTCGAGTTTAAATTTTCTGTAATCGTGAATAACTAAATGAAACCACTGGACATTCCCAGCATCGCCTTAATTGCCTGTTTGTATCAGGATTTGAATTTCTGCTTGAAGATTTGATCTGGCAGATGGTTCAGATATCTCAAACATTAAAGGCGTAAAGTAGATACGCGGACGCTGCAAAAATCGTTCTAAAATCTGCCTTCTACCTGCAATATAGTCCGCTTCTGATACCCAGCTATATTCCTGGCGAATGGCATTAGCGTATTCTTGATACTGAACTGGGTCAGCAGCCAAAATCGCTAAATCTGCATCTAGTAACACTTGGCTATCAAAGTCATCGGCGGCAGCTTGGTGCTTAGTTTGCAGAATTAAACGAGTGATATTAGTAATATTACTAGATGAAATTCCCAAGTTCCTCAGCACATCACTAGCATAGTCAGCACTTCTTTCTTCATTATCTTGAGCGTGAGTGTTATAGACTACATCATGAAACCAGGCGGCAAGTTGTACAGCAGGTAAGTTTTGGGCGCAGGCTTGTAAGGTGTCAATGGTGCTGAGGACGTGAGCAATGTGTTTTATTGTGTGATAATTGCGATGCCGTTCGCAGCTAGAATAAGCTTCAACTAGCCTAGTAAAGGCTTGCTTTGCTGCTACTTGGTCAACACCAAAGGGTTGGAGTGTGTGCTGCCAACGAGAAAATAAGGCATCTGTAGGGTTTTTTGTAGCCATACAATCTTATATTTCTGATTTATTTATTGAGAATATAAATTTGCAGCTAATCTCCAGAAATGTTTAGTAAAGCTTCAGGTTTTAAAAAGCACCGAATACAGAATACTGGTCGCTTTTTTATATCTGTATTTACTCTGATTCATCGCTGTTATCTATTTAATTTACAGTAACTATTGGGCAGTAACATTGATATCTTTAAATTAGGAAATTACTGGACATAAAATTACGTTTACCTATAAAACTTTATAATTTATCTTTAAACTTTACTATTCCTTGACATTAATTTCCTAACTCTCTTTTAGCATGGTGGAAGTACACTACTTGTGTCACTATCAAGGCGCTTTAGTGAATATGTAAATTCTCTTGGCACATCATGATTACAACAGCGGCACATTCTAAAAACTGGCTGCAAGGAAGTCGTTATAGTAATCGGGGAAGTGTTTATTTGTTCGCTCCGATGGTTAACTTCAATGTGATGGCTGAAGTTGGAGACACACCCCCCTGATCTGATGTGCTTGTACTTGCTTGGAAATTTCATGAATAATTCAACAATTACATCTCGATAAGAATGAGTAAATTTCACTCATATTTTGGCAGAGATCAAAAAGATGTAACTGAATTAAAATAAGTATTTTGATATTTTGTAACTAAGTATCTGAATTCTAATAGCTTGTCAAATTGCTAACTCATACACATCAAGAGTTATATATTTGATTTTGTGGCAAAGGATTAGACTTCGGTGCTAATGAGTCATGAAAATCAAAATTAATTGTTCTTATTTCCAAAAAAGTACACTACCAAATAATAATTAAATAATTAGCTATTATCCCTTTCTCGGTAACTGTGCGCGTACCTGCACAAGTTATCAAAAGCTGCTACGGCAAGTAAATCATGAAGGCTAGAGAATTTCATCTATCACCTTCTTTCCTTAGCTTGTACAAGGTTAGCCTGGGTAATGTGCTCTGGAAATAGGCAAACACACACTAACTCCTTGCACAATTTCTCTTTAATAGAAGATCCGAGAATAATACATCCTTAATTAACTGCACCTCTACTCTTAATAAGAAATCAAAGTATCTATCAGCTAAAAGATAGTAGGAGATTAAGTTAATGACTAAAATTACAGAAAACTTTACTGATAAGAGGCTCCATTTACCTTATTTGGATGGCTTGCGTGGATTGGCATCTCTGTACGTTGTTCTTGTCCACGTTGAACCATTAATTGCTGATCAATTATCTGTATTTTGGACTTTCTTTGTAAGAACCATGAAATATGGTGCATTTAGTGTTATCAGTTTTATTGTTCTTTCTGGCTATGTTTTAATGCTGCCAGTAGTTCGTTCTGAAAATAGCCAATTATCAGGAAGTTTTGTTAATTATATTAAGAGGAGAGCGCGGCGAATATTACCGCCTTACTATATGGCTTTATTCATCAGTATACTACTAGGAGGAGTTATTTTCCTCTTAGAGCAATTCACTGGTTTTCAATGGAATGAACAGGCAGGAATTGGCTCATTCTCTCCTAAGTTTTCTTTGATTGATGTTTTATCTCATGTGCTATTAGTTCATAATCTGAGTGGTAGCACATATTTAACTATTAACTCCCCTATGTGGACAGTGGCAACAGAATGGCAGATATACTTTTTGTTTCCGCTATTGTTGTTGCCTATATGGCGGCGTCTCGGATTATTATCAGTTGTCATTATCGCCTTTGTAATTGGCATAACACCTATATATTTGCTAAATGGATTATTTGAATCAGCCAATCCTTGGCTACTAGGCATCTTCTGTTTAGGAATGGCAGCAGCGGATATTGGATTTTCTCAAAAACCCAAGTTAGTGGCTATGAGAAATTCCCTACCTTGGGGAAGGCTTGCTATAATATTCACTTGTTTCGCTTTCTTAACTGAGTGGCGACGGCTAGGTTTGCATATATGGATTAATCAGAGTTTTGCTGGACTTGCCTTTGCTTGTTTATTTATTTCTTTTACCAAGTCTATAATTGAGGGCAAACGGCCATCTTTAGTACTAAGACTTTTACAACATCCTTGGGCGATCGCACTTGGTACATTTTCTTATAGTTTATATCTGATTCATGGGCCAGTTTTAGTATTCGTGCGTTACTTCTTATTTCATCTGCCAATTTCCCCAAATACGTTTGCGGCAGCATCTTACTTAATAGGTACGGTAATGTCGGTAGTCATTGCCTATTGGTTTTACTTATTTTTTGAGCGGCCATTTATGTCTAGTTTCTTAAAAAAGCGCAAAGTTAAAGATGCTGTGAGTTGACAAACAAAAAACGCAGAGGTGTGTATCCTCTGCGTCAAAAAACGTTAAAAAGTCTTATAACTTCGTCCCACACTCAGCACAGAAATTGTGATTGGGGGGGTTTTTCGAGCCGCAGTTACTACAATGCACTGATTCTACTGCGGCTTTTGGTGTCTGCTTAGGCAAACCGATCATTTGAGCGTTATTCTTGCCGGGGGCTACCATGGGATAGCAATTTTCATCTCTGGTGACTTGGGCATCCACAATCACTGGGCCATTGTGTGCCAACATGGTGGCGATCGCATCTGGCAACTCATCCCGATTGCGAATCACCATCCCCTTAATCCCATAAGCTTGAGCCAACAATTCAATGTCTGGCATCCCTACTTCCATGTTTGAACAAGAGTAACGTTCACCGTAGAAGGCTTGCTGCCACTGGCGAACCATCCCCTGCCAGCCATTGTTCATAATGACTGTTTTGACATTTATACCATATTGTGCTAGTGTTCCTAATTCCTGTAAACACATTTGGAAACTGGCATCGCCGCTGATACAGATGACTTCATCATCTGGAAACGCCACTTTTGCACCCATAGCCGCCGGCACCCCAAAACCCATTGTTCCCAATCCGGCACTGGAAATCCAGCGTCTGGGGCCATTCTTGAGGAATTGTGCCGCCCACATTTGATGTTGACCAACATCGGTGGTGTAGAAAGCATGGGGGGCTTGGCGACCAATTTCCACAATCACCTCTTGGGGTGACATACTGTCGGGATAGTGGGGCACCACTAGGGGATATTCTTCCCGCCAACGGTTAATTAGGTTCAACCACTCTTGGTTTTGGTTAGGTGTAGCCTTGGCGTTGGCACTTTGACAACGACGTAACAAGTCAGTCAAGACGTTCTTGACATCACCGACGATGGGCACTTCGGGAACGCGGTTTTTACCAACTTCTGCCGGATCGATGTCGATGTGAATTACTTTGGCGTGGGAGGCGAATTCATCTAACTTGCCGGTGACGCGATCGTCAAATCTGGCCCCGACGCAAATTAGCAAATCACAATCTGTGACGGCAAAGTTAGCGTAGGCGGTGCCATGCATCCCCAACATTCCCAAAGACAGGGGATGATGTTCGTCAAAAGCACCGATTCCCATCAAGGTTGTGGTGACGGGGATATTAAATAACTCCGCCAGTTTTTTTACTTCTTCATGTGCATTGGCAGCGATCGCACCTCCACCCACATACAACAACGGCCGGCGGCTTTCCCGAATTAACTGGATTGCTGCATTAATTTGGCGTGGATTCCCTTTCACAGTGGGACGATACCCAGGTAACTTCACCGCACCCGGTGCTACAGGCAGATAGTCAAATTGTTCTAAAGCCACATCTTTGGGAACATCAATCAAAACTGGTCCCGGACGCCCTGTGCTGGCGATGTGGAATGCTTCGGCGACAATTCGCGCCATGTCTTTGGGGTCACGCACTACATAGGAGTGTTTGACAATTGGTAGGGTAATGCCATAGATATCCGTTTCCTGAAACGCATCTGTACCAATTGATGCTCGTGGCACTTGTCCCGTCACCACAATCATCGGAATTGAGTCCATGTAGGCAGTGGCGATACCTGTTACCAAGTTAGTTGCTCCTGGTCCTGAAGTACCAAAGCAAACTCCTACTTTACCCGTAGCCCGGGCGTAGCCGTCGGCAGCATGGGATGCGCCTTGTTCGTGTCTTACCAAAATATGCTTAATAGCACCAGTAGCTTCTACTTTATATAGGTCGTCATAAATCGGCAGAATCGCTCCACCGGGATAACCAAAAATATATTCAACACCATGCCGCAGTAGGCTATCCAGTAGGGCAAACCCACCAGATGCACGTTTGGGCGTAACGACTTGGGAGTTAGAGATAGGGGACTGGGTTTGATTCTCAGATTGCGCGGGACTGATGGGGGAGAGCGATCTCACTATGAACCTCAGACTATAGCTAAAGTTAATGCTTAGATTCTGTGCTTAAGAATTCATTTTAATGGAAAATTAAATTAAATACTTACATTATTTCCAGTGTAAGCATAAGAATAAACTATCACTCTAGCTTTTTTAAATCACATCTTGCAAGACTGGCCGGGTATTTTGCCAGAGCACCAGACGCCGACAGCGGCAACCACAACACTCATTCCTAAAAGCACAATTGATAAACCGAAGGCGTTAACTAGCTTTGTCGTAATCAGCAGGGGTGCCGTCAGGGCAATATTAATGGCATGATTTTGAAAACCAAATACTTTACCATGCATTTCTGGCACTGTTTGTTGCTGAATTAAAGTTTGCATTGGCACGTTAACTAAGGCTGCACCTACACCCAAAAAGATACAAAGTCCAAGGGCTAGGGGTAGGTTCTGAACAAAAATAAACAACCCTAACGCCAGGGCCATAATCAAAAACCCAATTAAAGGCAGGGGCAAGTGATGTAATTTATGACCAAAGTGCCCAAGAATTGCCGCACCTATAACCATCCCCACCCCAGCAGATGCCACGAAAAAGCTAAAATCTCTTGGTTCCAAGTGTAACCTCGCCGCCATTCCAATCGCTAATTCTATGAGCGCTGCAAACACGCAGTATAAAGTGACAATTTGCAGCATGGCATTCCACACCAGCCGATTTTTTTGGAGATAGCGCAAGCCCTGTACGAATTCAGTCCAGGGATTAACTGCTTCTGCCTCTGGGTCAATGTGTCTGTGTTCTTTAAAATGAATCGGCATCATGATCAAGGCAGACAGCAGGTATAAGCCACCTACCACCATCTCTTTACCAAAACCTTTGTTTAAGCTTTCAAACCAATCCAACATCGGACTAGCCACCGCATTACCAACAATTAAGGCTCCCATCATCGTGCTGCTAAATAAGGCATTGGCAGCCATTAAACCCTCTCGCTTTACCAAAAGGGGGATAGCTGCTTGCTCTGCTGGGGCAAAAAACTGCGTCACGGTAGAGATGGCAAAGGTGAAGATCAACAGAATCAGAAACTCCCGTGGTAAAAATGGAATCAACAACATCAATACACCGCGCACCGCATCCGAGCCAACCATGATCAGTTTTTTCGGTACGCGATCAACAATCACGCCGCCAGCAGAGCCAAACAAAATTGCTGGTACGGTAAATGCCATATACAAAAAGAAGCGCCCGTTGTCGCCCACTTCATTAGCAGGTAGGTAGAGCTTTAGTAAGGCAATCATCAACACGAAGAATACCTTATCTGCTAATTGGGAAATTAATTGCCCAATCCACAGAAGCATAAAACCACGATTTTTTAGTAGTGCGCCAAAGCCGTTATTAACAGCAGCAGGTTCAGTGGGAAACATTCAGATACTTGGGAATATTGACTAGGGTAGATGAAGCAGGATGAGCAGGGGGCAGGGGCAAATCAGAATAATTAATCACAACTGACCACTCAGAACGGCATAACCCGCTATTTCTCACTCCTGCTTGCCCACTTTGTTGTCCGGATTATTTTTCTTCATAGTGTTTTACCAGCAGATGCAAAAATTCAGCGGCAGTCAGGCTGCTTTTGGGCGACGAGGAAAATTCGCTAGATGGATCTACCCAGGAGCCTTTAACAATTTGGGGCGATCGCCACATCGCTAAATGATCAACTGCTGGAGAGGCGTAAAAACTATTTTGCCCACCACCCAGCAAAGTTGAAGTCCAATGGGTGAAATAATCATGACTCAGTCGATGAATCGGAAAATTACCCCATAGGGGCATCCCCCATCCATCTATAGCAATAAATGCTTTGACATGACCGCCCAATAGTTGCCACTTCACAGCAGCGGCGATCGCTCCCACTACACCAGCACTAAAGCTAACGAATATAACTGGCGATTTTAGCTCATTCCCCAAGCGATCGCATAAAAAGTCTAAAATATGAAATGCTGATAAACTCAAAAGACCCTGTCCCGGAAAAACCAGTATATTCTCGGCATATTGACTCATTGCGCCATCAGCAACCAGATTTAACCACTCTGCAATAAAGCTTTGCGTAAGTTCTGGATCATGGATTCCAGGGCAAATAATGATCTTCATTTGGCTTTTTTATTAGCAGCTTTCACAAAGCTCTTATTTAGGAATCTTAATTGTCTTAAATATAACATGAAGTTTACGGTAGTCAGGAAATTTTGTCCCTAAAAATATAATCTGAATCTTCTATAAATAACTCAAACCAGTCTCTGGTGTCTATTAACCTTTAGCAGAGACACACATCAGGTACTGAGGAATAAATACCCAGACTTCAGTATCCAGTAATAACCGTAGTATGTCTTTTGCAAGATTGTTTTAATTCTTGTGCTTATCCTATCCCCCCGGATGGGATAATATCGTACGAGTATGGGAAACGATTAAGTTATTCCATCACTCTCTCTCCATTTAGGTCATATTGAGGAATTCATTGTGGTTGCCACGCCCCAAATAAAAGACCAACTGCAACACACCCACGAGCATCTATCAGGTCAAGACCGTGTAGCCGTATTGCTCATGGGCTACGGCGAAGTCGAAAGCTACGAAGATTTCGCTAACTATAACGAACAGGCTTTAAATCTACTCACAGCAAAATTCGCACCAGTCCCAACCTGGATTTATCCCCCCCTAGCAAAGCTTTTGGCGCTATTCGATCGCCATGAGTGGGGACACACACACCACGATTTTATCTCCCCACACAATGCCATCTTTGAACAGCAACGGGCTGGTATTGAACACGAATTACAACACAAGTGGGGCGGTGGTGTCCAAGTCTTTAAAGCCTTCAACTTCTGCGCTCCCTTCCTGCCGAATCAAGTTCTGGCAGAAATCAAAAACCAAGGCTTTGATAAAATCTTAATTTATCCACTACTGGTTGTGGATTCCATCTTTACCAGTGGCATTGCTATCGAGCAAGTTAATAATGCCTTCGCCGAATTGGCTGATGGTGATGAAAGTTGGGTAAAAGGAATACGCTATATTCCTTCTTTCTACAACGAACCAGAATACATCAAATTGATGGCGCGTTTGGTTGAGGAGAAAATCAATGCTGACGTAGCAGCAGCTTATCTACCTTCCCAAATCGGCATTGTGTTAATGAATCACGGTTGTCCTCACAAAGCCAAAGGATTCACCTCTGGGATTGTTGAAAGTCAGACACTGTATGATTTAGTACGGGAAGAGTTAATTAACCGCTATCCCTTAATATCGGTGGGTTGGCTCAACCATGACACACCCCTAATCGAATGGACTCAGCCAGATGCCACCCAAGCGGCTAAAAACCTGATTCAATTGGGTGCAAAGATCATCCTCTTTATGCCCATTGGCTTTGCAACAGAAAACCACGAAACCCTGTTAGATGTCCACCACATCATCCATGCTTTAGAGAAACAGTATTCCGGTGTGGACTATGTGCAAATGCCTTGTGTTAACGACAATCCACAATTTCTATCGATGGCCGCTGAATGGGCCAATGCTCATATTGCTGAATTGATGCAAGAACAAGCAAAGGCAATTAATCCCCAGTTAGCTGAACATCATCACCATCATCACCACCATTAAGTAGACAAGGGAAGGGAGATGAGGGAATTATTTTCTCTTCTCCCCTGCCTCAGCGTCTTTGCAAGTACCAGTAAGACCTACAGAAAACGGAACAATTCGGTCTTTTCCCCGTTACCTCTCGTTAATGGGAATGTTGATCCGAGAAAGGACTTGTATCCGGTAACTCATCTTCCAGCAGACGCAGACGGGGATACAAGTAGGCAATGAAAGTGAAAACGATGCTAAATAGGCCCATGATGATCAGCATCAAACCAATACCGCGACCAGGCCCAACACCAATAATTTGTCCAATACTGGCTGCTCCCAACCCATCAGCCGCCATCAACGGTTCAAAAACTTGGTCAGCTAGTGGCCCTGCAATCAGATAAGAAAGCGGCAGAAAACCCTGAGTAACCGCAGTGCGGAATGCAAAGACCTTTCCTTGTACTTCTGGAGCAACTTTCTTTTGGTAAATTACTTGGATTGCACCATTAACGATTGGGATTATAAAAAATATAAAGAACTCAGCGATCGTAAACAGAATTGGCTCAGGGCGCAAGCCCGCTAACACATATAATAAACCCAAAAAAAACATCGAGATAAATATAATATTGATCAGGCGCTCTATTCCCCCCCAAATGCTCATAATGAAACTGCCGACTAACATTCCAGAACTAGCAATAGAAGAGATTGTCCCCAAAGATTCCATTGAGGTGAAGGAAAGTACCATAGGTGTGGTTAGAGCTTCATCACTACCAATGAGAAAGTTGCTGATAGCAACAAAAACTACTAAGCCAATAAGTCCAGGGCGCTCGATCAAATAATGCCATCCAAAGGTCACTTCTTGCCAGAATGAAGAGAACAACCCAACCTCCTCTCGATTAGCTTCTGTGGTCTGAACTTCAGGGAATTTAACCACTAGCAAACACACCAGAGCAAAGCACAAAGTTATCAAATCAATGACAACAACTCCCGAAATTTCGACAGTTACCAGCAGTGCAGCGGCCAGCGCAGGTGAGAGGATTTCCGCAATAGACAACCTAATCTGCGTCATCGAACTAGCACGACCAAGTTGTTCTCTAGGTACGAGTAATGTAGTCGCTGAAGAATAGGCAAGCCCTTGAAAAGTACTGAAACCAGAACTAATAGCACTAATTAGGCACAGATTCCAGACTTCTAAATTATCACTAACAAATAACCAGGCAATAGTTAGGGTACACAGACCAGCACAGAAGTCACTAATAATCATAATCCAGCGACGACTCCAGCGATCGACAAACACTCCAGCAATGGGAGAGATCAAAATCGCTGGTAAGGTCGTTGATAGAATCAGGAGAGTGAATTGGGTAGTTGAGTTAGTATGCTGGTAAACCCAAATACTGAGAGCAAAACTGGTTGTGCGTGAGCCAACTAAAGATAACACTTGACCAAACCAGATCAAGATAAAAGTACTCATGCTTGGAGTTATCTCTCCTTCCTTACTGGAGAAATACTCAGTCCACTTAAATAAAGATGCTCCAAATTTGGGCTGTTCTTTCAACTCTGGTGGGCCGTTTTCTAACATAGCAACAGTAATTATTGGTTAATTTGTGGCCAAGCCTCATGGTTTAATGTAGCATTTATTTCTCATTTTCCTGCTACACGTCGGTAAGTATGGCAGTTATCAGGGTAATTAGGACAACCTTAGAGGATGTTTGTAAAGTCTACTTTATTACTCACTAGGCGACTAGAAGTCGCGCGCCACTTGCTTCAACGCTCTTAACCCGCGCAACGCAGTGGCTTGACTACACAGACAAAACCCACCTCCGTGGGTTGAATTTTCATGAGTCCGCGCAGGCGGACTTTGCTTGTGTAGTAGCGAATTATATTCGCCCAATACTTTTCAAACAACCTCTTAAAGACTTAGGTCCTTTGCAAATTCAGAAACCTGGCTGGTTGGATTTTGGACGAGCTTCTGGAGAATTTCCTGGTAATAGCTAAACAGAAACTCGATGGTTTCATTTGTAAATAGCTCTGTGCTGTACAAGACTTTAATTTCAATGGTTGGATTATTTACAGAAGGTGAAGAAACATAAATCTCTAAAGGAATTTCCTGATCCCACAAGTTGAGATCACGCTTAATTGATACAAAGTCTACATCTAAGCTCCAGTCATGCCAATTTTGTGGAGGTAGCATAGTCAGGGATGCGGAGATGTTAAGTGGTTGTTTGCTAGTAATAGCATCAATGACTGTTTCACAAGCAATCTCTTTATTGTTGATTGCTTCTGTGAGAGTTTCTTTGATCTCTTCTAAAAGAGTAATTCCTGTTTGCTCAGAGGAGAGATGCGATAGCGTTCGCGGAGCGTGTGCTTTGCACTCAGCGCTGCTGCGTTCGCCCTTGGCGTCTCCCTTTGGGAGAAGCGCAGATCGCAAAATTACGTCGTTGATGAAGCAACCGAGCATTTTTTCAGTTTCGACTGGACTACGATTACCAACTGTTACCAGTACTAAAATTTCGTTTTTACCAGTGTACTTGAACAAAAGTATCTTCAGAGCAGTAAGGATAATGGTAAAGAGACTAACTCTTTGAGAACGGCTGAGAGCTTCGATTGATGCCACAAGATTGGCTGGCAGAATTACAGAATAAATAGATGCGCTTGCGCTGTGACTCATCTGTGGCTGATTGCTAGAAACCACATCAGATGCTAGTGAAGTATTAGTCAGTTTTTGCAGCCAATAAGCAAGTTGCTGTTCTATTACATTTTCATTAAAGTATTTCCGTTGCCAGAGGGTAAAATCTGCGTACTGAACAGGTAATTCGGGTAGGGGTGAAGGTAAACCATTGGCAAAAGCTTCATAGAGTATTCGTAACTCCTCCAACAACAGGCTAAATGACCACCCATCTGTAATAATATGGTGAATATTTATTATCAACCAATGCTCTTCTGGAGCTAATCGCAGCAAGGTTGTTTTGATCAGAGGGACTGAAGCTAGATCAAAATGGCGCTGATATTCCAGAGCAGCAAGTCTTTGTGCTTCAGATATTCGCTCTCTCTGAGGTAGGTTTTGTAAGTCTATGATCTCCAACGGTATGGTCAGGGATGGGGTAATGATTTGTACGGGTTGACCTTCTACTACAGTAAAGGTAGTACGTAATATTTCATGACGGCGAATAATCTCATTGAAGCTAGACTCCAACACGCTTACAGAGAGGGAGCCAGTGAAACGTAAAACAGAAAAGCTATTGTAGGCAGAACTTTCAGGATCTGATTGTTGCAAACGCCATATAGACTCTTGTGCAAAAGACAGTGGGATATATGTGTCTCGTAATTGAGGGACAAGAGGTTGTAAGGTGTCAAAGGTTATACCACTTTTACTTTGTTCCTGTACCTCTAGCTGACGAGCAGTTATTACTTGACTAAGTGCAGCTATAGTGGGTGCTGCAAATAGAGAATGGAGAGGAATTGCTATGGACAAACTTTCTCGAATGCGAGATATTACAGATGTTATCAGGAGAGAGTGTCCCCCCAGTTCAAAGAAGTTATCATAGATGCCTACCTTCTCCCGATGTAACACTGTACACCAGATTTCGGCTAGTTGTTCTTCTAGCCAAGTACGGGGTGCAACAAAAGCAGCTTCTAGTTCTGAATTTGTTGTCTCTGGCTTTGGCAAAACCCGACGATCAACTTTACCATTAGGAGTCAGGGGTAAGGCTTTGAGCGTCACAAAAGCCGCTGGTATCATATATTCAGGCAGGTGTTCTTTCAGAAACTGACGCAATTTACTACTGGTCAATGTTTCTGTTTCACTCACAATATAAGCCGTTAAATATTTATTTCCTGGATCGTCTTCCCGGACAATTACCACCGCTTGTTGAACTTGGGGATGTTGGCTCAATAGCGTTTCAATTTCTCCTAATTCAATCCGAAACCCGCGAATTTTAACTTGGTGATCAATGCGTCCCAGAAATTCAATATTTCCATCTGGTAAAAAGCGTGCCAAGTCTCCAGTTTTATAAAGTCGCTCATCTTCCACAAAAGGATTAGCAATAAATCGCTCAGATGTTAAGTCTTTTCGATTCAAATACCCCCTAGCTAAACCTACACCACCAAGGTATAGCTCTCCAGAAACACCAATGGGAACGGGTTGCAGATAGCGGTCGAGAATGTACACTTGGGTGTTGGCAATGGGACGACCAATAGGCGGAAATTTACTTCCTAATCCTCCAGGTAAAATTTGACCAGAAGTTGTAACTACAGTATTTTCTGTGGGGCCGTAGTTATTAAAAAACTTAAATGGTAATGTATCTGATGGATAATGATTCAATCTATCTCCACCAGTTAAGATAATTCGCAAAGCTGTATTGTTTGACCATGCTAAAACACATAATTTTTCTGCTAAGGGTGTAGGAATAAAACTAACAGTAATATTTTGTGATATTAACTGCTCTTGGAGGGTTTTTGGTGAAAGCAGAAACTCTGATTTAATTAAATATATACTTGCCCCGACTACTAAATAAGGCCATAATTCCCAGACAGCAGCATCAAACGCTGTTCCTGCTAACTGTGTCGTTCGGTCTGATGATTTAACTTCAAAATTCTTTAAGTGCCAAAACACTAGATTTAACAGTGCTGAATGTTGAATTAGCACAGCTTTCGGTTGTCCTGTAGAACCAGAAGTATAGATTACATAAGCTAAATTTGCAGGTTGAACATTATTAATAGGATCATCCAAACTCTGACTTGTAATAGTTTCTATATCTTGATCCCAACAGATGATTTTGGTTTGTGCTTGCTCTAGCGTCGAGGATAAATGTGGCAGTAATGAAGAATGAGTCAAGATAACCGACATTTGTGAATCTGCCACCATATAATTGAGGCGTTCTGGCGGATAATTGGGATCTAGGGGAACATAAGCACCACTAGCTTTCAAAATGCCCAAAAATCCCACTATCATTTCAAAAGAGCGTTCTAAAAAAACACCCACTAAAGTTTCTTTTTCTACGCCTAGAGACTGCAAATAATGGGCTAGTTGGTTAGCTTGTAGATTTAATTGTCGGTAGGTTAATTGCTGATTCTCAAACACTAATGCCACTGCATCAGGTGTTTTTTCTGCTTGTTCTGTTACTAATTCATGAACACATTTATTTTGTGGGTAATCAGTTTGTGTATTATTCCATTCCACCAGTAACTGATGTTGTTCTGCTGCTGTTAGGAGTGGTAATTGTCCGACTCGCTCATCTGGATTAGTAACAATAGCCTCTACCAAAGTTTGAAAATGCTTTACCATCCGGGCAATAGTCTCAGCATCAAACAAGTTAGCATTATATTCAAATGCTCCCCTGAGTTCTGAGTCTATTTCTTGCATTGACAGGGTTAAATCAAAAGTTGCTCCTGCTGTTGGTCTGTCTAATTCGATCTGCGTTACAGTCAAACCTGGCAGTTTTGGTTTTTCGACTGGGGAATTTTGCAATACAAACATCACCTGGAATAGCGGACTATGGCTGAGGTGACGTTGTGGTTGGAGAACTTCAACTAATTGATCAAAAGGTACATCTTGGTGAGCGTAAGCATTGAGCGCAACCTGTCGTACCTGCGCTAGTAGTTCTCTAAATGTGGGGTTGTTCTCTAAGCGGGTGCGTAAAACCAGAGTGTTGACAAAAAAACCAATTAATGGCTCAAGGGCTGGACGGTTGCGGTTAGTAATGGGAGAGCCGATGACAATATCTTCCTGACCAGTGTAGCGATAAAGCAACGTCGCAAAAGCCGCTTGGAGAGTCATAAATAGGGAAGTACCTGACTTCTGACTGAGGGTTTTCAGTTTGTTTGTCAGGTCATCACCCAACTTAAACCTCTGGATACTACCTCGAAATGTCTGCATAGCAGAACGCGGTCGGTCGGTTGTTAATTCTATTACAGGTGGAGCATCTGCTAACTGTTGTTTCCAGTAGTTTAGCTGGGTGGTGATAATATTGTTTTGCTGCAATTGACGTTGCCAGTAAGCGTAATCTGCATACTGAATCTGCAAATCTGGTAAGGGAGAAACTCCATAGAAACCAGACAATTCTTTGAGAAAAATTCCTACTGACCAAGCATCAGATATAATATGGTGCATTGTCACCAGCAACACATGGGAATCTGACTCTAGGCAAATTATTTTAACTCTTAATAAAGGTGCTGTGCTTAAATCAAAAGGTTGTGTATATTCTGCGGTAATTAATCTTTGTAATTCAGTCAGTTGCTCAACTTCTGGTAATTCTTGTAAGTCCACTAATGGTAAAGTAAATGGTACAGTTGCAGCAATAAATTGCACTGGTTTTTCATCTACAATGCCAAAGGAAGTACGCAGGGTTTCATGGCGTTGAATAATTGACTCTATAGCTTGTTGGAGTGCTGTTAAATTCAGCCGACCAACTAAACGCAACGCTCTAGCAATATTGTAGGCAGCATTTGCCCCTTCCATTTGATCCAGAAACCAAAATCGCTGCTGAATCAAAGATAATTGTAATTCAACAGAACGGTCAATTGACTCTAATATTGGTAAGGTTTGATTTTGCTGGTTGTGATCATAGGAATCTTCAATATGTTCGCTTAAAATGGCTACAGTAAGCGATTCAAAGAAAACGCTGACCGATAATTCCACAGATAAGGCTTCGCGCAATCTAGATATAACTAAACTGGCAAGCAGCGAATGCCCTCCCAATTCTAAAAAATTGTCATAAATGCCTACTTTTTCTAATCCTAAAACTTCCGCCCAAATGTTAGCTATAACTTGTTCTTTTGGGGTACGGGGTGCAACAAAGTTACGAATATCAGCAGATATATTTGGTGCAGGTAAACTGTTGCGGTCTAATTTGCCGTTGGGTAATACTGGCAGTTTCTCCATCAGCACAAAGGCATTAGGAACCATATAATCTGGTAGTTTCTGCTCTAAAAAACTGCGAATTTCTCCCCAATTAGAGGTTTGATTATTAGCTACAATATAGGCTGTTAGTCGCTGGTCTCCTGGGATATCTTCTCTAAGGGTGACGACACCTTCCCGGACATGGGGATGAAGTTTCAATACAGATTCGATTTCTTCTAGTTCAACTCGCATCCCTCGGATATTTACCTGAAAGTCGATCCGACCAAGAATTTCTAAACTACCGTTGCTGGAGTAGCGAGCGACATCACCAGTTTTGAAAAGTCGCTGTTGTGGCTCAAAAGGATTATCAATAAATTTTTCAGCATTCGCTTGAGTCCGGTTTAGATAGCCACGAGCTAAGGTAGAACCTGCAATATGTAGTTCCCCAGACTCACCAATTTTTACTGGCTCAAGTTGGGAGTTGAGTACGTAAACCTGCTGAATCTTTTCCAGAGGATTACCAACTGGTACATATCCCTCTTCAAGGTTGCAGTCATCTGGAATGGGATAAAAACCATTTCCAATACTTTCTGTTTGACCTAAGATATTAAAAAACCGGGGTGGTGTTTGAAACAGGTTGCGTAACTTTTTAATTAGTTGATAGGGTAGTAATTCGCCACCAAATATTATTAATCTTAATTTTGATTCACTCAGTGCTCTTGTATATTTTTGCTCTAAACTTTCTAAAGCCATCAGTCCATAACGCCACACGGAAGGTACACCATCAGAGATAGTGACACCCTGTGTTTGGATTAATTCAAATAGACTGAGGGGAGTTTTAGTTTGTTCGCGAGTAGCAATGATACTTGTAGCACCTTGGGATAAAGGCAAGAATAATTGTCTGACTGAGGCAGTAAATGAGAAAGATGCTGTGTGGAGATAAATATCGTTGCTATTGACTAGGATTATTTTAGCGATCGCCTTAATATAACTACAAATACTCGCATGAGGCATTTGTACTCCTTTTGGCTTGCCAGTAGAGCCAGAAGTATATATTAAGTAAGCGAGGTTTTCTGGTGTTGCATCACACACAGGATTCTGTTGGCTGTGTTGCTCAATTTTCTGCCAGTCTGCATCAAGAAGAATCACTGAAGCGGTAGTAACAGGTAGTATCTCTATCCATTCTGTTTTAGTTAAAAGCACTTTTAAGTTAGTATCCTCTAACATAAATGCCAGACGTTCTTGGGGATAAGCAGGGTCTAAAGGAACATAAGCTCCACCCGCTTTGAGGATACCGAGAATTCCGATAATTACTTCAATAGAACGCTCTACGCATAGACCCACTAATACTTCTGAACCTACCCCCATCCCTTGCAAGTAATGTGCCAGTTGATTAGCTTTTGCATTCAATTCTCTGTAGGTCAATTGCTGATTTTCAAATACAACTGCTACTGCATCAGGTGTTTTTTCTACCTGCTCTGCAAACACTTGATGAATACACTTATTTTGAGAATATTTCATTGCTGTTGCTACATCTGAATTTTATAGCTGAATTGTTTTAACCGGATTTTGCACTACTTTTTGCTGACAAAATACTACTAATAGGTGGCTGATGGGGCGACGAATTACCCTGAAAGGCTTATGTATTAAACTGTGTAGAAATTTATGGCAAAATAGGGATGGACGATGTTCTTCTATTTTCTTCCGCCCTCTAGCAAGATAATTATTTACACAAGTTACACCACTTTTTAATTATCTGATTCCTTTACGAATAGTGCATTGATTCTCTCCCAAATCTTCTTCCACAAGTCTCTTTCCTCCCAGACCCCTTTACTGTATTCATGGCTTCATCTTTGAATGTGTTCAAGATTTTCTAAAGACCATCTTTCATAATAAGCAGTAGATTTCAAAATATCTGCATATAAATTCACTTTTTCTATCTCTTGGAGTGTAAAATTTATAAATGGATCTCGTCTTGTGTAAACACCATCTATATTAAAATTATCAAGCGGATGACCACTGAAAGCAATTAATCCCAGAGGAGCTATAAAATCATTTAAATCTTGAGTGAAATCTTTCATTTCATCTAATGAAAAAGCCAATTTATTTGGATGGATAACCATCATTACCTCGTAATAATTATCTTGTTTAAATTCAGTGATTAAATCCAAAACTTTTGGATCGAAACTAAATTCTTTAGTATAATAAAAGGTCTCAACTTTCAACAAAATTTTACCTTCACGACGAAATTTGCTTACAAAGGGACAGATAGGCATATTACCAAAAACAGAATTTGGCTGTTCTATAAATTGTTGAATATGCTCTACCATTGTTAAAACAACTTCATTTTTATGATTATTGGGCTGATGTTCGCTCATAAATTGTAAAATTTTTCAGAGGTGAATGCCAGATGGGAAAATATCAACAGTGAATTAAATATGGATTTAAATCAGACTGAGTTTTTGCTGATTCTCTGTCTAATTGCTCTCAAAGGCTGTAAAAACATATTGGTGACACTATTAAACAAATTTGATTCTCCATTTGATAAACCAAAGCTCAGTTTTTCATAGTTGCTTGGCACGTATAAACTGCCAAACATCCAGTCCCAGAATGCGAAAATATAACCAAAGTTTTTATCATAATGTTTGGGGTCTACACTATGATGAATTTGGTGTTGTGCTGGACTGATGAAAATATGGCTGATCCACTGAGGATAAGCTAACCAGATATGAGAATGACGCAAGTTATACCCTGCTAAATAAAAGATAAAAATCTCAAAGCTGACTCCATAAATTAATAGCCCTTTCATCCCATTTCCAAACAAGTAAATCCAGATACCCGCTCCGAAATTAGTGATTGTAACAATCGTTATTGTGCCTAAAAACATCTCAAATGGATGAATGCGATATACCGTCAATGGTGTGATGACTTCGGCTGAATGATGTACTTTATGAAATTCCCACAAAATAGGAATTTTATGAGCCAGAGAATGGTAGAAAAAATTAGCAAAATCACCTAATAATGCTATAAAAAGGCTGAATACGATCTGCTGCCATAATTGGGGAATAGTGACTATAGAGGGTGTAGTAATGCCTGTAATTTGTATTAAACCTTGGCAAGTGATATCGGCAATTTTTGCTAAAAATAGTGTTGTTGGCACTACGAAAAATATCTCGAACAAGGAAATTAAAAAGAAATATTTGTATAGAGCAATAGATGAAGGATGTAAATAAACTTCTTTAGGTAAAAGGTATTCTAGAAAACTTTTCTCTTTGCCCCGATTGGCTAGACCAACTATATATAGTATTGTCGCCAGTAAAATAGTTGAAAGCAGATATAACCAATAAATTTGCGATGATGCCAAAAATGGTATTTTAAATGGATACAAAATACTGTTCAATATTTCCATCATTTTTGCTGTATTGCTAAAATTTGGCTTAGAGACAATTTATATACTTATATGTACTTAGCCGAAAAGTATTGTACCACTCTATTTATATAAAATACTTTCTAAAAGTATAGAAAGCCTTATCCTGTAATTTTTGTTTAGGTCAAACTATAGACCGCAACTATGGGTTGGGTTGTGAAGTCTATCTGACGTAGAGCTAGCTTGAGTTGATTCTAAGTTAGGTGGCTGACTCATAAGTTTCCTTTATGACTCATCAAAAACAATCAACTTTTTTAGACTCCGGCAAAACAGTATTATAAACTACTTTTTTTGCCGATGGCTACGTACGCCGTTTGCGTAGCGTCTCGTAGAGAAGGCATCGCAAAAGTTTTCGGTCTACTGACCGTATATCAAGGTTTTTATGAATATGCCTCACTTAAGTTAACAATGTGATGCATTGTACTTTTATCTCAATAAATATCTCTGTGGTCAGTTAGGTGGGCTAATCTCAGATTTTTGCCTTTGATTCCCACTCGATCACTCGGTTGTCAAGGAGCATTCCGGTATTTCGGTGTCCTTGCTAGCTGTACGTTGATCAGGAGAGCGATCGCTAATTTTTTTCATCTATTTGAACCATATCTATTGTAGGGGCACAGCAGTGCTGTGCCCCTACCATGTGGTCTATTTACCTGAAAACCGCTGTAACAAAGTTTAACGACTTACTCTAATAACCAATTGAACAACCCTTCTACAGTGAGACTGAAATCTCTTTGAAGGTTTCCTTAAAAGGTTCTAGTGGCACTGCTTCTATTTTGCCATTGTACAGATGAAGCGATAGAGGATAACAAGGAGAACTCCTGCACATAAACGTCCTCCTTTAATCTCTTGTTTCTAACTAACTCCGCGCAGCTTGCGAGTGTTATCAACTAAACTTTGAGCAAATTGATCAAAGCGTTGGGAAAGTTTTTCATCCAGCAGCTTACCTTCAGGATTGAACGCACCGTAAGCTTGTCCGATCGCAATTTGTTCTGGAATTACCCAACCATGTACCCACCGAACGATTAACCGTAGCTCATTCAGGGCGTTACTATTGGATTGACCCCCCAAAATGCTAATCAGTCCCGTGACTTTACCAGAGAGTTCCTCAAAACTCATCAAATCTAGAGAATTTTTGAGGACACCACTCACGCCGCCATGATATTCTGGTGTTGCCAAAATCAACCCATCGGCGTTACGAACGGTATCGCGCAACCGTTGCACGTCTGGATAGTCTGGATACTCCTTGGCACCAGTACAAAAGGGTAATTGCAATTGTCGCAAATCCAGAATTTCTACTTCTGCACCTAGGGCTGCTACTCGTTGCGCTGCTACTTGCAAACCTAGTTGAGTGTAGGAGCCGGGTCTTAAACTACCACCAATACCAACAATTCTCACCATAATTCACCCATAAACTAATATTTAGCTACTATCACCTGAATTCTTAAAAAGCGTAGTCATTATGATTATGTTTATCTTAGCGATTTATATTGTAGGATGTCAAACTTTTGAGTCTGGGGTGGAGGGCAAACAAAATTTAGTCAAAATAATTACCGAGAACCTTATTAATTAAGCGTTGGATGCTGGGAACTTTGGCTGATCATCCCTCCGAGGAGCCAGATTACCCAAACTGATAGGCTACATGGGGTAACTAGTGGAGACTGGGGAATGCTTTGGTCTGGAAGTTAGACTAGATGAGACAACTGTAATTTCCAGTTATTGGAATTTCTGCTAGAAGAATAGGCATAAAACCAGTTTTCAGCTGATGCCAACAAACAAAGGGTAATTAATATGACAAATTTTGGGAAAAAAGCATTGATGAAACAGCGATCGCCAAAATGGTCTGCTTGGACGGGAACCATAGCAGCTAGCTTGATTATGCTGCCAGGAATTTTTGGGGGTACTCCCGCCTTAGGACAAAAACCAGAGCGTGACTCCTTAACTTATGGCGAGTTGATCCAGAAAACGCAGAAAGGAGAAATCAAAAAAGTAGAACTGGATGAAACTGAACAGACAGCCAAAGTTTATTTAGCGGGGCAAAAGCCAGATGCACCACCCATACAGGTGCGACTTTTAGAGCAAAACACGGAGTTAATTAACAAACTCAAAGAAAAAAACGTTGAGTTTGGTGAGGTTTCCTCGGCTAACAGTAGAGCTGCTGTGGGGTTATTGATCAACCTGATGTGGATTTTGCCACTGGTGGCTTTGATGCTTTTGTTTTTGCGTCGCTCTACCAATGCTTCTAGCCAAGCGATGAATTTCGGCAAATCTCGCGCTCGCTTTCAGATGGAGGCTAAAACTGGCGTCAAATTTGAAGATGTAGCTGGGGTGGAAGAAGCGAAAGAAGAACTGGAAGAAGTTGTCACTTTTCTCAAACAGCCAGAAAGATTTACTGCTGTTGGCGCACGCATTCCCAAAGGAGTGCTGTTAATTGGGCCTCCTGGTACTGGTAAAACTTTACTAGCAAAAGCGATCGCCGGGGAAGCTGGTGTACCATTTTTCAGTATTTCCGGTTCGGAATTCGTGGAAATGTTTGTCGGTGTGGGTGCTTCCCGTGTGCGTGACTTGTTTAAGAAAGCCAAAGACAATGCCCCCTGTTTAATATTTATCGATGAAATTGACGCTGTAGGAAGGCAGCGGGGTGCCGGTATCGGTGGCGGTAACGATGAGCGGGAACAAACCCTCAACCAACTGCTGACTGAGATGGATGGTTTTGAAGGTAATACAGGCATTATTATTATTGCTGCCACTAACCGCCCAGATGTCCTAGATGCAGCATTATTGCGTCCCGGACGGTTTGACAGACAAGTGATGGTAGATGCACCGGATCTCAAAGGGCGACTGGAAATTTTAAAAGTTCATGCCCGGAATAAGAAAATTGATCCTAATGTATCTTTAGATGCGATCGCCCGCCGCACTCCAGGATTCACCGGCGCAGACTTAGCCAACTTACTCAACGAAGCGGCAATTCTCACCGCCAGAAGACGCAAAGAAGCTGTCACTATCCTCGAAATTGACGCTGCTATCGATCGGGTAGTTGCCGGCATGGAAGGTACCCCCTTAGTAGACAGCAAAAACAAGCGCTTGATTGCCTACCATGAAGTCGGACACGCCTTGGTGGGTACATTCCTTAAAGGCCATGACCCAGTGCAAAAAGTCACCCTGATCCCACGGGGGCAAGCCCTAGGATTAACTTGGTTTACCCCCAATGAGGAGCAAGGTTTAATTTCCCGTTCCCAAATCAAAGCACGGATTACCGCCGCCTTGGGTGGTCGCGCCGCTGAGGAAATTGTTTTTGGTAAACCGGAAGTAACCACAGGTGCGGGGAATGACCTGCAACATGTGACAAATATGGCACGGCAGATGGTCACAAAGTTCGGGATGTCTGAATTAGGGCCAGTCTCCCTAGAAAATCAGAGTAGCGAGGTATTTTTAGGACGCGACTGGATGAATAAATCAGATTATTCTGAAGAAATCGCCGCCAAAATTGATAGTCAAGTCCGGGAAATTATCAACACTTGCTACATCAAAGCCAAAGAACTATTGGAAGAACACCGCATACTTTTGGAGCGATTAGTTGATTTGTTAACAGAGCAGGAGACAATTGAGGGCGAAGTATTCCGCCAAATTGTGACTGACCATGTTGAGGTAGTTGATCAGGTAATTGATCAAAAATTGGCAGTTCCTCATTAATATCTCGTAGGGCGGGCGTCTCGCCCGCCCCCGAACAGGTGAGACTCCTGTTTTACAATAGATCTATTTACGCCAGTAGCTTTTTTCTGGCTATTTCTAACTAATTATTTGCAATTTTATCCATGTACGAAAAAGTACAGTAGAGTGTGAAATTGCAATTGAATTGACATATTTTTTGGACAATATTTAACAACGCCGCAACTGCGTTAATAACACCACAATTTCATCGATTCCTTGCCTGATAACAGTTACAGGCTGTTCAGATTGATTCACCATAATACTGAAAGCTAAAGGCTCATACTGCGGCAAATTCACGTATCCAGAAAGAGAAACTGTACCTCTCAATGTGCCTGTTTTTGCTTGCACAATACCCTCGGCTGATGTGTTAAGAAAGCGATTTTTGAGAGTTCCACTTTTCCCCGCTACGGGTAAAGATGCGCGATAGACAGATGCTGCTGGTATTTTTGCCATTCCCTGCAAAGTTTGGATTAAAGCCAATGGAGTCACTAAGTTACGACGTGATAAACCTGAACCATCCACCAAAACATAATTTGCTGAATCAACTCCCAATTGAGTTAAACTTGCTTTGACAATTTCTAAACCCACATCAGCACTACTCTGATTTAACCCTCTGGCTTTTTTCACAGCTAATGCTCTCAGCAATGCCTCAGCATAGAGATTATTACTATTTACATTTGTTTCAGCCAATAATTCAGATAAAGTAGGCGATTCTACAGATGCTATTTCCTGTTGATTAGTACCACCATTTACTACCAATGTTTGTCCCAAGGAAATTTTTTCTGCTGCCAAAGTTGTGCGGAAGCGTCGCAAGAAGTATTGATTAGGATCAATGACTGGCAAATTTACTAAATACGGTTCAGACTGGGCTGTCAATTGTCCTGTAATTCGTAATATTTTTCCCGATAAATCGCGGGTAACGTTGATGTAGGTTGGTTGATTTTGGGCAACGGTGACAGACTGATTAATTATTCCCCACTGTTTTGCTTCGTTGGCATCATTCCATGATATTTGTGAAACTTTACCCACAGTTTGTGGTACAAGCTTGAAGCTAAAAACATTTTGATTTATAATCAAGCTATTGATTGGTGCGCCATAATCTGATTGGACATCTTCCCATTGCCAAGTGGGGTTAACAATATCCCCTTGAATATAACTATCATCGGCAATCAACTGCTTAATTTCGGTAATACCTTGCTGTTTTAATTGCTGTGCTAATGATTGTAATTGAATATTAGTTAAACTGGGATCTCCTCTACCCACAACTCGTAAAACACCGTTGCTATTGCTATAAATAGAGGTGCGAAAGCGAAAATTTGCACCTAATTGCTGTAATGCAGCGGCTGTTGTTAGTAGCTTGAGGTTAGAAGCAGGAACAAAGTATTTCTGTGCATCCCGACTGTAAAGAGTTTTCCCAGATGACAGGGGTTGTACCATAATACCCCAGTGCGATCGCATAAATTGAGGACGATTGATTACAGCATCCACAGATGCACCCAGTTCAGCAGGACAAATTGATTTGCTGGTAGTTGCTGGTACTGCCGGTACTACTGGGACTTGCGATCTAGCTACTTGCTGGTTGATACCAATTTGCGTACCCAGAAACAGCAGCATCAAGCCAAGAGTAATTTTTTTAGACATCAGAATAATTCTTAAAACTATTTGATGATGATAACTTAGGCTAGTACTTTTTTAACCTGAGTTCGACAAAGGTAAATTCACTATTGGCACTAAGCATAACGCACTCCTGCATTAAGAGATATCAAAAACCTGTTTTTTGTGGAAGTTAGATAGTTAACTACTCCTCTTCTTCTTCCCATTCTTCATCTTCACTCCCATACTGCTGGGGTGCTTCTCCGTGAATTTCTAAAATCTTCGCTTTTTTGCTTTTGCTATCAGGTGGATTAATTGTTTCTAATTGCACATCAAATTGCCAATTGTCACCAAAATCATAAAGATAAGTCATTCTTCCACCTGGTTCTAGAGGCAAATCACCAATCTTTACTTGATCCGCAAATGGGGGATCTTCCATATAGGGATGACCAATGGTAATGGTGCGACCAAAATAGTCTTTATAACTAAACTGATAAAGGTGATCATAATCAAAATCAAAAGCATTGAGAATCATTTCAGCTAGCCAGCTTAATGGTTTTTTTGCTGGTATGGCAATCCGACGCCAAGCTTTAGCAATAGATACTTTAAAAATATAAATACCATCGATGAATTCCTGATGTGGGATAATTAAATTATGCTGCCATTCAGGAAAAAACAATTTAAATTGTGACTGCCATTGCCCAAAAATTACGTTTATATTATCTTCTAATCCTTTTTGGAGCGCAATCTGTAATATTAATGGCAACATAATATCGCCCCAGGGTAAGCGTTGTAAACTGGTAATGCGCCATCCTTTACCAGCTTGGGGTTTTCCCTGTTTAATAGAGAGGAAGCCAAATAATTCTAATAAAGCAACGTTATGTAGTCCTGGGAAATAATTAATCTCATGTTGATCCTCATATTTAGCAAATTTTGCGCCTTGATCTGGGATACGTTTCCAACACTGGATACACTTAAATAAATTGCCGAAGGAATCACTACGTTCACCCAAAATTTCGTTATTTCCCCAAATTAACCAGGCTTCTAATAGGTTGAAATATCGTTCTGTTGAGTTGAGGTTTGACCAAGATGCCAATACATCTGTATCTAATACTAGACTTGGCTTTTTACCTTGGTGTTTAACTTCGGCTATGCCAGAACTGCGTAATAATAGATAAAGTCCGTTAATGTAGGGATATGATTTCTGTACGGGGCGTTTGAGTAGAATTTCAATGGGGTGACTCAATCGAGAATTTAGTTCTGATAGTACTTTCAGCGGCAGCAGGTTATTGACACTACTAACTTCTACCCCTTTTGGTTGCAAAAAATCTATCAAGGTTTGAAAGTCTTGCAGAATTGTACCAGGATGGCTTTCATTAATGCTGAGTTCTTGCAACAGTTGTTGTTGTGACTCTGTAAGGGCTGGTAGTTCGGGTTCGAGGATGTTTTCTAGCCGTGCAGATAAGTCTTCCATAATTCAAATTGCAAAATCAAAAATTTTGCCTTACGTGTAACCCTATGCTATTTATACTACGACTTCAAAACTGCTTGGTATTAAATATAGACCGACCCATTGCTAGAGGTGATTGAGTAAACCTTTTACAAGGAGAGTTTTAATATTTTTATTTGGTTGTAAATAATTACCTGTATTTACTATGAATAGTAACACGCGCTTACAGATGCTCTTGGCTGATTCACTGATTGGCACTGTGTTGCCGGAAATTGCTCAACTCAATTTACCCAACTGGTGGTTAGCTGGGGGTGCGGTGCGAAATACAGTTTGGCATTCCATTTTCGGCCCGGAATGTGAGTTATTTATCAATGACTTTGATATTGCATTCTTTGATGATGCGGGGAACCGTTCCCAAGAACTAGCAGCAAAGGCAACTCTCACAGCCAAATTTTCTGACTACCTGTTTGATGTGAAAAATCAAGCCAGTTTTGGGCGTTGGCGTCCTGGTGACAGAACCTACTCTAGTACGGAGGATGGAATTAAAAATTGGCTGCACACTGCTACGGCTGTAGGTGTGCGAGTGGATACACAAGGGCAATGGGAATTTTTCACTCCCTATGGGTTGGATGACCTGTTTGGTGGTGTGATTCGACCGACGCCAGTACATACTCAGAACCCAGATGCTGATAAAAAAGCCTCCGGGTTTCTGCAAAAGTGTCCTTGTTTGCGATCGCTATAATGGGTTTTATTTCTCTGACAGTATCCATATATCACGATATATCGGAATAGCGGCGGAGATTTAGGTTTTTGCTTTTTGTTGCAAGTATGCAACTAGCTGCTCGCCGGCGGTGTCAATGTGTCGTTTCAGCAGTCGGATAGCGGCTTTTGTATCTCGCTTTTGACAAGCATCCAGAAGTTGATAGTGTTCTTTTTGGGAATGTTCTTGGTAATTCATCTGCACCATTTGCACGCGGACATAACGGTCAATATTGACGTGCAAGGTTTTAATCATTGTCAGCAGCCGGGGACGTTCAGCGGTAGCGTACAGCGTTCCATGAAACTCCCAGTTCAATTTTGCCAAAGTTCCCGCATCGGTGGCTTGGTCGGTCGCTGCCAAAATCACGGTGGCTTTTTCTAAGTCTGCTTGCGTTAACTTGGGTATCGCCAATTGCATCGCTTTCACTTCCAAAGCACTGCGAATTTCACAGATTTCTTGCGCCTCGGCAATTGTCAGCACTGATACGATCGCACCGCGATTGAGATGCAGTGTCACCAATCCTTCTGCTTCTAGCTGCTTGAGTGCTTCCCGCACGGGAATGCGGCTAACACCAAATTGAGTGGCGATTTCATCTTGTCTGAGAGATTGTCCTTCCTGAAAAATACCCCGCAGAATCGCTTCCCGCAAAGCTTCGGCAATTAAATCGGGGGTACTACGTTGTTGGATGTTAGGAGCTAATTCATTTAAGTTCATAATTTATATTGTATACAATATCCAAAAAATTGTATACAATATCCAAAGTAACAAACCCGATGGGAGAAAGTTATGAGTATAGAATCGCCAGCAGACAGGATTATTATCTTCGATACCACCCTACGGGATGGTGAACAGTCACCAGGTGCAACCCTGAATGTGCAAGAGAAGTTAGCGATCGCTCATCAACTAGCTCTCCTGGGTGTGGATGTGATTGAAGCGGGTTTTGCCGTTGCGAGTCCGGGAGATTTTCAAGCTGTTAAAAGCATTGCCGAACAAGTGGGGAAACCTGATGGGCCAATCATTTGCAGCTTGGCTAGAGCGATGCGCCAAGATATTCAAGCGGCTGCTGAAGCGCTAAAACCTGCGGCTCATCCGAGAATCCACACAATGATCTCTACTTCTGATATTCACCTCAAATATCAGTTGAACAAGTCCCGTAGCGAAGTATTAGCGATCGCCGCATCGATGATCGCTTATGCTAAATCCTTTGTGGACGATGTAGAATTTTCACCGATGGATGCTAGCCGCACCGAGCCAGAATTTCTCTATCAAGTCTTGGAAATTGCGATCGCCAATGGTGCCACTACCATTAATATTCCCGATACCGTCGGCTACTGCACACCCAAAGAAATGGGCAACCTCATCCAGGGAATTCGCGCCAACGTCCCCAATATTGATCAGGTGATTCTTTCCGTCCACACTCAAAACGATTTGGGATTAGCCACCGCCAACGCCTTAGCCGCAATTGAGCATGGTGTCCGTCAGGTGGAGTGTACAATTAACGGTATTGGCGAACGAGCAGGAAATGCCGCACTAGAAGAAATTGTCATGGCTTTGCAGGTTCGCAAACCCTTTTTCAACCCCTTCTTCGGACGTGCCGCTGATGCTGAAGCACCCCTAACCAACATTAAAACCCAGGAAATTTACAAGACTTCTGCCTTGGTTTCCCAATTAACCGGGATGCTGATTCAGCCGAATAAGGCGATTGTTGGCGCTAATGCTTTTGCTCATGAGTCCGGTATTCACCAAGATGGCATCATCAAGCACCGCCAAACCTACGAAATTATGGAAGCTGCATCCATCGGTTTGCCGGAAAATCGGATTGTTTTGGGCAAACATTCTGGGAGAAATGCCTTCCGCACTCGGCTGAAAGAGTTGGGGTTTGAGCTAAATGAAGCAGACTTGAACAAAGCCTTCAATCGGTTTAAAGAAGTCGCCGATAAGAAAAAAGAAATGTCTGATTGGGATTTAGAAGCGATCGTCCGTGATCAAACGCAGATTCAAGTTGAAAGCGGCTTTCAAATCGAACATATCCAAGTAATCTGCGGTGATTGCACCTGCCCGACTGCAACTATTACCATTGTCACCCCCGACGGGAAAATTCTCACGGATGCCACTGTCGGTACAGGCCCGGTAGATGCGGTATATCAGGTAATTAATCGACTGGTGCAAATTCCCAATCAACTGATGGAGTTTTCTGTCCAATCTGTAACCGCCGGGATTGATGCTTTGGGAACCGTAACAGTTCGCGTGGGACATGAGGAGCGGATTTTCTCTGGACAAGCATCGGATACTGATATTGTCGTAGCCGCAGCTTACGCCTACATGAATGCGCTGAATCGTCTTTATCGTTATTTGGAAATTCAGCGCCCGCCAGCCGACTCTGTACTTATGCCTACATAAACCCAGCAAGCCAACTGATTGATTTTGCATTAAGTAAGTAAGTAGTATAAAGATGATGGGCTAATTTATTCAGATTAGCCCATTTTTTAATTTTTCATGCGCTTGAGAATGAATAACCTAAGAATATCTATTCTGACAATTATCCTCTCTACCTTAACCCTTGCCCAAGGTGGTAGAACCCTTGCTGTTGCGCCCTCACTAGAGACACAGGTACAGGATCTAGCACAGTGGTTTACTGGTTATTTTGACAATGAACAACAAGTAGCTAGTAACTCTTCTGTACCACTAATCACAATGTCTAACTGTAATGTGCAATTGGACAATACCAACTTTGCTGTTGATACACAGAATGTTTATCTAGAACAAAAAAGTACTGCTTTTGAGCGTTTGCGTTTATATTCATTCAGCAAAGGTGATTCAGTAGTTAAACTTAGCATTTATAACTTTCTCAACGCAGATGTCTTCCGGGGAACCTGCAATCATCCTGAATCAGCGCGAATCATCAGCCAGAATAATCTGGCGGTAACAAGTTGTAACCTAGAACTCATTTGGCAACCAACTGCCTACATTGGAAATAATGCTCCCAATGGCTGCTTAACAAGTACGGGCGGTAAGGTAGTTTCCCAAGTAACCATCTCAAAAGGGAAAATTGACTCGTTAGACCAGATTTTTAGTGCTCAAGGTAGATTACTGGTAAGCACTCCGATCCAATTTCGCCAAGTTGATGAACCATCTTTAGCATTAGGACTTCTGGCTGTTGGTATCTGGAGTCTTGCGAAGCAATCTCCGAAAAATAGCCCCAGAAAGAACCATAAATTAAGAATTGGCTCTAAGAGGATGTCTGAAAACTTTTTGGTGATGTATCAAGCAGCCGTAGATCCCCCTAAATCCCCTTAAAAAGGGGGACTTTGACTCCAATTCCCCCCTTGGAAAGGGGGGTAAGGGGGGATCTCGATCAATTCCGATACGAATCAGACATCCTCTAAGTAAAAAGCTTGACAAATTCTTCCCTTTATAGTATAAATGTACTATAAAAGAAAATGGCATTAAAATTTAATCCCATAACTAGAGAGGTTAAATGAAGCTATCTAAAGTAGACTTGAGCAGTTTATTAGCGATTGCCCATTCAGACGGACATTTGCAGTTATTGCTCGACAGAGGCGACGAATTAGAACTGATGGAAATTCCCGCGCCAGTCCAAGCTTACGAAGGATTGCAAAATCTAAATGAGATGATTGCTGAATCAGCGGCGCTTCCTGCTGTAGAAGAGCCAATTGCGATGCTGCCAGTTAGCTCATCAATGGCTTATGCTGTAGGCTACAATAGCGACGAACAAATCTTGCAAGTTGAGTTTCAAAGTGGTGCAGTCTATCAATATTCAGAAGTAGACGCCCAAACTTGGGAAGATTTGCATTCGGCCGATTCAATTGGGAGATTTTTTAATCAAGAAATCAAAGGTATATTTGACTGCGAGCGGGTAGATAATTCGGATTAGCGACGATTGCTCAGGGAAAAAATACACCATTAGACAGATAGATTCAGGTTTAACAGAGTTATATATTTGTTAGGAGACAATGACGGACTCTAGAAAAGTAGATAATGTCATTGTCCAAAGCTTAATAAAGTCATCACAATTGGTGCGCTACATTTGCTTAACGCACCCCAGCCACAAAAATAGGAAACTGCCCTAACTATTCCTCAAGCTGACCAACGCGGCGAATATTTAGAATATCGCTCATTTTCTTGATTTGGGTAAACACCTGTTCTAATTGCGGGCGATCGCGAATATCAATTCCTAAGTCCATTAGCGCTGGTTGACCAACGGCAGTTTTTACCTGAGCATGGCGGACATTGATTCCTTGATCGCTCAACCGGGACAAAATATCTTTTAACACCCCCACACGGTCAAGCGCTTCAATTTGAATATTTATGGGGTAAGTGTGAGGACGACAGCTACTTTCGGTGACAGAATTCCACCTGACTGGAACTAAACGCTCATACTCCACACTTTCGACATTTTGACAACCTTGGCGATGGATAGAAATTCCCCGCCCCCGCGTGACTACACCAATAATCGGTTCCCCAGGAATTGGCGTACAACAGCCAGCGATATGATAAACTAAGCCCTCTACACCAACAATTGGCGAGTCATTATTACGGCAGGTAGTTGTAGGTGAATCCCGCAAGGCTTTTGTCGAGGTTGACTCTTTCGGGAGAAATGGCAGGACATCGGGGACTGGTTGTTGACCCTTCGCTACTTCGCGCCATCGATTTAGGACTAAGTTGAGGGTGATTTCCCCATAACCTAAACCCGCCAGCAAATCTTCTACACTGTGATAGTTACACTTTTCAGCGACAGTGTGCATTGCGTCCGACTTTAACAAGCTATCAAAACCGGTTTTACCAAGTTCTTTTTCTAATAATTCCCGCCCCCTGGCCACATTTTCTTCTCGGCGCGATCGCTTATACCATTGTTTAATGCGATATTTTGCCGCCGAAGTCCGCACAAAGTTCAACCAATCCAAACTAGGATGGCCGTTCTTGAGGGTGATAATATCGACAATATCGCCATTTTGCAGCCGCGTTGACAAAGGTACCATCCGCCCATTTACCCGCGCCCCTGCACAGTGGTTCCCGACTTCGGTATGAATGCGATAAGCAAAATCTATACTCGTTGAACCGGGGCTTAAGGGGACAACATCCCCCTTAGGGGTGAAGACATAAACGTCATCTTCAAATAAATTGTCTTTGACACTATCTAAGTATTCTTGAGCATCTTTTAAATCGCTTTGCCAGTCCAGCAGTTGCCGCAGCCAAGTAAACTTCTCATCTGTCCCCGTCACCTGGCTATTGTTAGACCCGCCTGATTCTTTATACTTCCAATGTGCAGCAATCCCATACTCGGCAACATGATGCATTTCTTGTGTTCTAATTTGCACCTCCAAAGGACGGCCAGTCAGTCCCATTACCCCAGTATGCAACGATTGGTAACGGTTAGGTTTTGGCAATCCAATATAGTCTTTAAATCTACCAGGGATAGGGCGAAAAGCATCATGAACCACTGCCAAAGCACGATAGCATTCTTCATTAGTCTGAACAATAATTCGCAGCGCCGCCAAATCATAAATTTCGTGAAATTCTTTTTGCTGGCGATGCATTTTTTGGTAAATGCCATAAAGGTGTTTAGTACGACCACTAACATCCACACAGCGAACTCCCGCTTGCTGCAACCGCTGTCGCAAAATGTCTGTAACTTTTGTTAATTTCTCTTCCCGCGCGGCTCTTTTTTCAGAAACATAAGTTTGAATTTGGCGAAAAGCTTCTGGTTCCAGATACTTAAAAGCCAAATCTTCCAACTCCCACTTAAATTGCCAAATCCCTAAACGATTGGCTAAAGGAGCAAATATATCTCGTGTTTCTTGAGCAATCCGGCGGCGTTTTTCATCGGGCATAAATTGTAAGGTTCGCATATTATGCAAACGATCTGCCAATTTCACCACGATTACCCGAATATCTTGGGCCATTGCCAAAAACATTCGCCGGAAGTTTTCTGCTTGACTTTCGGTTTTGCTTTTGAAATTGATTTTAGAAAGCTTGGTGACACCTTCTACCAATTGACGTACTTCTGGGCCAAAGCGCTCTTCTATTTGGTCAATTGTAACTTCTGTATCTTCAACTACATCGTGGAGAAACCCAGCTGCTATCATAGCAGGACTGCCTCCCAAGTCGCGCAGCAAGCCAGCGACAGCTACAGGATGACCAATGTATGGTTCTCCCGATTTCCGGTATTGACCTTGATGCAGTTGATAAGCAAATTGGAACGCCCGACAAATCAAAGCGCTATCGCTATGCCTTCGGTCTTCGTCTATTTCGCTGCTTTTTTTTGATGACTCCTTCAAACATTTTTTTAGCCATTCCGGAAGGGTCACATCAACAGAGGAATTGATCAGTAAGCTGCTCATATGATCGAATAAGTGATCTTGTGGGTAGGTGAAACGAAATTGACAGCACCGCGTAAAGAAGATGCTGTCGCCTAGAGACGGGTATAAATAACAGTGTGTAGATGATTCCCTAATTGCCAATAGAAATCATCCATCGTGGGTATCAAAGATCATAATGCAGAAAATACATATGATAGTAAACATTGCCTCAAATTATGATTTGAGGCTTATAGTTTTCATGTAGAGGTGAAGAAAGTTTATTTTAGAAGAAAATTTTCTTGCCATTAATACTATCTCAACTAGCACTGGATGTCTCTAAATAGTCAGGAATATCAGGTATTAGCCACATTGCTGGAGCAGTTACAGGCTGATGCCAATACAAATCAACTTGATGCTCCCGATTTACGGCAGCGTCTCACCTCCTTGCAGGAATTTTTTAGGCAGCGGATTGTGCCTTTGACTGATACAGACTCGCGGGTGCAGTCTTATCGGACGGAGATTAGCAAGCAACTGCGCCTGTTGGAAGTAGATGTGATGTTTTTTCAAGGGGCGCGACAGGCATCGACGGCACAAGCAAGACTTCAGACAATTAGCGATCGCCTGACAACTCTCATCCAATACTGTGCTGCTATCCTGCAACAAGAAGAGAACGGGGAAAAATAGCAATTGCTCTCCTTTTTCTCTGGTTCCTCCATCATCTCATTTGTGACTGACGGTGGAAAGTTATTTTAACAACAAGTTTCAATTCCTTTCAATCCACCCCCAGGTAGAAATTTTTAGTCCCTCACTGAATCTGAGTACCAATTACAGTCAGGGCTTCCAGGACAATCTGGCTATGGAGCAATCCGGTTCAGTTAGAGCCAAAAACCTTAACCTGAGTAGGTTGGGGAGCCACAAAAAGTGCGGGGGTTCCCCCGTTTCCTCTAAGTGGCGTTTGAGGAACGTATCCCTAACGGGAGCCGTAGGCATAACCCAACATTTTTCGCGGTTTGTTGGGTTTTCACACGGTTTGCCCAACCTACGATTCTACGGTTCTCCTTAACTGAACCTTCTTGGGATGTGAAGCACTATTACACTAGAGAACCAAAAATTATCAAGTCTTCTATGAAATAAATTCCAAGTGCGCCTTTACAAGCATCTGGGCTTGTCTGAGTACGCTCCCGAATAAATAAGTAGGAATCTGCCAAGCTGCAACGGTGACTTCTTTGGGGATATCCTGGATGCTAATGGCGATTAATTCATGCTCTGACGACTCGCCCTCAACTGCTCCAGACCAAGTGAAAGCTAATAAGAAATCATCGTATCCTGGTAGACAGGCAATTAAGCATTCGTTTTGTGCTGGTTGGCAAATAATTCCGTGTTCATTGGCAATTTCTGTGAGTTTTTGGAAGCTTTTTAAATGCGTCATTGGTTCTTTTTATGTAATTTAATGAGTAGTTTTACGAAGTTTCCCAGACCTTGATTTAAACTACTGGCACTGTGTCTAAGACACGAACCACAACCACAGCAAAGCCGCCTATCTCCGTGGCATCGCAGAGAAAAGAACCGTTTACTGGCGTTTTGAAAACAGAGTGTTCGCAGTTTATAGTTCGTGTTTGTGATCAGGCTGGTATTGGCTCCCAGACTACAGCTGCTACCCAGTAAGTAACCGCTACTGCCTGGAATTTTCCGGTTAACCACAAAAACGCGAGTCAATTATGACACAAAAAATGTTTTTGGAATATGTTTTAAATGGATCTCAAACTTCCAATTATGTAGAGTTTTGTAAACTGGCTTCAATGCACATCTATACAGCTAGGCGTTGTAGAGTAGGTGTCACAAGAGCTTTAGACTCTCGTGACGCCCATCTCAATATGTCATCAGCTGAAACTCGATATCAATTTGTCACGAATTCGAGAAATACTGTACTGAGAATGAGTCGAAAAATTCTCCTGAACCCCTAGAACAGCTACTTTTGCTAATCTGATACACTAGCTGAAATTTGAAATTATATAAGCTGGTAGCGAGCGGGCTGATAATTAAAACTATGAGTGAAGCTTTATTTAGTATTGAAAATCTGCGCGTTGCCTATCCCCAGGGTAGTGGGGAAGAATTAGTCTGGGCTGTTGATGATGTATCCTTCACCCTGCAACCCGGTGAAAGAATGGGATTGGTGGGAGAGTCGGGTTGTGGTAAATCAACTATAGGCAGGGCTGTAATGCGCCTGCTACCAGCCTCTAGTCGCATTGAAGGAGGGGTGAGGTTTCAGGGACAATCGGTGCTTGGTTTAACACCAGCGCAGCTGCGAAAATTTCGGGGGGAAGCGATCGCACTAATTTTTCAAGATCCGATGACACGCCTTGATCCGTTGATGACTATTGGTAAGCATTGTGTAGAAACTCTACAAGCGCATTCACCGGAATTATCCACGCGGGAAGCCAAAGAAAAAGCGATCGCCACTTTGGCAAAGGTGAAAATTCCGGCAACTCGCTGGAACCAGTACCCTCATGAGTTTAGCGGTGGAATGCGTCAACGAGTAGCGATCGCTTTAGCATTACTTCTCAACCCCAAATTAATTGTCGCTGATGAACCCACCACCAGCTTAGATGTCACCGTCTCTGCACAAATTTTACAAGAATTAACGCGACTGTGTGCAGAAGAAAACATGGGACTGCTGCTGATTTCCCACGATTTGGCAATGGTGGCAGAATATTGCGATCGCCTTGGGGTGATGTACAAAGGCAAAATGGTGGAAATGGGGACGACAAAATCTGTATTTGGGCATCCTCAACACGAATATACGCGATCGCTCTTAAAAGCAGCATTGCACATTCAAGCAGTTAACGATGATGGGGAATTGGTAATTGCTGATGGAAAAGAAAAGCAATTACCAATTCCTCATTCTCAAACCCCAATCTTACGAATCACCGAACTCAAGCAACACTACACCATAGAACCCAACTTTATTGAACGCTTGTTTAAAGCCGAAAATCAAACAATTAAAGCCGTAGATGGGATAAACTTAGAATTATATCCAGGAGAAATACTCGGATTAGTCGGGGAATCTGGCTGCGGAAAGAGTACCCTGTCACGGACAATCTTGCAGCTAATTCGTCCCACATCTGGCAAAGTCGAGTTTTTAGGACAGGATTTAACGAGTTTGTCGCGCCAAGAAATTCGCTCATCTCGGCGACAAATTCAAATGGTATTTCAAGACCCCCATGCTTGCCTCAATCCAGCGATGACAGTGGGACAAAGTATCGCCGACCCTTTATTTATCCATAATCTTGCCGATGCAACCACAGCCAAAGAGCAAGTTTTATCGATGTTAGAAAAAGTGGGATTAACGCCGCCAGAGGTCTATTATCAGCGTTATCCTGCCGATTTATCAGGTGGACAGCAACAACGAGTGGCGATCGCCCGTGCATTGATTACCCATCCCAAACTACTGATTTGTGACGAACCCGTGAGTATGTTAGACGCCAGTGTGCAGACACAAGTACTGGACTTGATGTTGCAACTAAAAGCAGAATTTGAGTTAACCTACCTGTTTATCACCCATGATTTGTGGTTAGCGCGATTTTTGTGCGATCGCATCGCCGTAATGAATGGCGGACAAATTGTTGAACTTGGTCAGACAAAGCAAATTTTTAGCAATCCCCAACACCCCTACACCAAAACTCTACTAGCTGCTGCACCTTTATTAGCACGGGCTTAATATCAATTCTGAAATGGCTCTCAGATCCCCGACTTCTTAGAGAAGTCGGGGATCTTTTTGTTCACGAATGATTTAGAATTGCTATAATTACTTGCAATAAACTTATTTATATTGCTAATTGCTTTATTTATCTGACTAATTAGCAATTACAAATTAGCAATTACCAGCCCTAACAAATATTATAAATATTCAACCGAAGCAGTAAATATCTAATGTCTAAAAATTCGACTCCAACTTCTTTCACAACTAATAGCCATCCTTCAGACAAATGGCAAGACAGAATAGCACAAGTAGCATATCGCTTCAATCGACAATATCAAAATGAAACCTTTGAACTACCACCAGAAGTGCAAGCAATGCCAATTTTTCAGGAATGGACTACTGGCGTATTAACTAGCAGAATTTTCTCTCCTTTCTGGGAAATTGCTCATCCTAAGAAGAACCAGCACTGCTTAGACATTGGCTGCGGTGTCAGCTTTTTAATCTATCCTTGGCGAGATTGGCAAGCATTTTTTTACGGGCAAGAAATCAGTAATATGGCACGAGATACACTCAATGCTCGTGGTTCACAGTTAAACTCAAAACTATTCAAAGGTGTTGAGTTAGGAGCATCTCATCACTTAAACTACGCATCAGGTCAGTTTGACCTAGTAATTGCCACGGGATTTAGTTGCTATTTTCCACTTGAATATTGGAGTGCTGTATTGCAAGAAGTCAAACGGGTTTTGAAACCAACTGGACAGTTTGTATTTGACATCCTTAATCAAGAACAGCCTTTAGCCGAGGACTGGGCAGTACTGGAAACTTATTTAGGTGCTGAGGTGTTTCTAGAACCTGCGACTGAGTGGGAAAAAACGATTAAAGCTGCGGGTGCTAGGGTAGTTACGCAGCAATTAGGAGAAATATTTGAGTTGTATAAAGTGCGGTTTTGAGACAAAGTTATAGCAGCCAGGGGCTTGCAAAAATTAGAGAAACCTTCAACAGCCATATAATTGCCACTATTAACGCTGTATTATTTTTGAATATTTTCTCAAAAATTTTGCCCAGATGGGAGCAATGATTATCCGCCATGCCACTGAGACTGACTTACCTGCAATCGTGGCAATTTATAACGCGGCGATTCCTAGTCGCATGGCCACCGCTGATTTAGAGCCAGTTTCCCTAGAAAGTCGCCTGACTTGGTTTAAAGCGCGATCGCCTTTACAACGTCCACTGTGGATAATTGAAATAGAAGGGGGAATTGCTGGGTGGCTGAGTTTTCAATCCTTTTATGGGCGGCCAGCCTATCATACAACTGCCGAAATTAGTATTTACATTGCTCCTAATTTTCAACGGCGTGGTTTAGGACGACAACTTTTAGGGCTAGCAATTCACGAAAGTCCTAACTTGGGTTTAAAGACTTTAGTCAGCTTCATTTTTGCCCACAATCAACCCAGCTTAAAACTGTTTGAAGCATTTGGGTTTCAAACTTGGGGACATTTGCCCAAAATTGCCGACTTAGACGGAATTGAACGGGACTTAATAATTATGGGACTACGAGTTAGTGAATCTGTTGATTAATTCTCTATTTTAGAATCTCTGTTAATTGATTCTAAACTCATCACAAATCCGGGTAGAACATTTTCACCTGATAAACTAGCAGGAGATTCCAGCACATCAACCTCTTGTCCAGGGCGATAAATTTCTACTTGCTGAGTTTCCAAATCAATTAACCAACCCAATCTAGCACCATTGTCTAGATACTCGCGCATTTTATTTTGTAATCTGTGCAAACAATCAGTTTGAGAACGCAATTCAGCTACAAAATCAGGACACACAGGCGGAAATTTTTCTTTTTCTTCCTGAGTCAAAGTATCCCATTTTTCACGCTTTAACCAGGACAAATCAGGAGAACGTATTGCACCATTTGGTAAAATGAACCCAACTGAAGAACCAAATGCTATACCTAGCGACTCATCACGATTCCACATTCCCAGTTGAGCAGATAAATTAGCATTTAGGTTGCTGGTTAAACCTCCCACTAGAGGCATTAATAGCAAACTTCCATCTCCATTCCGCTCAAATCTAATTAATTCGTTTATCTGACATAGGTCAAAAAATTGATCTTCAGTTAATTGAATAACTGGCGCGAAGTTGAGAGTTATAGCATCCATTTAATCATTGATTAAGCTATTGCAAACTCTGTAAATTTTCTCACATCTGGAGGTTGAAAAGCTAAGACAATATCATTGTTAGTTACACCCAATCTGATTAATTCAGTCGCTATTCCCTCTTCTGTCCAGTCTTCTTCTATGTAGATTTTTTGATTTTTAATCCGAATATGTACATGGGTATATTTAAGCCTTTTGCTACCTTGCCAATCTACGGTCAACCAGAGATAATGATCATGGGTTTCATCAAACACTAAACAAGTTTCTGAATGCTCATCAGGTGATTGACGAGATAAAGTATCATATTCAGTAAGTACTTGTTTAATTAACTCCCGATATTTCGTTAGTTTATCCATAAAGTAATTTCCTCCTTTTCATTGTTAAAAATAATAAATTCAATTTGATGACGCTTAACTACTGCTTGAATAGATTTCCTTTGAAAGAAAGTATCAAATATTGCATCTCTAATTGCTAAATAAACTTCATAGTTCTTATTAGATAATTGTAAAATGTCACGGTATAAAATATATTGTCCCAAAGCGTTCTCAAAATCTCTCATGGGTGAGGGACTGATAAAACTCTTGATTTCAACAACTATTTTCCGTCCTTGTTGTTCTACTAATAAGGCTTTTTCTACAAATAAATCAGCATAAAGTTCTGCATCTTCATACTGTAAAAAATAGGGGTCAGCTATAATTGTCCAACCATCTTTAATTAAGGCATTCTTAACAGCATCATGATAAATGTCTTTTGCTGGCATTTGTTCCTGGCAATATTGACTAGGTATTCAGTCTAGTTAATATCATTATACTAATTGACCAAGCGATCACATTTCCTCCACATCCCCAAAACACCGATACCTACGGTAAGCTCCGCGATGGGCTACGCCCCACCGTAGGCGATCGCACTCACACACTCCCCCACACCACCAAAATCATACTCCGCAGCGTTCCCAAGAGCGAACTGACAAGTAAGCGCTTGCGCGATGGGCTACGCCCCACCGTAGGTGATCGCATCTCTCGCACACTGCTAAACAGCCGCTTCTTTATAAGACGCTACGCGAATGATTAGTGAGGAAAATAGCACTTGCTCGTTATAATGGTGTTTGTGGTTAATACGAGAGAAATTATCTTGTGAAATCTACATTTAACTGGAATCCAGAACAGACTTTAGTTGAAAAACTGATAAATCTGGCTAGTAAACGTGGTCTTAAACGCTGTATAGGTTCTGGAATTTTCCTACCTAATTCTTGAGCAGTTTCTATCCACTCTTGCATAATAACTTCTACATTTTGCAGTGCTTCCTGATAAGTTTCACCATCAGCAGCGCAACCAGGTAATTCTGGAACTTTGGCTATAAATGCTTGGTCTTCTTCACTCCAATTCAGTATTATTTGGTAGAGAATTTTCATTTTAGAAAACCACTTTTTCCTGTGTTAATTGAGTTTTTGATTCAGTAATATTCTCTTGATTAATCTCACTTATTAAAGCACTTTGATCGTTGCGGAATTTATCAAATAGTTCAAAAAAATTATTCAGTGCATCTCTTTCATCAGCAGAGTAGAAAAGAATAATACTATCCCACCCGTGCGAAGAAGTGATTTTAAATCTTGTCTGTATCCACTCTTGAAATTGATTAAATTCAAGCTCTTGTTGAGTTGCTGGTAAACCTAAATCTTCCCTTGAACCCATATACCCATCTAAAAAAGCTCTCAACCGGGTAATTGAACAATTCCCTAAAAACATTCCTGGTCTTTGTTTAATTCTTTCCAGCATTTCATAGAGATATTCATCAGGAACTATGGTAATACTATGATGATTGTTTTCCATAACCTTTATTCTTTAAAAAGTTTCCTCGGTGACTTGAAACTGCTGCCCGTGATATAATTTATTATAGAACAGTAAATTAGCCAACCATTGCTCTCTGGTGATTCCATCAGGATGATGATTATCAAAAATCATTTCTAATTCATCTATTATAATCGCAATAGCTTGATGGCGACCATTAACAGATATCGCATCCCCGGAAACACTTTCATCATAAATATAACTATTGCGTCCTATTGCTGAACCTGTATAAAGTTTTATCCGTTTTCCCTGTACTCCTTGTGATATTAAGTAATCTTGGATATTTTGAGCGCATTCAACACATTCAAGATTTTTATAATTTCTAACAATTTCTTTAAGTTGGTAGATTTGCTCAACACTAATTGAACGCAAATTTTCTCCTATAAATTCAAATTACCGTGATTATATTATCACTAGGGCGATATCTACGGTAAGCTCCGCTAACGCACTTCCTACACTCCAAAACAGCGAATGTGGTTCATTTACCTGAAAATTGCTGTAATACATCTCCTAATGGGACTTAGGCAAAAGGCAAAAGGCGAAAAACACCCATAAAATAGCCTCAAACCTATATCGCAAGCGACTTTGACATCATTTTGATTAGTTTGTTGGTATACCTGGGTTTCAGGCGTTTTTGAGACCTTGGTGTATTTCCCTTACCCCAGAAGGGTTTGAGGCTTATTTCTTCCTCAAAAATGTTTAAGTCCTGCTAACTGACGGCATATTCTGTAAACTGCCTCATAAAAGGAGACTGGAACCCTAACACTATATTCGGTAAGCTATGCTCTCGCGCTCCCTACATTCTCAAACAGCGTTTCTTGTTGGGTTTTGTCCCTCAACTCAATCTACTCTACTACATCCGAAGGTTCAATTTTTTCTAGAGGCTCAATTTTGTCTAGTAACCATTCATACCAATTACTATATTTCTGCTCTAACGAAAGATTTAATGCTGTTTTAATTGCATCGATTGCATCCTGCTCATCTTGACTTTTGTTATTATCTTCATCAATTTTAGATAAGTGCCATAGAGCCTTTGATTTTTGATAAAAAGACTCTGCTTTGTAAGAGATATCATGATGCCTTGTAGCTTCATCAAGAAGTTTAATGGCTTCTCTCAACTTACTTTGTCTTTCTTCTCTTGTTAAATTACTTTTATCATCATTTGCTACTCGCCATAATGCAGCACCATGTCTCGATTTAGCTACATCTGTATATTTTGATTGATATTGATTAGCTATGGTTTCATAAAGTTTTACAGCATTCTCAAAATCATAAGCTTTAAACGCATTTTCAGCCTGAGTACGTATTTGTTCTCCTAATTCTGGTTCTGATTCTAACCCTGATATTGGAGGCTTATCTGTAATTGGTGAAGGTAGCCAAGGTTGAATACTATCAACAGATACATTGTATTTTTGTACAGGCTCAAACTCAGCAGCAAAACGATGGTATTCTCCATCTAAAGCATCTAACTCATAAGTTAAATTGGGTAAACGAAAGAGAAGTGAAACTTTTAATTCATCATCAAAGTGGATAAAAGGTGATGCTTTCCATTGAAGAGGTTGTGACGAGGAATTATTTTGTTGCCATTTCCAGAACACATCGCGAAGAATTGATCCATCTTTTGAAGATGCGCCAAAGTCACTTCCTTCAACATAAGCACAATGATTAACTATTTTTCCACAGAGAGGAATATGCCACTTTTTTGCAATGGCTTGAATAGTCTTAGAATCTTCAATTGTTTTATTATCTAAACAAGAATCATCTTCAGTCAGCAATAGTAATAACTCTTGAAGTAAATTTTTATTAAGCTGAGGAATAATTCTACCTGAAATGGGAACGTGCGCCAGCTTATTTCGTAACTCATTAATCGCTTGAAATCGTTTTATACGAGAAAGACCCCGTTCTTTATGATTGAGAGGAATTGGTGCTATGCGCGACCAGTTATCTAAGAATGCTAATTGTGAATCTTGTTGTTTTTTGGGAATTGTTTCCAGATATTCTTTAAGTTTACTTAAAAAAGGATCTTGTTCTTCTATATTTAACTTAACTTTAGTTGTAACATTTAGTAAGTTTATCCATTCGTTGACACTACCACTTTTTAAGCATCCTCTTAAATCATTTTTAGAAGGATCACTAGGATCATCACTTGTAATCCCTGTAATTAGTCTTTGAATTTGCGGTTTCCATGAATCCTCATCTTCAATTGTCCCAGGTTTTTCAGTCCAGTAGTAAAAAAGTCTTGTTGCAGCAGCACTTGCTAGTGTTACAATTATTGACTCATGGATGTGAATGAGTCGCCAGATGTGTTCATAGTAAGCATTAGGTTCTACAATTGTCCGCCGCCGATAAGCTTCAAAAGCATTTGCAATTGGTGTCCATAAACGAGCCATTCCTAAATCCTCTACGTGATAATTAATTCTCCGCTTGCACTGCGTTCAAATTTCAAGTCGCGGTTTGCTTGACATATCTGAAAAAATTGCTCATCTGTCATTTCCAGTGCTGGTTTCAGGTTGACGGTTAAAGCATTCATGGGGATATTCCAGAGTGAAAAAATAAGGCAGGCAAGATGCCTGCCCTACAGGTTATTCTACTCCTTCAATTCGGTCTTCGACTTCTTGGTACAACTCGCGTAGACGGTCTAAATTCTCCTCGCTGGTTTCCCAGTAACCGCGTCCGTTCACTTCCAATAAGGTGGAAACAATCTTGCGGAAAGAATGGGGGTTGAGGTTTAGCAACCGTTTCTGCATTTCTTCATCTTTGATGAAGGTTTCGTTGGTATCTTCGTAAATCCAGTTATCCACAGCGCCGGCTGTCGCACTCCAACCTGTTGTATTTACCAACCGCTTGGAAAGTTCGCGCACACCTTCGTAACCGTGAGATAACATCCCCTCGTACCATTTGGGATTTAACAACTTGGTACGGGCATCCAAACGCACAGTTTCTGTTAATGTTCTTACCTGTGCATTAGCTGTGGTTGTATCTGCAATATAAGATGCTGGTTTCTTGCCATCACCACGCAGACTTGCTACTAACTTGGTAGGATCTGAGTCGAAGTAGTGGGAAACATCCGTTAAACTAATTTCGGAAGAATCCAAATTTTGGAACGTCGCATCAGCAGTTTTCAAAGTGCTTTCAAACAACTGTCGGGACTCATCCATGATTCCGGGGTTGTCGGAATTGAAAGAGAAAGACTTCCGGTTGAGGTACATTTCCTGTAACTCGGCTTCGCTGTCCCAAGTGCTGTTTTCCACCGCCAAGTTAATATTGGAGGAGTAGGAACCAGAAGCGTTGGAGAAAACGCGCGTTGCTGCTTGACGCAGATTAATCCCCATGTCCTCAGCTTGTTTCAAAGCGTGTTTGCGGACAAAGTTCATTTCTAAGGGTTCATCGGCTTCGGCTGCCATTTTCACACCTTGGTCTAGCAGGTTCATTTGGTTGATGAACAAGTCGCGGAAAACACCTGAACAGTTGATGACTACATCAATTCTGGGGCGTCCCAATTCTTCTAAAGGTATCAATTCCAATTTGTTCACCCGTCCCAAGGCATCGGCAACCGGACGCACACCTACCATCCACATAATTTGCGCTAGGGATTCGCCGTAAGTTTTGATGTTATCGGTTCCCCAGAGGACGCAGGCGATTGTTTCTGGCCATTTACCCTCATTTTCTGCCTTGTTCCGCGCCAACAGCCTATCAACAACGATTTTGGCTGATTGGACTGCGGCGGTTGTGGGGATAGATTGGGGGTCAAGGGCGTGAATATTCTTGCCTGTGGGCAATACATCGGGGTTGCGGATGGGGTCGCCACCGGGGCCTGGTAGAATGTACTCGCCTTCTAATGCTCTGAGTAATGCTCCTAGTTCGTTGTCGGCACAAACTTGCTTTAAGCAGAATTCCAAATACTCAAATAGGGGTTTTAAGGCGGAATTATCTACTTTGGGATAACCAGCTTGATGCAATGCTTCTACCCAAGGTTCCTTTTTGCCCATGTTGAAGAAATTCAACTTGGAAACGAGAGAAACGCGCCCTTCAGCGTCGATTTGCTCTTTTACAAGGGCGGAAACAGCGGCACGGGTGGCGAGGGTGATGTCTTGCAGTAGTTGGACATCTTCTAAATTCCCTAAATCGCTACTTCTGTAAATAGCGTCAATGCTGCGCCCCAGGCTATTGGCGATGATTCCGGGTAAGCCTTGAATTTCTTCTTCTTGCCGATCTAAACTGGCAATGTTGACGAGGGTGGCGATCGCTTCCTCAGCACTTGGCGGTTTACCGATAACGTGCAACCCACAAGGCAACAACCGCGATTCAATCTCCATCAACTTGCGGTAAACGTTACCAACAATATTATCCCGCTCTTCGGCGCTCATCTCCCTAGCATCGGTTTCGGGCAGGTTGATATCTTTATCCAAGTTAACGATGCGGCATTTATCCATGATGGAGTTGACAATGGAAACCCCGCGTCCGCTGTCTTTTAAGGTTTGGTAAGAAGCAATTAACTCGCTGAGTTCCTTCAAACCTTTGTATAAACCAGCATTTTCTGCCGGCGGTGTCAAGTAAGAAATTGTCTCAGCGTAACTGCGCCGTTTAGCGATCGTTGCCTCACTGGGGTTATTGGCTGCGTAGTAATACAGATTAGGAATTGAGCCAATTAAGTTGTCGGGGTAACAGTCACCAGACATCCCCATCTGCTTACCTGGCATGAATTCCAAGGAACCGTGAGTTCCAAAGTGGAGGACTGCATCAGCGCCCCAAACTTTTTCTAGGTAGGTGTAGTAGGCAGCAAAACCGTGGTGGGGACTGGCAGAACGGGAGAACAACAGCCGCATCGGGTCGCCTTCATAACCAAAGGTAGGCTGAACACCGATGAAGACGTTACCGAATTGCTTACCATAAACCAGCAAGTTTTGCCCGTCGCTGTTGAGATGTCCGGGAGGTGGCCCCCAATTCTCTTCTAGGCGTTGGGAATAGGGGGTAAGTGCCTCATATTCTGGCACCGACATTTTGTAGGCGATGTTGAGTTCCGGGCTGGCATACTGTGCCTGGGCGTCGTGGATGACTTGTTCCATCAACTCTTTGGCGCTTTCAGGTACGTCTTGTACGTCGTAGCCGTTGTTTCTCAGGGCTTGTAATACCTCGAAGATGGAACCGAATACATCTAAGTATGCTGCGGTGCCGACGTTGCCTTTATCTGGGGGGAAGCTGAAAACGGTGATGGCAACTTTTTTGTTTAATTTAGGTTTGCGGCGCAGGCTGGCCCACTTTAAGGCTCGTTGAGCAACTATTTCTACTCGGTCTCTTAAGGCGATCGCTTTTCCGGTGGTACCATCCCTACCTGATAATATAATCGGCTCAATGGCTCCATCCAATTCGGGAATGGCAATTTGTAAAGCAACTTGAATCGGATGTAACCCTAAATCGCTATCCATCCACTCTTCGGTGGTTTGGAAAACTAAGGGCAACGCTACCATGTAAGGACGATTTAAGCGCTTCAGGGCATCAATCGCTTTCGGATGGTCTTGTCTGGCTGGGCCACCCACTAAGGCAAAACCAGTCAGGGAGATGACTGCATCTACTAACGCTGTGTTGGTGGTCGGTTCGTAGAAATAAGCTTCCACAGGCTTGGAGAAATCTAAACCACCTGCAAAAACTGGCAGCACTTTGGCCCCTAGTGATTCCAATTCCTGAACGATCGCCACATAATGGGCATCATCACCTGTAACTAGGTGAGTCCGTTGCAATACCAAGCCGACACAGGGCGCCAAGGGATCTTTTAAATCTTTAGAAATGTCCTTGCGGGCTGTGTACCAGTTGAGGTACTCTCGCACATCCTCAAACATACTTGGAGCCAAAGGATGCCAAATCCCTAAATCGGGATAGACAACTGGCCCTTGATATACAGGAGATGCAACATTTTGCTTGTCTCCATCTTTGACTACATATTTATCAGCTAGCATCAGCAAGAAGTTTTCCAGGTTTTCTGGAGAACCACCCAGCCAATACTGAAAACTGAGCATGAAATTTCGGGCATCCTGCGCTTTTTCCATTGGCAGGAATTTCAGTACTTGCGGCAGCGTTCTTAGCAGCTTGAGCATCCCATCTTGGAATCCTGCGCCGGATTTCTCCTTGCGTTTCCGCATGAATTGAGCGATCGCACTCTTCGACTGACCCAATTGTGCCAGAGAAAAGCTGCCCATCTTATTCAGGCGCATTACTTCCGGCATGGAGGGAAAGACAACGGAAACGTCCAGGTGATCGCGGTGGGGTTCTACTGCTGCAACTACTTTCTGTGCTAAGTCTTCAATAAAAATCAGGGAAGCGATAAAGATATTCGCCGTTTCCATCTCCCGTTTGAACTCTTCGTAGTTCTCAGGATCACGGAGTTCTTCAATCAAATAACCGCTGATTTCAATCGCCAGATTTGGATGGTTAGAGTTAATCGCCCGAACCGCTTGCGACAATGCACTCTGGTACTGGGACTCAAGCACGACATAGACCACCTTGATTAAATTACGTCCGCGTAAGTTATCAGGCGCAATATGACGAATGGTGGACTTGACGTGGGTGAACATGCTTCCTTTGCTCCTTTGATGTGATGCGCGTTCTCTACATGGAAGTTCATTACGGCTGATGCCGCCGCTTGTAACTTCGTTTTTACTTGTCAATATGAACTTTTTTTATCAGAAAACGCTTACTCTATGAGCATTTTGCCACCTATCTGACACAAATCGATATAAAAAAAGCAATATTTCTTAAAAAATCTTGATAATTCCAGCAGTAGTCGCAAATTTGATGTAACGAAAACTTAATACAATCAGGACTGACGCCAAAAAGTTACAAAATACTACATATCAATTTCAATCCGTTAGCGGTTCTCGCTTCATTGCAATACAGTCGGAACTACACTCCGTATTGCAATAGCTTATTTAGTATTTTTTTTATCCTACACCCGCGAAGGTAGCTAATAGACATCTTTGGGAATGTAGAGCAACGTCTCTACTTAATGCTATGTCTAATGATAGAAAAGACAATAATTAGGTTTTATAAAAAGTACTAAATGCTTTTCAGCCTGGGAGAATGACTAACCGTAGAAGGTTATAATTAATTTTAAATTAAATTGATAGTTATGTAATTAGAGAGGAGATATTTGGCAAATGTTCTACCCTTACTCAAACTCAAACTATGCCGATTTTCAAGGTGCAAACCTCGGAGAATATATAGAAAAAAATATATATAGGAAAACTTTTATGAGATAAGTTGAGTCAATTTTAAATAATCTTTAGATTAGCAGGGGATGATAGCGAAATTTAATATAGCCTTTCTCGTTTGTATCCAACACATCCTGACCTCTCTCCAAACCTCTCTCCTTCCAGGAGAGAGGCTTTGAAACTTGCTCCCCGAAGCAGCGATAAAAGTTTTTCCTTTCCCCTCTCCTCCTAGGAGAGGGTTAGGGAGAGGTTGTTGGGGGTTAGGTCTATATTAGAATCAACCGCGAAATTTAATAATAACCATGCTATAGCAATCCTATTTTAGTTGTGAACAGCAGTATTTTTTTAACGTTCGCGCAGCGTGCCGGAGGCATTACCGCTCCAGACGCAGAGAGCGCAGAGGAAGAGAAAAAAGAGATGTTCACATCTAATTTAGGATTGCTATAAGAGCATTAAGCTTCAACTATTCACCCCGATTTTGTTTGTGCTAACCAAGCTTCTAAATCTGCTAAACTCGAAAAGTCAAGTAAAGCCTCTCCCAAGTCTTCCAACTTAGTTAAAGATAAAGCCTGAATTTGTAATTGTAATGCTGGTGCAACCGTCCCAACTCGACGACGCAGTTGTCGCATAATCAAAGAAAAAGCTTCTTCTTGTAAAATATCCTGATAAATGACTGACTCGCGCATAAAATCTCTCCGCAATAATTGTCTAATCAGTTCCTTATCTAATACTAGCCCGGCTAAGATAGCTGTAGATGCAGCTACGTTACTTTGATTTCTGCTATTATCAAGCTTTTCAATTTGTTGAGAAACTTGTTCTAGAGTTCCTGCTTTATCTCCGGTTTGACTAAGTGTAGCCAGTGGTAATAAACCTGGAGAACTCAAAAAAACATCTGTTGGTTGTTCCCACAAACGAATTACTTCAAATTCATGACGGGTTTTTTCTAGGATAAATGCAGTTTGTTGCACTAACTCAGATTTACTGGGTTGGAGGTAAATGACAACTTGGTGCATTTTTTTACTAGGAAATCTGCGATGTACCCGCAAACGATAATCAGCCATCCGAAAAGGAATATCTGCTTTTGGTTGGGTTTGAAATTCCAAATGCAGGACAATTTCATCTGACTGTAACAAAATTAAGGCGTCGGCTCTCATTGGTTCCAGAAACAATTCAGATGGACTGAGTTCAGTCACTGTAATTGCTTTACCAAGTAGCCAAGTTGCAAAGTCAGTTGAAAATGACTCAGCCAGAAATTTACATACATTATCAAATATAGCCTAGTATTATATCATAATAATTGGATTTTTATAACTGATAAATTAGGTAATATTTAGTTAATTAAATAAATGACTCAAGTAGATATTCTCATTCTCTCAAATGGCCCTGGTGAAGTAACAACCTGGGTACGCCCAGTTGTCAAGGCATTACGGCAACAACTTGGTGATGATCGTGCTGTTGTCAGGATTTCTGTAGTTTTATCCCCTTGTCCAAATGCTAGTGGTAAAGAAGTGGCGATCGCACTTTCTTATCCAGAAGTCGATAGAGTGCAAGGTGCAGAGCATTTTTGGCAATTTCTTCTCTGGGGGAAAACCGCTGAAAATTGGCAATGGTGCGATCGCGGCGTTGTAGTATTCTTGGGTGGTGATCAAATTTTTCCTGTAGTCATCGGCAAAAAACTCGGATATCGCACAGTGGTTTATGCTGAATGGGATGCCCGCTGGCACAACTGGATTGATCGCTTTGGCGTGATGAAACCCGAAGTTTTTGCCCGTGTCTCCCCCAAATATGCCCACAAGTTTACCGTTGTCGGCGATTTGATGCTAGAAGCCGCAGGGGAAGCAAACAATCACCTCCAAGCCAAAATTGAGATGATTGGCATTTTACCCGGTTCCAAAGCCGCCAAATTAGCCCAAGGAGTACCATTAACTTTAGCGATCGCAGAATATATCCACGCCAAAAGACCCCAAACTAAGTTTGTGATTCCCGTCGCCCCAACTTTAGATTTACAAACTTTAGCCGGTTTTGCCAATCCCAAAAATAACTCTATTGCTGAGATATTTGACTTTCAAGGTGCGGACTTAATTATCCCAGAAGAAGTTAAAGGCAAGGCATTACTCAAAACAGCAACAGGTTTAACAGTGGAATTATGGCAAGAAAACCCTGCATATGACTTATTATCCCAGTGCTGCATTTGTCTGACTACAGTGGGAGCAAACACCGCTGAACTTGGTGCTTTAGCTGTGCCGATGATTGTTTTACTGCCAACGCAGCAACTTGATGCCATGCGTTCTTGGGATGGCTTACCTGGATTGTTAGCAAATCTGCCTGTTGTTGGTACTACTTTTACCAACGTGATTAATTGGCTATTCCTCAACCTCGTGAGACGCAAAGGTTTATTAGCATGGCCAAATATCTGGGCACAGGAAGAGATTGTGCCAGAAATTATGGGTGAACTCCAACCGCTAGAAATTGGAGAAATGGTGTTGGACTTTTTAGAAAATCCCGAAAAATTGGCTGATATCCGCGCTAAACTCCGCAATATTCGTGGCGAAAGCGGTGCAGCGCAAAAATTAGCAACTTTAGTAAGGGAAGAGATAGAGAAATAGGGAGGTGGGGAGAAACAAATTTAAATTTTGATTTCAATCAGAAGATTCTCCATCTCTTCTACCCAGTTCATAAATACTGGCACCCATGCAGGCAAGTATGCCGGTGCTAATTCCCCAGCTATTACCTAAACTGATATCTAGAACCCAGTTAGATAAAGCACCAAATACCAGAAAAGGCACAATGCTAAACAGTGAAGCGTAAAAAGCGTTTTGGGATTCTCTGGCTTTGCGTGTCTTTTCAAATTCTGTCTGGCTGGTATAAAGCGATCGCTCGGCAAAGTTAAACCAGCGGTTGAGTTGCTCGATTACCCATCCCCTCATCGATTCAAAAGCAAGATATAGCGCTAAAGACCACAAACTTGCTCCAGCGATCGCGATCGTGTTTAACTCAAAGCGGAAAGGCAGAATTTCAGTCAGCATAACTTGGGGTATTCCTGCAAAGGCTAAATTTTATCTCTGTTTTGAAATATTCAAGGTGCGTTTGAATACTTATGTTATCGCTGTTGCAGGCGCAAATCTTCACCTTTTTATGCCAATCCCGCAGTTTTTGCCGCTGATTCCTTCAGATCCGCTATTCACGGTTGCTATTAAATATGTTTTATCCAGAACTCTCGTAGAGACGTGACATGTCACGTCTCTACATTCTTATGTCTAAGTATCTATCTGCCTCTCACCCCATCTAAACTATGGACAACGGCGATGAATACCGCCTTGAGTACAAATAAAAGCCAATTGCTTGGAATCTAAATTTTTGGCTTGAGTAAAATCAACGCCCTGGACTAAAGCGGATTGCGAGCCGAGATCAGGCGTTTGGACAAATTGATCGGCTGGATCTTGTTTGGGAGGAAAGAGTATTGTTCCCTGAAAATCTGCCCCGGCAACATTAGCCCCCTGTAAATCTGCACGACTCAAATCAGCATTCCGCAGATTAGCATTTTCCATATTTGCCGAGCGCAAAACGGCACGAGTCAGCCGAGCCGTACTCAAGTTAGCATCGCTGAGATTAGCATGATCTAAATCGGCTTCTGATAAGTCTGCTCCTTGCCAATCGGTTTTAGTTAAATTGGCATTTGACAATTGTGTCGCTATGGCAGTGACACGACCTAAGTTAGCAGCATATAAATTAGCTTCGTTTAATTTAGCGTCGCTGATATCTGCCCCTGTCAGACTAGCTTTTTCCAAAACTGCACTCCGCAAATCGGTTCCTACTAGCTGGGTGCTGTTGAGTTTAGCGTCAAATAGACGTGCATTGGCTAAGTTAGCTCTGTTGAGAGTGGCACGGCTCAAATCGATACCGGTCATCAAAACCCGACTGAGGTTGGCATCAGTAAGATTGACTTGTCTCATCTGAGCTTGACTCAAATTAGCGATCGCATCGTCGTAGGTATCCCAGCGTCCATCCTCACCCACTCCCCGGAAGCGACTACCCTGAAAACTGGCTTGATTCAGATTCGCTCCCTTGAATACAATTCCTGATAAATCAACTTTGTCTAGTACCAAGTTAAAAGAAGCGCTTTCCCCAGAAGCGTTATTCCCAAGCTGGGTATTACCCAAATCGACATCGTTGATTTTTCCGGTGTAGACAGCAAGAATCTTATTGATTGTCCGTTGGTTGATATTTAATCGCTTTTGGCGGATTTCCCGCTCTTGGGTGTCGCTTACCAATTCGAGTTCACCAGCGAGAAACTGATTCAGGCGTTTTAATTCAGGGATAGCTTTAGGTCCGACATTAGCCAAAGCTTGTTGAATATTATCCAGCAGGTTTGGGTCAGTTTCCTTCACCAGCAAATCCGCCAGAAATTTGATTGCCTGTGGGTCATTAAGTCCACCCAGAGCCAGAATTGCGCTCTGACGCTCCTCATTAGTAGCCCCAGAGTTGGGATTAAGATATTTGATCAGTGTGAGAAACTGTTGGCTGTTGATTTGCTGGGATTTTCGCGCTTGTTCTTGGGTTTGGACATAGACCTGAGTGCCTACTAAAGCTGACAATACCGCAGTCATGCTTACCAGGGCCACCACAACTAGAGTCAAACTGGGCCGCGTCTTGGTTGCTGCTGGAGTGCCCACAGTTCGTCCTACTTCCTCTTTACCCTCCTGTAACTGATCGTCTCCATTACCCAGAGTGGATTTACCCCGTTTATTACTGGCTGAGGATGTTGGTGGAAATGGGCGAGTGGCATCTATGGTGTAAGTTCCTGCCAACAGGTCGTGTAGGGCACGACGCCGCCGTTGGGATGGCCATCCCATGCCTTCCCCTAGCACAATGAAAACGGTCAAAAATATGAAAAGACCTAAATTAGGGAAAGCAAAACTGTAGCGCCACAGCAGATAAGCAGCAGTAACAGGCATTGCCCCACGACCAATTCCTTCACGCACCAAAACTGCACCCAATCCGGGGGCTTTACCTTCCTCGGTGACTACCCGCACGCCAAACCAACGCTTAGGAATGGTGCTGCCAGTTTTAGCAAGTAAATATAATTGCCACCATGAGAGGGTTAGGGGCGCTAACAAGGCGACTGTCCACAAGAAATTAGTCGGCGATGCTACGTTACGGATGCCATAACTTACAGGTAGAGCCAAAGGTTGAGCGATCGCTCTTTCTGTGACTAGCAGCACCGGGTTAAGTGACACACGGTTGAGATCACTTCGGGAATTGGCATACACGCCCATGCCAAAGGGAACCAACCCACTGGTAACGACTAGGGTGATTTCTACTGCCCAAGCGGCAAAACGCCTAGTTGCTAATGGCAGCGAAGTGGCTGTTTCCGGCTCTTTTGGTCGGTTAGATTGATTAGTATTTCTCCTGACAATTGGCGTCGCCATTAGATAATTCCCTTTGACTTTTTTTAGGCGTGATTAAAATAGACTATTGCTTACGTTGAAAGCTACTAGACACAAAAAATTTGTATCCAAGATACACTAACACTGCTAAGAGCGCCAGACTGATCACCGAAGCAACAAGTTTGAATACTGTTTGCAGCATCACGAGGCTCAATAGCACAGCCACACCACCAACTGCTAGCTTCTTCACTCCAGATAAAGTATTGAACCAGAGGCGCGATCGCTCTAAGTGCAAGTTCAACTTGGCAAAACCAGACTGAGGTGTCTGTGTTTCTGCTTCTGGTTGAGGAGACTTTCCAGATGAGGACTTAATCTCGGACTCTAGCTTGTCGAGGCGACGCTGCAAGTCTTCTTCTCTTTGAGGATTCATCAATCTTTTTTACCTCAGCTAGGACAATTCATCAACAACAAACCAACCAAATCTAATTTTTGGCGGTTTTGTCCGTGATTTTAGCTAATATCTGTGGGTGTAAACCCTCTGTGAGTCAGGAAAAATAACGTTTTTTCTATTAGCTGTTATGGATGGCTATGGTACGTGTGCTAGGATTCCGTGTATTCACTAGGGCGTAGTCCGAGTGCCCATCGCCTCAAACATGAAAGAGTGATTGCTAATCGGGGCAAATATATTTAAGCATTGGGGTTTGCCAAGATTTTTCACTCCATCCCCAGTTATCTCAGGATATTTTTTTATTTAGCTATATAGCGATTTAACTACAAAACAAAAATTTATCCTGTAAAATTTGGAACAAAGACGGGTTACTTTCGTCTTAAAACCCAGACTACATCTCAATATTGCTCTAGAATACAGCCGAGAGCATTAAATAAAATGAAACCGCTTAAGCTATTGACAGTTGTTACCGCAGCTTTGGCAACGAATTTGCTGATTACCCAGGTTAATTGGGCGCAAACACCAGCAATACAAATTAATCGCAATTCCCAAAAAGATCCGCTAATTTTAAATGGCAAATCTGGCGGATCAGTCCCCAGCAACTGCGGCAATATCTCTGCTGCACCCAATCAAGTTATCCAGGTTACAGAGTCGCTACCTTACTTGCGATTAACTGTTGAGAGCCAAGGTAAACCAACCCTGTTGATTGATGGGCCTGGGGGGCGCTTCTGTGTACTAGCGGATAGTTATTCTGGTGGTAAGCCAGAACTTTCTGGTTTTTGGCAGGCAGGGATATACTCGCTGTATGTTGGCGATTCATCCAAGGGACAGTATAACTATACCCTCTCAATTTCCCAACAAAAGCAGCCAACAAAGTAATCAAGAGATTATTTACTTCATATTCTTGAAGATTTTCAGCAATTGGTGTTAATCGAAAATCATGAATTAGTCCTAATTCACGCAACCATTCTGCCACAAGTTCTTCTATTGTTATGCGTTTGCGACCTTTTCCCAGAACTGTTAGTACCAAACAGCCCTGTTAACGATGCCATCTGCATATTTCCCGTATCTTGCCAGGATTTGAAATTTTGGGCGTGTAACTCGGTAAGCATAAATTAAAGTTCCAAATTCCTGTTCCTGGCTAATCGGCTGATTCTACTTTAATGATTTCAAAGTAGATAATCCTAGCTGTTTAATCTTCTAGGGATTTAGCTGGTACTTCAATTGCTGTAACGTCAATTGTGCCTTCTGGTGCGAAGCGTTGAAAATGACCATTTTGGATTGACACCTGCTCTCCACAGTTAGGACACTGCAATTTGCTGTTATTTAGACCTGTAAATTCATATTCACAGACAGGACAGTTGTCAGCAACTAAATTGCGTTGTAGCCACCAGCGAAACCCGAAGAAGGCAACAATTGGGGCGAGAAACAGCAATCCCACAATAATCAGCAACGAATTCACCAACCAGCCCAAACCCAATGATGCCAGCAACCAGAGAACTGCTAACATGGTGAGCCAAGGGCGGAGATTATCAAGATTCAATTGAAAGTTCTTAAGGCTCATTGTTTAAAAGTCTTCCTGTTCTTCCTTTAGGATAGCGAGTTTGGTCATTGGTCAGAGGAAAGCAGCATCTCTTGCAACCGCTGCTGGAAGGCATCCATACCGAAGATCGCGATCGCCTGTTCTCTTAACCATTTTCCATCACAACGCTGGTCGTTTTTTTGAAGAATTTCGATACAAGCTGTAGCCACAGCATCTTGATTGCGGTGTGGTACTTGCCATCCCAATTTACCGTCCTGCAAGGGGTCAGAGGAGCCGTCGTCGTCACCAGATAACACTGGTACTCCACTTGCCATCGCCTCTAGATAGACTATCCCAAAGCCTTCCTGGGAAGGCATAATATAAGCATCAGCCAGGCGGTAGTGGGCAATCAATTGTTCTGTGGGCACAAATCCGGCAAAAACAATGCGATCGCTCACACCTAAATCTTGGGCTAGCTGGGCTAATCGCGGTTGGTCATCGCCACGACCAATTACCAAATATTTTACTTCGGGGAAAACCTCAGCGATTTGCGGCAATGCCCGAATTGTGACATCGACGCCTTTGTAAATATCCCCCGACCACAGCCGCGCCACTGTCATTAAAACTTTGGCATTATTTAAATTATATTTCTCAACTAATTCTGGCTGTTTGGGGCCAGGCGTAAATTTATCCCCATCAATCGCACAAGGCAGTATCTGGACAGTGTTTGGGTTTATACTATTAGCAGCACAAAGGCGATCGCGGCTATAGCGGCTAATTGTCCAAATTTCGGCTGCTGATGACAACGCCTGACGTTCTTTATCTGTCAGCGGTTTCCAGACTTCTTTACCATAAGTCAGTACAGTGTAGGGAATCCCCAACGGCTGGCAAAAGGTTTTGATCATTACCGCCAGGTTAATATGACCGCAAAAAACATGTTGGGGGCGTTTTTGCCACAGTAATTTGAGCAAAGTTAATGCCAAGTTAACTCTCGCCAGCTGGGACGAGAAATTTTTAAAGTAATGAAATTTTAAATTCTCTGACTCAAAAGGATTTAAGCAATCAGGGCTATCTCGCAGCAACAGGACTTCTGCGCTGTAGGCTGAGTTAAATTCCTGATAGCCGCGAAAAATGTCTTTAACATAGGATTGAATACCACCTTCGAGTGCATAAATTTCTAAGAACACGAAGAAATGCTGTGTTTTCTTGGGAAATTTAGGACTTAAATTTAGGTTTGCTGCCACTTTACTCAAATGTTGGTTTGCTGACATTCACAGTGAGGATACTTATTTTTTTAGACAAATAAATATTTATTTTTTGAGTTTTTTTGAGATTATTACTCAAAATGGGAGGTAGAAAATGCTGTTGATAGTTTTCCGAGAGATTTCTGCCTTACCATGCCCGCCCAAGTACAGGTTGGCGGAAATTAAAGCTCCCCTTCAAAATAGCCGAAAAACCGAATTTATCAGCTTTTTGTGCCTCTTTCTGCCTATATCCTTGATTCGGCAAAGCTACCACTTTGGCGCAGCCTCTGGCGATACAGATGAACTCCGAAGGAGCAGAGCTTATGCCTCCGGTGCGCTGTTCGCGTTGGCGCTTGCGATACGGGAGAGCAACGTTGACTGAGGAGCCAAGGCGTAGCGTATCTCTTACAGTCCGCTTTGTGACTCAGTGGGACTAGTGTTGTCCTTCTAGACAATATTTGACAATCAGCAGACAATTCCTGCTATCGGCGCCACGTTCATAGACAACATGGTCAGCCAAGCGTCGCAGCAGAAACCATCCAAATCCACCTACTTGCAGAGTACCTGGTTCTGGCTCGGCGAGCGTATCAGGATTGAAAGGTTTTCCATGATCCCAAATTCTCATTTCTAGTCGGTCAATCCACAGAATCACTTCAATCTCTATGGTTGTTTCCGGTGGTAAAGCACGATGAGCGTGACGAACTGCGTTGGTAAAGCCCTCTGCTAATGCTAAGTTAAGGCGATAAATTTGGCTTTCTGACCAGCCATATTGAGCTAAATGTCGCAGACAAAATTGCTCAAACCATTGTTGCACTTGGTTTAGGAGCTTAAGTTCGCTCTTCACCGTCAGATGGTCTTGCTGCACTATGCTAAGAATTGACCTTGACTTGAATAGTAAGTTAAGTGAAAGTAAGTGAAAAATGTTCGTATTTGTTCTTTTTAGTAGCTTGGGCAGCCAAAACTTAAAATTTCCAGATGCCACCTAGACTAAGAAAATTGACGCCTGTTGGTTGTTCTCAAAAGCAGATCCGCCATTCGTATGAAGGTTAGCTGCCGACTTAGACACCCATCTGGGTGGCTTGTCGTCAGAGATCATCACTTTGGTATCTGAGAAGGAAACTCACAGGCGTCAAAGCACTTTGGTTAACTAATTTAGAACAGTCCCAAAGTTAAGGATTTATCCAATGGCATAGCAGCACCAATACCTAGCCACAGGGTAACCAGAGTACCAAACAGGAATACTGTGGTGGCAACTGGACGACGGAAAGGGTTTTGGAACTTATTGACATTCTCAATAAAGGGAATCAGGATTAGTCCCAGAGGTACGGAAGCCATTGCTAAAACTCCCAAGAGTTTGTTGGGGAGCGATCGCAAAATCTGGAAGACAGGGTACAAATACCATTCCGGCAGAATTTCCAACGGTGTGGCGAAAGGATTTGCTGGTTCACCAGTCAGAGCGGGATCTAGCACGGCTAGAGCCACAATACAGGCGAAAGAACCCATGATCACAATGGGAAACACATACAGCAAGTCGTTAGGCCAAGCGGGTTCGCCGTAATAGTTGTGACCCATACCTTGGGCGAGTTTGGCTCTTAACTTAGGATCACTGAGATCGGGTTTTTTCTGCGTTGACATTTTTAAATTTGCTCTCCTGCTTAAGTTGAGTTAAAGCATTGGTGAAAGCCGTCAGCTATCAGGCCAGCCATTTGGAGGGAGACACTGCGATGCTATGGGTTGCAGCTACTTATCCTTGGCTTCTACAGCTTCCAGCTTCAGAAGAAGAGTGTTTGTTTGTAACTTTTGGTGCTAATTATTTCTTCTGTTTCCTCAGTTTAAAACAAACAACTCGATCTGGGAACTGAATGCTGTTGCCTTTAAGCTAACAACTTTAGATTACAAAGGTCCAGAAATGCCTTGTTTGCGAATCATCAAGAAGTGGAACAGCATGAAGACCGCAATCAACCAAGGCAGGACAAAGGTGTGAGCGCTATAGTAGCGAGTTAGTGTCGCTTGACCAACACTCGAACCGCCGCGTAGCAGGTCAGAGATGAGAACGCCGACCACGGGAATTGCTTCTGGAACGCCACTAACGATTTTCACAGCCCAGTAGCCAACTTGGTCCCAAGGTAGGGAATAGCCTGTGACGCCAAAAGAAACGGTGATCACAGCTAAGATGACACCACTGATCCAGGTCAGTTCACGGGGCTTTTTGAACCCGCCAGTCATGTAAACCCGGAAGGTGTGCAAAATCATCATCAGCACCATCATGCTGGCGGACCAGCGGTGGATGGAACGAATTAGCCAACCGAAGTTGACTTGATTCATGATGTACTCTACGGAAGAATAAGCCTCGGCGACTGTTGGCTTATAGTAGAACGTCATCGCAAACCCAGTAGCAAACTGGATGAGAAAGCAAACCAGGGTAATGCCGCCCAGACAGTAAAAGATGTTGACGTGGGGAGGGACGTACTTGCTGGTGACGTCATCAGCGAGGGCCTGAAGTTCCAAGCGTTCCTCAAACCAGTCATAAACGTTGGCCATACTTTTCTCAAGTTCCTAAAAATCGGTTGCGGTTGATAAATCTCCCAATAAGCAATTTTGGGATTTTAGCAAAGGGAAATTTGTTTGTTTGCTTGTCGACTTGCAGAAGGGTTACAGTTTTCAGAAACTTAACACTCTGTAAATATGGAATATATTGCGTTCTCTTCGCAACTTAACACCAAAATGGTAGTCACAAAGTAGATCTTATCGTTTGCTGAGTGGGTTGCACTGGAACCAGTTGATTTAACAACTTGATGAGAACAATGCAGCACTTCTATAAAAAAAGTAACATAGTCGAGAGATAGATTTCATCCAAAACAAGGCAAATGGGCAGCTCTAGGGAATTTGGGTTGAGGTGGCATTGAAAATGGGTTTAATGAACAAACAGGTTTTTCGGCTAGGATTTTCATTGCTGGCAGCTTTTTGCTTGGCTCTGGGTATACTCGTCCCACCAGCAGCAGCTTTGACAGATGACCAAAAGCTAGTATCAGAAGTTTGGCGAATTGTCAATCGTAGTTATCTGGATGAGTCGTTTAATCATCAAAACTGGGCGGCAGTAAGGCAGCAGACGCTCTCGAAGCCGCTGCAAAACCACCAAGCAGCTTATGAGGCTATTCAGAGGATGCTCAAGAGCCTAGACGACCCTTTTACCAGGTTTTTAGACCCTGAGCAGTACCGCAGTTTGCAGGTGAATACTTCTGGCGAACTGACGGGGGTGGGATTGCAAATTGCGCTCAATCCCCAGACGGGCAAGTTGGAAGTAATAGCACCCATAGCCGGTTCTCCAGCGGATAAAGCTGGGATTCAACCACGCGATCGCATCCTCAAAATTGAGGGCATGTCCACAGAAAATCTCACCCTCGACGAAGCTGCGGCGCGGATGCGCGGGCCGATTGGCAGCCTCGTGACTCTGTTGATTGATCGAGAAGCAGAGGGAGAAATAGAGATTAGAGTAGTGCGATCGCGCATTGCTCTTAACCCAGTGGTGGCAGAATTACGTTCATCAGCGCAGGGAACGCCCATTGGCTATCTACGCCTAAGTCAATTTAATGCCAATGCCTCAATGGAGTTGGCACAAGCTATTTCTAGTCTAGAAAAAAAAGGCGCTGCTGCCTATATTCTAGATTTGCGAAATAATCCAGGAGGGCTATTGCAATCGGGAATTGAGATCGCCCGCCAGTGGTTAGACTCCGGGACTATAGTCTACACCGTGAATCGGCAAGGCATTCAGGGGAGTTTTGAAGCATCTGGGCTAGCTCTGACAGCAGATCCGCTGGTGATTTTAGTAAATCAAGGAACTGCTAGCGCCAGTGAAATTCTCGCCGGCGCACTCCAAGATAACGGTCGTGCCCAATTGGTAGGCGAAACCACTTTTGGGAAGGGCCTAATCCAATCCTTATTTGAATTGTCTGATGGTTCTGGCTTGGCAGTAACAATTGCTAAATACGAAACCCCTAACCACCATGATATTAACAAATTAGGTATTAAACCAGACAAGGTGATCACTCAAGAGGCAATTACCCGCGACCAGATTGCCACAGAAGCCGATGGTCAATATCAAGCCGCAGTGGAACTGCTGATTAAAAACTCAGTAGTAGTGGGAGCAAAATGAAGTCAGGAGAAGAGGAAGACTTGGGAGATGTGGCTTCAATAATTCCTCCTTCTCCCCTCAAAGGATAGCTTGTGCCGCCAGCATTGCCTGTAAATCCAGTCCGGCGAGGCGCTGGTAAGCTTGGTCTATTAAACGTTTGCCTCTCAGAAGACCTGTATTCGCGCCGGGGCAAATGTACTGAAGCGTTTCCGGTGTAAACCGTTCTAGGAGTGATTGCAGGCTTTTAATTTGTCGGGACCAGTGAAAGGTTTTTGCTGTTCGTAGTGGCATTGGTTGGCTTTGCTGATTGGGGACTAAATGGCGGCCAGTAAATAGCACTCCCCCAAATTCTTGGTAGTATAGGCAAGAAGATCCGGGAGAATGACCCGGTGTCCAAACCACTTGTGCTGTTGAATTGAGAGTGAATTCTTGACTAAAGGTGGTTACCGTTAACCCAGGTAATAAATAGGCTTCTTCCTCTTGAATCAAAATCTCGCAGCCTAAGATTTGCTGAATTTCAGCCGCCTTGCCAATAGCACCACGATGGGTAAGAAATAACCAACGCACACCACCATGCGATCGCCAAAAATCTTGATTTGTCTGGTCTAAGGCGGGGCAATCGATCAGGATATTACCTTCATTCCTGACAATAAAGTAAGAGGTTCCCCCTAATGTCTCCCGATTTGGGGGAAAGGCAAAGATGCTGTTGAGCGCGAAGTTTGTAGAGGTGGAGCTTGTTTCCGTAAGGGTATAAAGAACAGATCCGCTAGGAACTCCGTCTGAAAGTACTACTCGTGGTGACTTAGTTGTCTGACTCGGCTGTTGAGGTAAAGAGCACATGAAAAAAACCAAAATAGAAGAGTTGTGGACAATCTGGTGACAAAAAAGTGCGGTTCGCGTGAAAGTCCCTCGGCTTGAGCCAGCAGATGAAACACGACCCGAATGGCTCTAGCCCCCATCTAGAGGTATCATAAAATAAGCAAGTGCAGGTGCGGTGATTTGTTCAATTCCAGATACTTACATCCCCTTTAGGGAAGGCAGTTCAATCATACTTGGCAGCAATGAACCTGAACCAACCTAGGCTCTCTTCATCAGCAGAGTGTGGACGCTTAAAACTTTTCTTTTGACAAGTTAGCGTAGCGGAATTTTTACCTGACGGGGAGTGTCAACGTCTAGAAATTATTCAGGATTGGATCTTGAGATTTAACTAACGCTGTTGACTGTGGTTGAAAAAATTGGGGGTTGAGGTTTGTCTTGTAGTTAGTGCCTTTGTGCGGAAACTACAGGTGCAACATTTTTTCAAAATTAGTGAAGATAACATGGCATTTTGGTTTCTCCTCCTACTGGGGCTAGCTACTTACTTGATGGTGCAGCGCAGCGTTGCTCAAATTACCCGCACACCAGTATGGTTGTTGTGGCTGGTTTTAATGACACCAGCAATACTGTTGAGCGGATGGACGCTAATGTATGGGGCGAAACAACCGCCACCGCCAGGGCTAATCTTATGGCCGTCTGTTGTTTGCCTGCTGTTATACTGGCTGCTATTTCAATGGGGACGCCAAACACCAAGGGATACACAGGCTCAAGCTTTACTAGCTACCGAATCACAACCGACTGCTAGTCCTACTGTAGAACCAGTACCGCTGCGTCCCATAGAACAAACGGAAGAAACCCATCTGCGTAATTGCTTTCCCTGGTCTGTATACTACATCCAAAATATTGAGTATCGACCCCAAGCAGTGATCTGTCGGGGTAAGTTGCGAACTACACCAACCAATGCTTACCAGCAGATTAAAACCAATATTGAGGAGCAATTTGGCGATCGCTTCCTGCTGATCTTTCAAGAAGGTAACAATGACAAACCCTTCTTTGTGCTAGTTCCCAATACACAAGCTGCCAAAGAAGTCAATACTCGCCGCGACTCTGAAAGGTTAACTCGACCAGGACTAGCAATCATGCTGCTAGTAGCTACTTTGGTAACTACAACCTTAGTGGGAGCGAAATTGGCTGGTGTTGATTTGACCAAACTGGAATCTGACCCAACTGTTCTTCTCAAGGGATTGCCCTATGCTTTAGGGTTAATGACCATTTTGGGTATCCATGAACTTGGTCATTATCTGACAGCAAAACGCTACAAAATTCGCTCGACCTTGCCTTATTTTATTCCTATGCCTTTTTTCTTGGGAACTTTTGGCGCATTTATTCAGATGCGAAGCCCGATTCCCAACCGCAAAGCTTTATTTGATGTGAGTATTGCTGGGCCAATAGCAGGATTTGTCGCTACCTTACCTTTACTGCTATGGGGTTTAGCTCATTCTGATGTCGTACCCCTGAACGAAAAAATAGGTACGTTAAACCCCAATGCCCTCAATCCCACATATTCCATCTTACTAGCGTTGCTCTCGAAGTTAGCCCTAGGCACTGATTTAACACCAAAATCAGCAATTGATCTACATCCAGTAGCGGTAGCTGGCTTTCTGGGGTTAATTGTTACAGCATTAAATTTGATGCCAGTGGGACAACTAGATGGGGGTCACATTATCCATGCCATGTTTGGGCAACGAACCGCCATCGTCATTGGTCAAATTGCTCGCTTGTTGTTACTACTGCTTTCTCTAATCCAAGAAGAATTTTTGTTATGGGCAATTATCTTATTATTCATTCCGTTGATTGATGAACCTGCGCTGAATGATGTCACAGAACTGGATAATAAACGGGATGTATTGGGGTTGCTAGCAATGGCTTTGTTGTTGATGATTGTGCTGCCACTACCGCAAGCGATGGCTCGTTTGTTGCAGATTTAAATTATCTTGACATCAACTGGTTTTTAATTTGAGGTTAATCCACAGATGACACAAGAATTAATAGACCAGCGAAATCTCATTTATCCAGGGAATCGGTAAATAACTCCTTTTTCATCACTTATTTCAAAGTTAGCATTTAGTTGTTTGGCTTTTTCGTCTAAATATTGTTTGGCTTCCTCTATAGATATTTGAGCAGATAAAGCAAATTTTGTAATTGTGATTTCTCCTTCTTCTTGTTGTAATAAATGCAGAAATAGTTGTTCTCTTTCTAAATTAAATTGTTTAAGTTGTTGTTGGTGTTGTTGTCGTAAACTCCAGATAATCCATGCTCCTATAGCTGTTGATGGTAGACCAAGTACAACCATTGCTGCTAATGCCCCTTCTTTATCTTCCTTAGTTTCCTTAGAATCCATTAAGTCTATAGTGCCTAGTAATAGGATAGCTAGACCAATTACTAAGAATGAACCTGCAAATATTTTTTTTAGTATTTTCATAGATTTTTGTCAGCTAATATCCAATCAATCAGCATTAGTCAGGGTATTTTTCAGATATTATATTGCTATTTGTCGCCTTTGACCTTGAGGGCTAAAGCCGCTGAGTTTTATGCTTACCGAGTAATCTCATAAGTGAAAAAAAACAGCAAGCCCGTATTGACGGGCTTTGCTATTGTAGTATGAGGTTTTAGCCTGCGGTTGCATTAACTGAATTAGCCGCCGCATTCGCTTTCTCAGATGCCGCAGTACCACCCATGCGAATCTCCGAAGTGAAAGAAGCCATACTAAAGCCGCCAAAGCGCTTGAGGATACTCACCCGCATCCGCAAATTAGGACTAGCAAACCACAAGCGTTCCTCAGACCACATGGTTTCATACTCTGTAATCAGCATTAGGGCGCCATCGCTGCCCATTTTATAAGTACCGGCGACTGGGGCTTTCTCGGCATAACCCATTTCTCGCAGTAACTTACCTTCATCTGGATTTTCTGTATTCGGGACTGTGACTAACACAGTAGAACCGCTGTGTTTTTCTTCATCCCATTCCATTGTGCCATTCCAGGTAACTCTAGCGCCACAGGAGGCAGAACTAGGATGAATTTCGTACTGTTCACACAGTTTGATCACTTCTGGATGATCTGCTGCCAGGCTCTCAATGACGATGTCTGACTTGCCGTCTTCGGATTCCTTAAAAGCCAAATGGTGACTAGTCCGATGGGAAAACCATTTACCAGCACTTAACTCAAAAAACTCTTCAATATTCATGAATGAAACTATCCTGCATCAAAATTTTGCAAATCCTACTTATTATTAAAAGGTAGTAGGTGGCGTTTATATCAAACTTAGTTTGTGGTTTCCTCAAGTCTCTTGAGGGAAATCCTGGCTGCTTCAGCGACATTGGGATGGCTGTCTTTTTCCAGGTACTTCAAAGCTGGGATAGTCTTGGGACTGGGAAGATTGCCCAGGGCTTCGGCAAGACGTTGCCGCACTAACCAATCTTCTGATTGGGCAAAACGCAGGATACTATCTACAGATTCAATGTCTTCAATTTCTCCCAATGCAGCGATCGCGGCTTGATGTAATATGACTTCGTTGCTATCCAACGCCTGAATCAGGATCGCACGGGCACGGGGGTCTTTAATATTACCTAGGGCAACTGCCACACTAAAGCGTACTAGCCAATCAGTATCTTCATAAAATGCCCGTGAGAGCACCTCAAAGGCTCTCACATCACCCAAATATCCTAAGGCACCGGCAGCATCCGCACGGATACCATAATCTGGGTCATTTTCCAGTATTTTCACCAGAATGGAATAACATTCTGGGGTTTGCTTGATGCCTAGAGCAAATATAGCCATTGAGCGCAGTTGCAGAGATTCATCATCCAAAACCTTTTTAATCAAAGGCACTGCATCCTCTGGGGGAACATGGCGTAAACTGGCAAGGGCTACCATGCGATCGCGCAAATTCGGACTTTCTAACTGAGCAGAGATCACCTCTAAGCTTGGAGCAGACATTTAGTTCAAAGCATTTTCTTAACTTATCTTTACTTTAACTTATCCTCCTGAAGGAGATGGCGATCGCCATTTGCGGTTTGGCGGTTTTCCGGAATTGCTTGATTAACCGTTTATGCCTCATGTCCAAAATTCCTCCTAGATTTTGTATTCGATTTAGCAGTCAGATTTAACACTTAACTGTGCCTTAGGTATGAAGTGAAGACTTAGGTGGTAGGCGTAGGTTAAAGGTACGACTGCCAAAAACAGCGTCAAACCTACAGGAGAATCACAATGGTTCAACTCAGCGAACGTCCAGGCACAAAAAAAATCACCAGCTTGCAAGAGAAGTTCATCTACGAAGTAGGTGCAATCTACGATGCAGAACACCGCTTCTTAGAAGCGCAGCAACTGATGTGGCAGTATAGTCAACATAACCAGTTGAAGTCCTTGATTGAGACACATATTCGGGAAACCGAGCAGCAAATTAGGAACTTAGAACAGGTCTTTAATACCTTAGGACAGCAACCATTCCGGGTTACCAGCGATGCTGCGGCTGGTCTTGTCAGTGACGGTCAAAAATTGACGTTACTAGCTGCCGATAACCAAAAAATTGCCGACTTGGGAATGGTAGGAGGGCAATCTAAGGTTGAACAATTGGAGATTGCTTGCTATCGCGGCTTGATTAAAGGTGCCGAGCAAATGGGGCAAAACGAAGTGGTGCGGCTGCTACAGGAAAACTTGCAGCAGGAAGAGCAAACAGCACAAAGGCTGGAACGATTATTGCCAGAGTTACTTCAAGAAGCAAAATCGGCGGAAGGGAAAGCATCTGGTAGATCTCGTTAATTTCTCCGTGAGCAGAATTTCAGTTATGGGTCAGACCAAATAGCAAGCCACAGCGTGACATACTCCTACACCTCTCTTCGAGTAGGTGTAGGCTTCTCAACCAATCCGGCTATCGCTTAGGAGGCGACAAAAGGTTGGGAAAAAGTAATTACATATAATCCAGTTTCCGGTGATTGAACTTCAAAGCCCTCACCAGACTGTTTTGCTCCATCTTCAGTAACCGTTCCGTAAATTATTTTTTGTGCCCTATTTTAATTTGCTTATTTTGTTTGCACTCCACAGTACACCCGGTGTGAGGTCTTAGAAACAGTCTTTTAGCTCTCTGACAATCCAATCCCGAACTAATTGATAAACCTCATCCGCCACTTCATCTAGATTATGACTAGCTTCAGGATAGAGAATTAGCTGCTTGGGCTGGAGAGCTAGCTGATACACAAGTTGTGAACAATGGGGCGGTAGTACTGGGTCATCCAAGCCATGCACCAGAAGAATTGAGCATCGTGTTGCTAGTTCAGGCACGGCACTGGTGCGGGAAGATTGGGTAGCAAGAGTAACAACGGTGCGGACATCTGGGGATTGGGTAGCAGCTTGAATTACCACCGCACCACCGAAGGAGTGACCAACTAGACCAAAATAGTTGATACCTTGATCTTGTAAATAGGTAAGCGCTGCCAGAACATCGAGGACGGATTCCTCTAACTTTGTCGAGTAACGGTAACTTACTCTCAAAGAAGCGATCGCCTGGGATCTCAAATCCTCACATAATCGGGGGTAAAGTCCAGATGCGGGTGTATCCCAGTTACCACCAACACCCCCCGCCCAAATCACGGCCTTTTCGGCACCCTTGACTGGATAGTAGCGGCAGTAAATTGGACCTTTCCTCGTGATCAGTTTGACGGGATGATATTCTTCCTGCTGGGGTGTAACTTCAACATCCTGCACTATCATCTCAAAAGATTCATCATAGATAGGTTGCACAAAACCCCCAAACCGAAAGTTAGCGAATTAAAGGATAGAAACTAACAAGCTTCAGGAGTGCAAAGCCAAACTATCTCAGCAGAAACTGTGAGATTTTCACTCTTTAGCTTGGTGACTTAGTTAGTAGGCTGTAGCTAATTCCAAACACTCCAAGCTTGCACTCTAGTTTCCACCCAGCACCAAAGAGTTGCATCTATCTAGGGGCTAAGATTAACCGACTTAAACGCCTGTGAGCAATAGATCATAACTTGAACAATGTATGACCACCAGCCATTATCCTACAGAAAAACCCAGTCCAAAATTCACATTTGAACGGGGTTTTTGCTGTTAAAACCTAATTTCAACCTAGCTTGTCAACAAATGTTATTTCTAGCAAACAGCTATAGGCTAGGAGGCAAAATTAAGTTATCAATTTGATGGATAACGCCGTTGCTGCCTTGGATATCTGCCTTAGTCACCTGTGCATCATTTACCATGACACCAGTAGCTTTATCAACTTTTACAGTAATTGGATCACCTTGAAGACTAGTGACTTGACCAGATTTCAAATCGGTGGAGAGTACTTTACCATTCACCACATGATAAGTTAACACCTTGACTAATACTTCTTTGTTTTCAGGCTTCAACAAGTCTTGCAAAGCGTCTTGTGGCAATTTAGCAAAGGCTGCATCAGTGGGTGCAAAAATGGTAAAAGGGCCTTGTCCTTGCAAAACTTCTGCCAGTCCAGCCGCTTTCAAAGCCTTAATTAAAGTTTTGAAGGAGCCGTTTGATTCCGCCAGCGCTACTAAGTTTTTGGTTGCGCTTGTCGTCCCTGCTGCTGGTGGCGTTGGAGTAGGTGCAGTGGTTGCTGGTTTATTTGTGCCTGGGGTAGTTGGGACTTCTGTTGCTGGCTTGGTGGGTCTTGATGGGGTGATGGGTCTAGTTTTACCAGGTGCGGTACCACGGTTATAGGGAGGCTCGTTGAAAATACTCGGTCTAGGATTGACTGTTCTACCCCCTTTCTGTGCCACAACTGGTTTGGGTTTGGTATTACCCTTTTGTGTTTCTAAAACCAGTTCAGCAGGTGTGGATTGAGAATTTGCCTGAATGCCTTGGCTCCTATTATAGGTAGCTTCGCTGAAAATACTGGGGTGAGGATTTAGAGCCTCTTTTGCTTCAGACGGTAAAGTAATCAGGAGACTGACACCAGTTACTCCCACTATGCCGGCGAATTTGGTGAATAATTTGCTGTAATTAGCCTTCATAAATTTTGCTTGTCTTTCTTGTTCATACGTTACATAAAGACTTATAACATTTTGCTCCCCAGAAAATCTAACATCAGCATAAAGTTAGATTTTTTGTCAAAATTTGCGTGGCGCTGTTAAGATAATATTTGAACTCCTTACTTACCCTGTTCGCTATCAGTTGTCTTAAAAAAATTACCTCTGTGGAGTTGATTGCCGATGACCCGCAAATGAATTGCCAAACCTTATTTGGAACGATTGAAACAATCCAGAATAGTTGACAAAAAACTCTCAAAACTAACTACAACTTGGCAAATTTATATACAAACTACTGCGTGATATTGTCAGGTTTAGAAATTCCTATAGATAACTCAAAATATATAAGTAAATCAAATTTTTATTTACATCTCGAACTCAGAAAATTTCTGAGTTATCCGAGTAACATTATACCCTTAGCAAGGTATTTAATTAATTTCACAACAGCTTTTTCTGTCTTCTTGTCCTTGACAACTAATTTGTCTAATCTTATTTGCTAGTGCAGCGTGGCGGCAATGACTATCCAGTTGAAAAATTTGTTTGGTTCGCAAGTGCAGACATGAACAAAGTAGACACTTTAGCTATTGTTAATTTCTAGTGTTCTGACAGTGCAATTGACAAAAACTAAATTAGCTAATTCTATATTTGGCTCAGTTATTGGGCAAATAAATCTGCTTTTGATTGATTAGAAGTCTACAAAGTTTAGTTTGAGGATGATTGTCACTTTACTCAGACCGTGATAGTATCACAATTACTTGGATGGGTAAAGTTAGGGATAGCAATAAAAAGCTGAGACTTCTAAAACGCGATTTTCATCGCCAAAAATTCATCTCCATGAAAAGAATTTAGGGACTTTCAGTTTTGATAATTTCGGTAAAATTGATAAATTAGCTAGTTGCAGGATATACAATATGCTGGAGTTATACCAATGGGAACTATCTCAATACTCAGAGAAAGTGCGCTTGATACTTGATTATAAAGGGCTAGAGTACCGCAAAATCGAGGTTACTCCTGGAATTGGGCAAATAGAACTGTTTCGTTTAACTGGTCAGCAACAAGTGCCAGTATTGAAGGACGGTAATCAATATATTGCAGATTCTACGGCAATTGCCAAGTATTTAGACTTAAAATATCCTGAGCGCCCACTGATACCCACAGATCCAAAAAAGCGGGGGTTAACTTTATTAATAGAAGAATGGGCGGATGAGTCGATCGGCATCAAAGGTAGAAAAGCGCTGTTTTCTGCCATTAGTCAAGATCAAAATTTCCGCAAGTCTTTGTTACCCACCTCAACGCCAGATATTTTCAAAAGTCTGGTGCAAGGAGTCCCTAGTGATTTCCTCACAGTTTTAGGTTTTGGGGTTGGTTATAGCCCAGATGTGATCAAATCAGCGATCGCGGATTTAAAGCAAGATTTAGAGGCGCTAACGTTATTGTTGGCGGATAGTCCTTATTTAACGGGAGATGAACCGACCTTAGCTGATTTGGCTGTAGCGGGTTTATCAATCCTGTTGAAGTTTCCTGATGGCCCTTATCTAGATTTACCCGCATCGATTAGAGGAAAAGGCGTGCCCATCTTGGCAGACAATCCTGATTATGAGCGATTCTTTAGTTGGCGCGATCGCCTTTATGCCCAATTTCGTAAACCATTACCAGGCGTAACTCCAAGAGTTGGAGATGCGCCGACTTCAATTCCGATTGAATAGGGTGCAAGGGAAACAGAGCCAGTATTTTTCCCAATGACCAATGACCAATGACTAATGACTAATCACATGAATTCTGGACAACCATTAGGTTCAGTCATCCAAGGTTCTCTTACTGGGGGGTTAGAAGTCAGACTACACCCGGATATTTCTGTAGAAGATATGCGGGTGGGTAAGTTTCTGGTGGTGCAAGGGACGCGATCGCGTTTTTTCTGTATGCTGACAGATGTGGCCTTGGGAGCCGCGAATGCGCGAATTACCGCTAATCCCCCAAGTTGGGAAGACACTTTTTTGCGAGAAGTTTTAGCCGGCAGCGGTACCTACGGCATGATTAATCTGGCGCCAATGTTGATGTTTACCCCCGAAACCGAAGAATCTTTCTCCTCAACAAATGGCAAAGCGCTCAATCCCTTTGTACCGTCAATGACTGGTTTGGCATCATTTGTGCCCCAAACCAGTACAACGATGGAACTGCTGCCTGTCAAAACCATTCCCAGCCATTTTAGCCAAGTTTACGAAGCGAGTGAAGAAGATTTTCGCCGAGTTTTTGGTTGGGAAGATGACCCCCACAGGCGGAATTTTTCTATTGGTAAACCTTTGGATATGGATGTGCCAGTTTGTATCGATTTAAACCGCTTTGTCGAACGTAGCAACGGCGTATTTGGTAAATCTGGGACTGGTAAATCCTTCCTTACCCGCTTACTTCTAGCTGGGGTGATTCGCAAAAATGCCGCTGTCAATTTAATTTTTGATATGCACTCCGAGTATGGCTGGGAAGCGGTAGCCGAAGGTAAAGAAGTTAACACCGTTAAAGGCTTAAAGCAGTTATTTCCTGGTAAAGTCGAAGTTTACACCCTAGACCCAGAATCGACAAAGCGTCGGGGTGTGCGTGATGCTCAAGAACTTTATCTGAGCTACGAGCAAATTGAAGTTGAAGATATTAAGTTATGTAGCCGAGATTTAGGACTGTCGGAAGCAGCTTTAGACAATGCCAATATTTTATATAGCGAGTATGGCAAATCTTGGATTGTCCAGTTGCTGAATATGACTAACGAAGAAATTGAGATGTTTTGCGATGAGAAGCGGGGACACAAAGGCTCAATTATGGCATTGCAGCGGAAAATTTTCCGCTTAGACAGTTTGAAGTATATGCGTGCGGCTTGCCCTCAAAATTACATCACTAAAGTTTTGCAATCCCTGGAAGCTGGGAAAAATGTTGTGATTGAGTTTGGTTCCCAGTCGAATCTACTCTCGTATATGTTAGTAACTAACATGATCACCAGACGGATTCACGAGCATTATGTCAAGAAAGCCGATAAGTTCTTACAAAGCAAAAATCCGCTGGATCGCCCAACGCCACTGATGATTACAATTGAAGAAGCGCACCGTTTCCTTGACCCAGCAGTGGTACAAAGTACAATCTTTGGGACGATCGCCAGGGAACTGCGGAAATATTTCGTAACACTTTTAGTGGTTGATCAACGCCCGTCTGGGATAGATAATGAAATTATGTCCCAAATTGGGACTCGCATCACCGCCTTGCTCAATGATGACAAAGACATTGACGCGATCTTCACAGGTGTGTCTGGCGCTGGCAGCTTGCGCTCAGTGCTGGCAAAGTTAGACTCTAAGCAACAAGCCTTGATTTTGGGTCACGCCGTTCCCATGCCAGTGGTGGTGCGAACCCGGCCTTATGACGCCAAATTCTACGCCGAAATCGGCGACCAAATTTGGGAAGAAAAGTCCGATGCGGAAGTTTTCGCCGCTGCTGAACTAGCCAAAGCCGACCTTGGTTTCTAGAAACTGCTAAATCCTCTAATAGTTACGAATGACTGCTCACAACTCAGCCCTCATTCGTAACATCCCACCATCACAAAAGCCAATAAAGTTCGGTTATCTCCCTACTCGTTAGCAACAGAAGAGGGGTTTTTGGCGTCACTATAGATATAGTCTGCACTTTTAAGGAAATTCCCAAAAATATTTAGCGGCCAGTCCATTTTGCTTTATACTTAGAAGATTTATCCGGGCTAATTTACTAACTGCCTGATCTGTTCTACTATAAAATAAAGTAAAACTCATACCGACTTCAGATTTGACCGTTGCTGCCAGCAACTGAATAAGAGAAGAATTCTCAAGAACAACCCAGCATGCTTTTGAAGAGATGCCAAAATTTCAGGGAGGGTAGGGGAACCTATCTCAGGGTAGCACCGTCTTGACAACGACTGTGTAAATTAATTGTTTATGGTAGCTGCCTATGTTCCGTAATATTTGTACTACCCGAACCTATCCGCCCTAGCTGAGAAAATATTTATTGTGTTTACGGAGTAGAGGACAACGCACCAATGCCTACTGTTAACACCCAAACGGAGAACCTGAACACCAAATTCACGGCTGATATGGTGCGAACCTATCTGCGGGAAATTGGTCGTGTACCACTGCTTACCCGTGAGCAAGAGATTGTCTTTGGGAAGCAGGTGCAACACATGATGACGCTACTGGAAGCAAAGGAAGCTTTAGCTAAAAAACTGCGTCGTGAACCTAGTTTACCAGAGTGGGCTGCCGATGTTAACCAATCTGAAACTGATGTAAAACAGACGGTGACACAAGGTAAGCGAGCCAAGCAGAAAATGATTGAAGCGAATTTACGCTTGGTTGTAGCTATTGCGAAAAAATATCAGAAGCGGAATATGGAATTTCTGGATTTGATCCAGGAAGGAACCCTGGGATTAGAACGGGGTGTGGAGAAATTTGATCCGACAAGGGGTTATAAGTTCTCAACCTACGCTTACTGGTGGATTCGCCAAGCGATTACCCGGGCGATCGCACAACAAGGTCGTACTATCCGCTTACCGATCCACATTACCGAGAAGCTGAACAAAATCAAGAAAGTACAGCGCGAGTTGGCGCAAAAGTTGGGGCGATCGCCAACACCTGTAGAAATTGCCAAAGAACTGGAGCTAGAACCCGCCCAGATTCGTGAATACCTGAATATGGCGCGTCAACCTGTTTCTTTAGATGTGCGCGTTGGTGATAACCAGGATACTGAGTTGCAAGACATGCTGGAAGATGATGGCCCATCGCCAGAGTATTACACCAACCAGGAATTCTTGCGCCAAGATCTGAACAACCTGCTAGCAGAACTAACCCCCCAACAACGGGAAGTTTTAGCCCTGCGCTTTGGTTTAGAAGATGGTAACGAACTGTCTTTGGCGAAGGTGGGTGAACGGTTGAATCTCAGCCGCGAGCGTGTCCGTCAGTTGGAACATCAGGCTCTTGCTCATTTACGTCGCCGTCGAGCCAATGTTAAAGAATACGTTGCGAGCTAACAGGCTAGACGTGCAGCGGCTTTTCGATAGACATTGCATCCCGATGTGCCGATGTTTTCCACAAGCCCTCAGCGTCTACGAAATTTTCTTTTGGTGAAGCGCCTCCTGAATTCAGGGGGCGCTTTTTTTATTTCCCATTAAAAGAATTCCCAAGGGATTTCCAAGAAATAAATTATCCATCTTGTGGGATGGGTGTCCCCACCCGTCCTATATTCTGGGCGGGCTAGAAGCCCACCCCACAATAAAATTTGGGATGTTTTATTATTTGGAAGTCCCCAAATTGAAAAAGACCAATTTAACAGACAGAACAGACGAAACCCAAACTTTAGATTGTGCAGACCAAATTTACCCATAATGGTAGATTGAATCTTCAAAAACCCAATTAATTTATTGATAAGTTCTTACCTATCGATAGATGATTATCTCTAGGGGAAGATGGCATAATGCCGTTGTTCGCACTTACACAGAGTACAGACAAGTACTGAACTCATACTCTGCAAACTTTAATCCTCAGAGATTTTAAACTTTCTTATGGTACAAACTCCCCCATCCCCGTCTTCACCCGATCAATACAAGGTTGATGCTGAAAAGACAACAGTAGAAGCTATTATACAAGCCTCGACATCAGAGACAGAGATTGATCTAGAGTTCCTTTACACCAGAGATATTGAATTTCGTCAGGAAACTATTTACTTTCTCGTGGTTGATCGGTTTCATGACGGTGATCCAGATAATAGTGAAGGTGCTAACTCAGAACTATATGATCCCACTGGAAAAGATTGGGGTAAATATTGGGGTGGCGACTTGCAAGGCGTCATCGATAAATTGGACTATTTGCAAAAAATGGGAGTAACTACCCTTTGGTTGACTCCTCTATTTGAGCAGGTGGAAGATTTGTTTATTAGCAATGCAGCAATGCATGGCTATTGGACAAAAGACTTTAAGCGCATAAATCCTCGCTATATTGCTCAAGGAGAAGATCCTTCCTTAAATAATACCCAGGAAGAAAGAAATACGACATTTGACAGCTTAATTGCCGAATTGCACCAGCGCAAAATGAAGTTAGTGCTGGATATTGTCTGCAACCATAGCAGCCCTGATACTAACGGTAGTAAGGGTGAATTATACGACGATGGAGTCAAAATTGCCGACTTCAACAACGATGTCAATAATTGGTATCACCACTACGGGGAAGTGCAAAACTGGGAAGATGAATGGCAAGTGCAAAACTGTGAACTAGCCGGTCTAGCCACCTTCAATGAAAACAATAGTGAATATCGTGAATACATCAAGTCAGCAATTAAACAATGGCTAGACCGGGGTGTGGATGCGCTGCGGGTAGATACTGTCAAGCATATGCCCATCTGGTTTTGGCAAGAATTTACCGGCGATATGATGATTCACAAACCAGATGTGTTTATTTTTGGGGAATGGATTTATAGCAATCCTAGTGACGATCGCTCGGTTGAATTTGCTAACCAGTCAGGCATGACCATTCTGGACTTTGGACTGTGCGTGGCGATTCGGGCGGCACTGGGACAAGGTTCAGAAAACGGATTCCAGACAATTCAATATATTTTTGATCAAGACCATTGCTACAACGGGGCAACTGAGTTAATCACCTTCATTGATAACCATGATATGTCCCGCTTTCAATCGCTGAACCCCGATCCAGCGATGTTGAAAGTAGCGATCGCACTAATTATGACCTCTCGCGGTATTCCCTGCATCTATTACGGCACAGAACAGTATCTGCACGACGATACCGATGGCGGTAACGATCCCTACAACCGCCCAATGATGGAAAAATGGGATAACGATACAGAAATTTATCGTAATATCAGATTGCTGTCTGGGTTGCGGCGACTAAATCCCGCTGTAGCAATGGGTAGCCAATGGCCAAAGTATCTCACACCTGATATTTACTGCTATGTGCGCCGTTATCGTGATTCACTGTGTTTTGTGGCACTCAACCGAGGGGGAGAAGTCACTCTCCCAGAAGTTGAAACTGAACTACCCGACGGTGAACATACCTGTGCAGTAACTCGCAATAAGTATGAAGTCAAGGACGGCAAGATTTATAACTTGCAACTAGAAGAACGGGGCGTGATTGTTTTCAGCCACGTTGGGGAACGCATTAAAGGACAAACGATTGTGCGCGTACAACTCAATGGCGTGAATACCCAACCAGGGGAAACCATTGTTGTGACTGGGGACTGCCCAGAGTTGGGTAACTGGGATATTGCCAAGGCATATCCTCTAGAGTACATCAACGCCAATACTTGGTTTGGGGAGATTCCCTTTGATGAGAGTACTGGTAACTTGATCAGTTATAAATATGCCATGTGGCGCGAAGGGCGATCGCCTTTGCGGGAAAATTTGGTAAATCGCCGTTGGGTAATTGCCAAAGAAGGTACTGTGAAATGGCGAGACACTTGGGCTACAGGTAGGGAATGTTAGAAATAGCAAATCGGTAATTGCTAATCTTGACTTTAGGTTTGTAGTCAGCACTTCAGTGCTTGCCCTGTAATCAAATACATAGTTTGTCCCAAAATTTATTTGGGAAAATCTTAGGAGCTACTGCGGAATTAATAGACTTTCCGTTGTAGCTCTTTATATTCCCAGGAGAGTCTGATGCACCTGGGAAAAAATATCAATAGTTTTTCAACCTAAAAATGCCAAAGTTTAAGATCTCAAAAACCAGATTTCGATTAAGGATGTTAAATTTTTCATTCACATCCCCCAATTGGATGAATCTGTTGGGTGAAGCAATCATTACCTCGGCGCTGGTAATTTCAGATAATTGGACTAATTTACAGAAAAACTTCAGCTTTTGACCATTTTTTATTCTAGAGAATATAGATCAATAGATCAAACCTTCGATGGAGCCTTGAACAATAGGTATTTGGTTATTGTTTAGGTGATTTGCAGAGGAAATAGTCAAATTTTTAACAGGAGAAATCGGGTGCTTAACAACATTTCTAAATTTTTTCCCTCGCATCGGTGGAAAATTCCCTTTGTTGGCTTGCTTCTAGCCTCTGGTATAGTTGGCGTTGGTGTTGTGGGTCAGCAAACTAAACCAGTGCTGAGTAACCAAATCGAAAAATTCCCTTCATTTACGGCGCAAACTATCGATGCTCCCACTTCAACGAAAACTCCCCTTTTATCGCGACTCAGAGAAGTTCGAGAACAAAGAAGTCAAACCCAGAGTGCTGCTTTTGAAAGTAAAAATTTAGAGAAGCTTGATCAGCCCAAACTAGCAAATTCAACTATTGTTCGCTCTAAACTAGTATCTTCTGCCAGCTTATCGAAGAATGTGGAAACAGTAGCTACAGCTACAAAAGAACTAGGAGTATTACCAACAGTAAATTTCCCCAAAAAAGATGGGATTTATCTTTATGGTCAATCCACACAACCAAACCAGCCTGGTGAAGGCTATATTGTCTTTCAGAAGCAACAATCTAGGGTGATGGGTGCGTTGTATACGCCCAATTCTGAGTTTAGTTGTTTTCAGGGTACAGTCGGCCAGTCAGGAGAGTTAGCGATGACGGTGACTGCTTCACCTGGTGAAGGTAGCACGACTCAAGTATCAACAACCAGTAAAATCCCAAAAGTTAGCGATGATGAGTCATTCACTTATGCCTACTCGGTAGAACTGCAAGACTATAATCGGCTAAATTCTCTCAGTGCTAACGATCGCCGAATCTTGCGGATCTGCAATCAAGTTTCAAATGGTTCCTACAGCAAGCTAGTCAACTAAAGACATTGCTTAATACTCAATTCCCGGTTGTGCTTTCACGCCTTGATCGCGGAAAGGATGCTTAACCAGGGTCATTTCTGTTACTAGGTCTGCTCGCTCAATTAAAGCTGGTGGTGCGCCTCTACCGGTGAGAATAACGTGTTTATCTGGTGGTTTTTGTGCTAGACCTGCTAAAACTTGCTCAACTTGTAAATAACCCATTTTGAGAGCAATATTGATTTCATCTAACAGCACCAGTTTGAAGTCTGGGTTGCGGATGTATTCTAAGGATTTGTCCCAAGCGGCGCTGGCTTTGTCGAGATCGCGATCGCGATCTTGGGTTTCCCAGGTGAAGCCTTCACCCATCGCGTGGAACTCTAACTGGTCTTGCCAATGGTCGAAAACCCGCTTCTCTGAAGGTTCCCAGCCACCTTTGATGTATTGAACGATCGCTACTTTGTAACCATGACCAAGCGATCGCAACACCATCCCCAAAGCCGCAGTCGTTTTCCCCTTACCGTTACCAGTATTGACAATAATTAACCCTTTTTCTGGTACAGCTTGAGCTATGCGCTGATCCTGCACTTCCTTGCGGCGCTGCATCTTTTTGCGGTACTGGTCATCATTGAGAGATGATGAGGACATTACCTCGTCAATCAAGCGTGTAATTTCTTTATCTGAATTTAATTCTTCTGGTGTATCGCTTTTCATTAACCTTGGTTAGAAATAATTGTTACTAATAAGAAAACGTCTTAATATGATGTTGTTTATCAGATTTAACTGAAATGGCATTCAAAGATATATACATTAAGATTACACAATAAAATCTTAAGACAATGTTAGCTTTTTTGGATTCTTAGATAAGTACATAAAACTCTAGCATATACCAACTAAATTAACTTGAGATTATTGCTATTTTAAATAAATTAATAGCTTTATTAAAGCATTTTAGTAAAAAAAAATTGTCATTTACTCTAACTAAGGAAGTGAGGACAGATCCACCATGATTGAAATTATCGAAGGTGATATTACGCAGCTAGCAGTAGATGCGATCGTCAATGCAGCGAATGAAGAACTGATGACTGGTGGGGGTGTGTGCGGTGCAATTCACCGTGCCGCTGGGCCAGGTCTTTGGGAAGAATGTCGGCAGATTAGAGGCTGTGAACCTGGTGCAGCCAAGATTACCAAAGGCTATAACCTGCCTGCTAAATGGGTAATTCACACCGTTGGCCCAGTGTGGTCAGGTGGAAATTACGACGAAGATGAGGTGTTAGCCAGTTGTTACCGTCATAGTTTGGCTTTAGCAAACGAATACCAAATTAAAACTATTGCTTTCCCAGCCATTAGCACAGGCGCTTATGGTTTTCCGATGGTACGCGCTAGCAAAATTGCAGTCACTGAAGTTAACAAGTTTTTACACAGCCATAACTTACCAGAACAAGTTATTTTCGTTTGTTTTGGAAAAAGTGCCTATGATTCATACTTAGATGTTATGAAAGAATCGGCTGAAATCTAGATAACATTAGATGCGGCGTGTTTACTCTATGGGAGCTACCAAAAATGTCAAAACAGCAGGGTCAAAAAATCACACCCACACCTATGCCAACCGATATCGGGGTGGTTGATTTAATTGATAATTACTTCACCGCTTACAACTCGGCGCGGCTGCGGGAAATCTGTAAACTGCTGAGTCAGGAAATGCTAACAGAAGGTGTCACTGTGGGAGTTAGTCTTTCCGGTGCTTTGACACCAGCAGGATTTGGGGTTTCTGCCCTTGCGCCCTTAATTCGCAACGGCTTTATTGATTGGATGATTAGTACTGGTGCAAATCTTTATCATGATATGCACTTTGGGTTGGGTTTTGAACTCTTTACTGGTAATCCATTTTTGGATGATGTGAAACTGCGCCAAGAAGGCACCATCCGGATTTATGACATTATCTTTAGCTACGAAGTGCTGTTGGAAACCGATGCTTTCATCCGCAAAATTCTTCAAGGGGAAGCATTTCAGAAGCGGATGGGAACCGCTGAGTTTCACTATCTGCTGGGTAAGTATGTGCGGGAAGTAGAAAAGCAATTGGGGGTGCAACATTCTTGTTTACTAGCCACAGCTTACGAGTATGGCGTACCGATTTACACTTCTTCTCCAGGAGATAGTTCGATTGGGATGAACGTGGCTGCATTGGCGTTGGAAGGTTCCCAGTTGGTGATAGATCCGTCAATTGATGTGAATGAAACAGCTGCGATCGCCTACGGTGCGCGAGAATCTGAAGGTAAAAGCGCAGCAGTCATTATTGGTGGTGGCAGTCCCAAAAACTTTTTGCTACAAACGCAACCGCAAATTCACGAGGTGCTGGGGCTAGAAGAACGGGGACACGATTACTTTATCCAGTTTACTGATGCGCGTCCTGATACCGGCGGTTTATCAGGGGCAACTCCTGCGGAAGCTGTCAGTTGGGGTAAAATTGATCCACTGGAGTTACCCAACACGATTGTTTGTTACACCGATAGCACAATCGCTTTACCACTGGTGACAGCTTACGTGATGAATCAGTGTCAGCCTCGTCCCCTAAAGCGGCTGTACGACCAGCGAGAAGCATTGTATGACAAACTACAAAAAGATTATCTAGCGGCTAAAGACAAGCCATCTGTAGCTGATGGTAAATCAGAGGAAGTAGCGACTTATCCCTGCGGTACACCTGTTAAGAGGTAATAGCCAGTCCGTTTAATTTCTGAGAAGAACCCCACCCCCGCAAAGCTACGCTTTACGTCCCCTCCCCGCTGGCGAGGAGGGGGTGTACACACAAGTTATCCGATTACCCAAAAATCTTGAAAAACCTCAAAGAGTCCTGACGGACATCCCTCTCCTTGCAAAGGAGAGGGACAGGTTATGCGTAGCAGAACCAGGGTGAGGTAATTGCAAGCTGGAATTGCTTAAATATTGCCGTCTCAACTGCACAGGGCTACGATGTAATCTTAAGTACCTGAGGAGTCAAACCCTGTGCCAGTTATCAAAATTCGGGAAGAACGGCAAACAGAGAAAGGGTTTGAGGCAGTTTTGCAATTTGACAGCGGAGAATACCCAATTACAATTACTGACCCCTTCACCTCCCAGGAAGAAAAACAATTAGAGTGGTATTTTGAAGACTGGGTGACGTTTCCCTTTAGTGACATTAGCATTGCAGAAAGGGCAGCAGCCAGCGTTAAAACCTACGGGGAAAGGCTGTTTGAGCAAGTTTTCAAGAAAGATTTCAACGCTTACGGACAATATCAACAACTGCGGGGAAATCTCAGTCAGGTACAAATAGAAATTGTTGGTAAAACTCCAGAATTTCAAGCATTGCATTGGGAAGCGCTACATGACCCAGACTTAACCCGACCCCTAGCAGTAGACTGTGTAATGGTGCGGAAGAGTAGCAAACCTGCCCCTGTGTCTGCAAATGTGCAACCATCAGCACTGATAAATCTGCTGATAGTGGTAGCGCGTCCCGATGAAGAAAAAGATGTGGGTTATCGGACAATTTCTCGCCCGATGATGGAGGTGATAGAAAATGGCCAGTTGCGGGTAAATGTGGAATTGCTGCGTCCGGGAACTTATGAAGCTTTATCTAGGCATTTGGAAGAAAAAGGCGCGGGTTTTTATCACGTAATTCATCTGGATATGCACGGGGCGCTGATGAGTTATGAAGAGGTGCAGGAACCCAGGCAAGCAAATCGTTATTTTTATAAAGGGCGTTATGGGCGGGATGATTTGCAGAAGTTTGACGGTGTAAAGGCGTTTGTCTGCTTTGAGGGCGAGACTCAGGGGAAAGTTGATTTGGTGGAAGCGTCGGAGTTAGCCGGTTTGTTGACAGGTAAGGGTATTCCGGTTTGCATTCTCAATGCTTGTCAGTCAGGGAAACAGGTGAAACCTAACCCCCCAGCCCCCTTCCCTAGCAGGGAAGGGGGAGAAGAAGAACTCCCCTCCCCGCGTCGGGGAGGGGTTGGGGGAGAGGTCAGAGAAACGAGTTTGGGAAGTCGGTTGATGACGGCGGGAATGCAGATGGTTGTGGCGATGGGGTATTCTGTCACCGTGTCGGCGGCTAAGTTGATGATGGAACAGCTTTATAAACATTTGTTTGATCACAAACCCATCTCTGAGGCGATAAGGTTGGGGCGGCGGGAACTGTTTAATGATAAGGAACGGAAAGCTTCTTATAACAAGTTTATTAATTTAGAAGATTGGCTTTTGCCTGTGGTTTATTCTAATCAGGCGGTGCAGTTTAATTTACGGACATTTACGCCGGAAGAAGAAGAGAAATATTGGGAAACTTTCGGTAGTCAATATCGCTTCCCGTTGCCGGAATATGGATTTGTGGGACGGGATTTGGAGATTCTCAAAATTGAGAAGGCTTTGCTAAGACACAATATATTGCTGTTGCAGGGAATGGGGGGAACCGGGAAAACTACGCTGTTAAGTTATCTGCGGGAATGGTGGCAGAGAACGAACTTTGTTAAAAATATTTTCTATTTTGGCTATGATTTAAAGGCGTGGACGCTGACACAAATTTTGTTTGATATTGGGACTCAGGTATATAGCCGTTTTGAACAGGCAAGTTTTCAAGCGATGAGTCAAGGGGCGCAGGTACAGAAATTAGTTGCAAAACTGCGGGCTGAATCTTACGCTTTGATTTTAGATAATTTAGAATCGGTGACGGGGCAACAATTAGCAATTCAAAATACTTTGCCAGAAGAGGAACGTAATCAAATCCGCGATTTTATCGGGCGGTTGGTAGGTGGTAAAACGCGGGTGGTGTTGGGTTCTCGCAGTCGTGAGGAGTGGTTGCAAGCAACGACGTTTAAATACAATATTTATGAGTTGCAAGGTTTAGATAGAGAAGCGCGATCTGAGTTGGCTGAGAAGATTTTAGAACGGAATTTACCTGCACATAAAATTAATGCAATTCGCCAAGATGCAGATTTTATTAAGTTGATGGATTTGTTAGCCGGTTATCCTTTGGCGATGGAAGTTGTGTTAGGGAATTTGCAAAGGCAATCACCCCAACAGATTTTGCAGGGGTTGCAAGGGGCGGATGTGAATTTGGATGTGGTAAGCGAGGATAAGACGAAGAGTATTTTAAAGTGTGTGGAATATTCTCACAGTAATTTGTCGGAAGAGGCGCAAAACTTCCTTTTGTGTTTGGCTCCTTTTAGTGGGTTTATTGACCGTAGAGATATTCTTAATTATGTTAAAAAATTGCAAGAGTTAGAACCATTTAAAACTTATCAATTTAATAAATTTGATGATGCGATTCAAGAGGCGATTAACTGGGGTTTGTTGTCACCGATTGACCTCTTCCCCAGCCCCTCCCCGACGCAGGGAGGGGGGCAAGAGTCGCCGCTGTTGAGGATTCAGCCTGTTTTTCCTTACTTTTTGAAGAGTAAGTTAGTAACGGTTGATGCTGCGACTCGTAAGGCTTTGCAAGAGGGATTTAAAAATCATTATCTGGGTTTGGCAAATTCCTACAATCAGTTGATGCAATCTAAAGATGCTCAAGAGCGACAATTGGGTATATTCTTCTGTAGGCTGGAATATGAAAATCTTCATAATGGGCTGCAACTTTGTTTAGATAAACAAGAAAGTATTGATATATTCTTTTGTTTATCTAAATACTTTACCTTAAAAAATGACATTCAAGAAAAACTAAAATTATCAGAGTTTGTCTGCAAGGCTCAAGAGTCTTATCCTGATGAAGTGAGAACAGGTGAAATTGGCTTAGAAATTATCATGGCGCTTGATAGACTAGCTTCCTGCTATCTACAAACTCAAGACTATCAGCAAGCAAGAAAGTCATATCAAAAAAATATTGAATCAACTCAAAAACTCAACGGTGTATCAGAAAACCAGATAAAGTCAATGCTTGCAACCACCTACCACCAGTTGGGAATAGTAGCCCAAAAATTGCGGGAATATGAGGAAGCGCGGCGCAATTATCAACTCGCTTTGGCTATCTATATCGAATTTGGCGATCGCTATTCTCAAGCTAGAACCTACCACAATTTGGGATATGTAGCGCAAGAATTGCGGGAATATGAGGAAGCGCGGCGCAATTATCAACTCGCTTTGGCTATCTATATCGAATTTGGCGATCGCTATTCTCAAGCTAGCACCTACCACCAGTTGGGATATGTAGCGCAAGAATTGCGGGAATATGAGGAAGCGCGGCGCAATTATCAACTCGCTTTGGCTATCTATATCGAATTTGGCGATCGCTATGAACAAGCTGGCACCTACCACAATTTGGGAATAGTAGCCCAAGAATTGCGGGAATATGAGGAGGCGCAACGCAATTATCAACAAGCTTTGGCTATCTATATCGAATTTGGTGATCGCTATGAACAAGCTGGCACCTACCACAATTTGGGAATAGTAGCCCAAGAATTGCGGGAATATGAGGAAGCGCGGCGCAATTATCAACTCGCTTTGGCTATTTTCATCGAATTTGGCGATCGCTATTCTCAAGCTAGCGCCTACCACAATGTGGGAATAGTAGCCCAAAATTTGCGGGAATATGAGGAAGCGCGGCGCAATTATCAACTCGCTTTGGCTATCAAAATCGAATTTGGCGATCGCTATTCTCAAGCTAGCACCTACGGACAATTAGGACTACTTGCAGGAGCACAGGAAGACTATGCAGATGCGAGGGTTAATTTGCAGAAAGCGTTGGAGATATTTGTTGAATATAAGGATGAATATAGCGCTGCAATGACTAGGCGGAATTTAGAGAGATTACCAGATTAATGGGAAAGTGATAAATTTTTAAAGCCTAAAGGTTGGTATTAAGCGGCATACTTTTTCAAATTAAGAGTAATCCACTTTCATAAATTATCTCGTAGGGCGGGCGTCTCGCCTGCCCCCGAACAGGCGAGACGCCTGTTCTACAAAACTTTCACTCAGGTAGTCCAAATTTCGCTCTAACATCCTGCACAGAAATTACTCTACCAGCCTGACTGTCAGCGAGTCCAGCCTCAACAACTTGCCTAACATAAATCTCATACATCAAATCATCCCATGTTGAGTTTTCCGGCAATCTGTCAATTAATTTTCGTGCTTCTTCTTTGATGTTTAGCCTTTCCATAGGTTTCGCTCAAAACTGGCTCTATGGCTACATTGTAAGCTGAAAGCAAATTAAGGGCGGGCAAGATGCCCACCCCACAAGAGTTACATTGAATAATGCTTTGGTGGGCTTTGTTCTGGTGGTGTGGCGATGTTAATTGTCTGGTGCTGGTGGGAGGGTTCCAGCGTTACCGGCTGGGGGTTCGGTGTAATCGCAAAATATATTTAGGCCGATTTTGAGAACATATAAAACAATAACAGTTGCGATCGCTGGATCAAGTGGTAAACCATTAGCCGCAGCAAGACTTACAAGTGAAACAATCACCCCTGTCAGCAAAGGCGCACTCCCCGGATTTTTGGTGTATTCTTTGAGTTGACCACGAAAACCCTCATCGCCGCAAAGTTCCTGACGTAGCGCGTTTAGCGTCACTTTCCAGAGAGATTTACCTTCTTTCATCAAAGGTTGCCCATTTTTTTCTATCCATAAATCCTCGAAAGCGCTTTCTATATCGCCATTGCGCTTTTCTAGTGTATCCATCGCCTGTATTGCGGGGGCGTAATCTCGCATCAATTCCCGCATCGCTGCGATTTCAGTAGTTTCTACTTGAACAACCATAAATTATCCTCATTTATTAGTTATTATCCTGCTTCGGCTAAATAGGTGAAAATTTAAATAAATGCGCCTTTTACCCACAATGCAAATTACTCAAAGTCTCCACACCGCTATCCTCGTCACCAACTTAGAACGCTCCGAACATTTTTATGGCAAAGTATTAGGATTAGCCAAAATTGACAGAAATCTGAAATACCCCGGCGCATGGTACCAAATCGGCGACTATCAACTTCACCTCATAGTTGCATCAACTGTTCCCACAGAAAACCCCAACGAAAAATGGGGACGTAACCCCCACATCGCTTTCTCTGTCGTTGACTTAGACACCGCCAAGCAAGAATTACTCAATCAAAATTATCCCATTCAAGCCAGCGCTTCCGGACGCGCCGCCATCTTCACCCAAGATCCAGATGGGAATATTATTGAATTGTCTTCTGCTATATAAAGTGATCAGCTGTCGCATGATTAGGGGGGGCAAGACTTGTACTGAGCTTGTCGAAGTATGCCCACCCCACAAGAGTTTTAAGAGTTTTATAGAATTTAAATATGCTTTCTTATAGCTTTAGCAGCTTAGTTGAGTAGCCCCCTTCCCTCGCAGGGAAGGGGGTTGGGGGTTAGGTTTCTCTTGATAACGGACTAATGAAAATTTTTGCTTACACCTACACCGATCCTTTACTAGAAGCAGTTCCTGATGAAACTAACTGGGGATGGGAGATAGATCGGGTTTATCAAGATTTAGGGAAGCGAGAGTCCTCCGGACACGCTTCGCGAACGCAATTACAACAATTATTAACTGACTGCGAAACCGAAGCAACAGCTTATCTTCTGATTCGCCGCTTAGAAGAATTGGGAGATACATTAGAAGAAGTTAGCGATCGCCTCAATCAACTAGAAGCAATGGGGGTAATGGTAATTGTCACCGAACAACCCTACACGTCAGAACATTCCCATCTCCGGAGCGAATTACTGAATTTGCTACACCAAGTCCAACGTCAACAACGCAGTCGCCGCATCCGCCAAGGACACGCCCGCAGTCGTTTAGATGCTGCACCCCCACCTGGTAAAGCACCCTATGGCTACCGCAGAAGTAAAGAAAAATATACCATCGACCGCAGCACTTCGCCTGTAGTCAAAGATTTTTTTGACAACTTTTTACTTTATGGTTCTTTGCGGGGTGCAGTTCGTCATTTAGCGAAAAGATACGGGAAGAAAATCTCTGTTACCACTGGAAGGCGTTGGCTAACTAATCCAGTCTATCGTGGCGATACGGCTTATCAGAATCAGGAAATTATCTCTAATACCCATATCCCGATAATTTCTAGAGAAGAAGCCGCCCAAGTTGACCGAATTTTGCGCCGTAACAGTCGTTTACCATCTCGAACCGCCAGCGCACCCCGTTCTCTTGCTGGCTTAGTTATCTGTAGTGAGTGTCAATCACATCTAACCGTCACCCGCGTTACCCAGCGCCGTCAAGATAAAGAGTATCTTTATTTACGTTCCACTAGCTGTCCTCAAAACCCAAAATGTCGTGCTATTCCTTATCAAGAAGTTTTAGCACAAACCATTGAAACCGTTTGTCGTGACTTACCTCTAGCGGTTGCGGGGATGGACTTTCCCCAGTTAGATGCGATTAAAAATAGTTTAGGGGATGCGATCGCCCGTCAACAACAAATACTCCAGCAATTACCCGCTTTAATGGAAACTGGGATTTTGGACGAGGAAACAGCAAAGTTAAGGGCTTACAAACTCCGCACAGAAATTTCTGCACTCCTTGCAAAGCTGGCCACCCTCCCACCTGTAAACTTGCGTTCCGTCGCCCAAGCTGTTTCTATTCCCCAATTTTGGTTAGACTTATCAGAAGCGGAACGACGATTTTATTTTCGCGAATTCATTCGGCAAATTGAGATTATTCGCCAAGATAAAGCGTGTACATTGCAAGTAATTTTTATTTTTTAGCAAGTGATCCAGAGGTTTCAAATATCCGAAATTGTCTACTTATCACCCTGAGTTTTGGCAGAAGTTGCAGGTGGTTTACCCGTATTCCGCACATTTACAACTTTACCCAGTAATTCAAACCAAAAAGGCGCACCCATAGAAATAGCAATACCACTCAAAATCCATCCAGGAATCGCAGTTAAAACATTTACAATAGCTGAACCTCTTGGTGTATTTGGTTCCCAATTAAATTGCTGCCTTAAGTTAACATCGTTCCAACCCATCGGTAGAGCAATTTCCGTCAAAATCTGATCAGTTTGATTTTTTACACTTTCTAAATCTGCCGATGAGTTCTTCTGCACTATTTGCCCAGCATTACTAACAATGGCAGCACGAATACCTGTATCTTTTGACAATCTGTTAATGATGTGGAATGCATCTGCATTGGCAATTATAGCAATTCCAACTCCAATTAAAATTGCTACTCCTTTAGCGTTACGCTTGTAGACACCAGAGGCTCGTACCATTGAATTATCGAAGGTTTCTTCAATCTCTTTTCTTAATATATAAATGCCTTCTTCGGTTGTTTTAGCTCTTGTCTGGGCACGCTTGGCTAACATACCCATGTTAGCTACTACCGATGGCGGAAATTTCTTACTGAATTCCTTAAGATTTTCAATGAAGAATTCAAAGGTTTTATAAGCTTCGCTTTCTTTATCCTTAAATTCATTTTCAAATTCTTTGTGAACATCACTACTTAGATTAATTAACTTTACAACTTCGTTGATACTAGGTTGCAATCCTTTGAGGGAAATAGTCTGTTCAGCATTGTCAAAAATATCTTTTCTTAAAAAAATTAATTGTTGCAAGGCTTTGTTAACAAATTCATTTTCTGGCATATCTAGTTGATAGACTTCTATATATCTATTCAAAATTAGTGCCATCCGGTTAATGCTAGTACTTAAATTAAGTTGATCTTTCTGAAAATCTTCAATAATCTTTCCAAAGCCTTGTTCAATTTTATTTGTAAATTCTTCATAAAGGTTATCTGAAAAATTAGTTAGCTTCTCATCCGCTGCATTACTTGCATAGTCCCGTAGCTTTAACAGGATTTTTTGTATTTCATGTAACTGTTCATCTTTAAAATTTATTAGCCTTGATTCAGTTAACTTTTGCACAAGCGTTGGTATTCCTAATGTCTCCATAAGAGTGGTAGCAAAAGTTGCAGCAGGGATATATGATGGCGCACTGCGCTTTTTATATTTTGGATCTCCTTCTTGATTTTCTTTATATCCAAAAATAGTTTTAGTTCTCTTTTCTCCAGATAATGAAAATTTGACTGGAAGAGATGATAAGAACCAAACAAATTTGCGAGGCAAAGTCGTTAAAAATCCTTTTGCTTCTTGATTTACACTTTTAATTAGAGGATGTTCGTATAAGTCATTTACAAGCTTGATTACAGTCTCTTCTTCTGACTTTGTTGCATCACCTGCCACCAGAATTTCAATTGACTTCTTGAGGTGGACAGCACGCCATTGCAGTACCGTAGTAATCAGTTCCTGAATTTCTGAAGCTAACAAACTTAAAATTAAGTAAATAAAAATTAAACCAATGGCTAAATCCAGGATAAAAGGTAGGCTCATTTACAGGCTCCTCTAGACTAATTAACTATTTGGTGTTTGTAATATTTGTATCATTAATCGGCAGAAATGCTTGTTAAATAACTTGAACAATAACGAAGAAAAATTTTCCCGCCAAAAAATCGCACGGTTCAGAAGAAATTGCGTTAATTTGAGATCTAGCAATTGTTCAGGAAATAGGTTGTTACTGGGTGGCAACATGGGAGATTCGCTAGATGTCTCTATGTAATCAAACCAGCAAGTAAAATGATTATCATAGAATATGCAAGAAGGAAGCTTTATTTGGAGTCATCTAGAAAAACAGCATCGCGCAGTTGAGAAATGGGTTGATTGGGTATGGCTGATAGTACTGCTTTTGGCAGCAGTGTTACTGTTTAGCATCAACCTTGGGGGATTGCCGCTACGAGATTGGGATGAAGGTATTGTGGCACAGGTTGCCAGAGAAATTTGGCGTTCCCCAGCAGGTTCATGGCATTGGCTTTACCCAACCCTGAATGGTGTAGCGTACCGAAATTATCCACCCCTAATGCATCTGCTAATTGCTTGGGCTTATTCCCTTGGTGGTGTGAATGAGTGGACAACACGTTTACCGAGTGCAATTTTAACGGCATTTTCCGTACCTTTACTGTATTGTATTGGGCGAGAAATATTTCGCCAACGTTGGGCAGCTATTTATAGCGCCTTGATTTACCTGACAATGCTACCGGTAGTGCGTCACGGGCGGTTGGCAATGTTAGATGGTGCGGTGGTAAGCTTTTTGATGGTGATGATGTTGTGTGTGTTGCGATCGCGCCGAGATTTGCGTTATTGCCTGGGTGTGGGCCTCGGATTTGGGTTGATTTGCCTGACTAAAGGGATGATAGGCTTCTTACTTGGGGCGATCGCGATCGTCTTTCTCTTTTGGGATACACCACGATTACTCACCAATTACTATCTGTGGATTGCAGTCATTCTCGGCAGTCTGCCTGTGGCTTGTTGGTATGTTGCCCAGCTGCTGCACTATGGTTACAACTTCGCTCAAATTGACTTGGTAAATCAATCCCTCAACCGTATTGGTACATTTGCCGAAGGGAAGTCGGAGCCACCTTGGTACTATCTCATAGAAATTATCAAGTGGACATGGCCTTGGCTAGTGTTTTTACCACAGAGTACACGCTTAACCTGGGAAAATCGCAACCTTAGCTGGGCAAAATTGATCATCGTCTGGAGTGGTGTTTATCTACTGCTAATTTCTTTAATGAGCACCAAACTTTCTTGGTACTTATTCCCAATTTATCCCAGTTTAGCCTTAGCCTTTGGTTTCCAACTAGCAGAGATAGAAAACTTGCCTTTAGTCTCATCATCCTATCCCCGCGCTTGGGTAGCTAGTTTGGCAATACTTGCTGTAGTTGCTTCAGCTGGTAGCATTTATTTCAGTTGGGGTAGCCCTCCCAAAACCGACTTACAAATGATTTTTGCCGCAGTAGCTTTGACTATGACTTTAGCCTCAATTTTGGCAGAACGAGGCGACGGGCAATTTTTGAAGATTTTGCTTTGGGGAAGTTATATTTCACTACTGTTGTTAATGAAATCTAACTACTGGGTTTGGGAATTAGGGGAGGCTTATCCTGTGAAACCAGTTGCTGCCATGATCCAGCGGGCCAATCCAGCAGATAAGGAAATCTACACATCTTTTGCCTACCATCGTCCGTCATTGGATTTTTATAGCGATCGCACCATTATTCCCGCTTCTATTAGTGAACTGCAATATTCTTGGCAGTATAGTGGACAACGCTACTTTCTGGTAAATACATCTGCTTTAAAAACTCTCCAACTAAAGCCAATCAAGCTGATTGATCAAGCTGAAGGTTGGCAACTAATTACTAAAGATACCAGTCGGATGTAGAGCGCTTCGCGCGGTAATCGGTAATCGTTAGTGGGTAATCGTTAGTGGGTAATGGGAGGAGAGTGGGGAGACAAGGGAAAAACTTCTTCAATATTTCCCCCTCCCAATTACCAATTACCCACTCATCACTATGATGGGACACGGTATATTAGGAGTATTTTTTGATATAATATTGCCGAATACTGAGAAAGAGGCGATTTATACCAATATTTACACTTATGGAGATTCTCTTCCTGCTTCTTTAGCTTTCTCGGTTCTCGGAACCAGTTGGTAATCGTAGCCCGTGTTTTCCTGGGTGATAGCAATCATACTCAAGAAAATTGCACTGCCCACAGCCAAAGCTAGCACAGGACGTTTGAGAAGGGCAAAATCCCTAATAATCCTAGCTAAGGGTCGGCTTTGACGACGTAGCGCCGAAGCGATCATTATCTGTTTAAAGGTAAACGGATCGCGGACATAATGACCACTTTTACAGACTACTAGGCGTTCCTGGCAATAGGGACAAGTAAACAAGCCGATGCAAGTCTTGACTGGCTTTGTCCTGGTATTTCTTTGGCAAATTGGGCAAGTAACATAATGATTATCAAAGGTGTGTGTATTCATCTACCTCGTCCGCCTAGTCCATTTACGCGCTCTATAACAATAGCTATATTGAATTTTGCTCAACACTTAGTAGGCTCACCAGTATGGTCTAAATATTAGTCGTGAATCACACATACATTTGTCTGACTACTAAGAATAAATCAACGGACACAAAACGAGTATAGCTTGATTCCAGTCAGCGTGACACCTAGTTACTACTTATAATGAAAGTATTATATATTGTAAGTAATTAACTTTTTTCTGTATAGAAAATAGCGTCTGTGCTCACCCAAATTTAGCAATGATTGTTGACCATTGACTATTAATTCTCTCCCATTTAACCATTCTCCCCACAAAAATTGTGAGTAGTTGCATTTTTTTTCCAAACCTTTGTAAATCAAGCGAATCAAGCATACTTGTCTGGTTGCTAAATAATGGCTCACAATGAGAAGTAACAGATAAAAATTTAAATTTTTTCTTACATTTACCCCGCCACTCCATGACTCTCTTGCCTCCCACTCAACTGAGGAAGGTAACGGAACCACCTGCTTTTCCTACACCTTCCGCTCGTTTAACCCAGATAATTAACCGTATTCAACCGTCCCCAGAAACAGTTGTGCTATTTTTAGCCATTCTAATTGGTGGCAGCACGGGTATGGGTGTGGTCACATTTCACTACTTAATCCAGCTGACTCATGACCTAATGCTGGAAAATTTAATGGGTGAGATTGGCTTTTGGGGTGCTTGGACTTTAGCCTGCGTTCCCACCCTAGGTGGACTCATCGTTGGTTTAATGCGCTGGCGCACTCAAGACTTTGGCCCTGGACTTTCATCTCTCATCGCCGTTTCTCAAGGAACAGAGGTCAAGCGACAACTGCGACCAGTGACAAAGATGCTGGCCGCAGCTGTTTCTTTAGGTAGTGGCGCTTCTTTAGGCCCAGAGGGTCCGAGTGTAGAAATTGGCACAAATTTTGGGGTGTTGTTGTCTGATGTGCTACAAGTCTCTCAAGAGCGACAGCGTTTGCTTTTGGGTGCTGGTGCTGCGGCTGGGTTAGCCGCTGGATTTAATGCTCCCATCGCCGGAGTATTTTTTGCCCTAGAGGTAGTGATGGGAGCTACATCTTTTGCCACTTCTGCTGTGAGTGTGGTGCTACTAGCGGCGGTGGTAGCATCGTTAGTTGCTCAAATTGGTTTGGGGGCACAACCAGCTTTTACCTTACCTGTTTACCAAGTCCGCAGTCCCCTAGAATTACCCCTGTATCTTGGGTTAGGTTTAGGCGCGAGTCTAGTTTCTCTAACTTATACTGAATCAATTCGGTTAGCAAAAGCCTGCTTTGCTGGGCGGGTTCCTGGGTTTAGTTTTTTGGGACGAATTCCTCAGCCAACTCATCCAATTATTGGCGGTGTGATTGTTGGTGTAGTAGCTTTACAATACCCGCAAATTTTAGGCATCGGTTACGGTACTGTGCAGGCAATGCTTCAAGATCAGGAGTTTTCCCTGAATTTGTTAGTTGCCCTGCTGGTGGTGAAGCTACTGATGACGGCAATTAGTGCCGGTGGTGGGTTTGTCGGTGGGTTGTTTGCACCTGCGATGTTCTTGGGCGCATCTTTTGGCTCGGCTTATGCCAAAGTTCTGGCCCTAATAGCCCCGAACATTGGTGAGCAGATGGCGGCTCCCCCAGCTTATGCAATGGTGGGAATGGCTGCCGTTTTGGCTGGTAGTGTCAGAGCGCCGTTAACAGCTATTTTAATGCTGTTTGAATTAACCCGCGACTACCGCATTGTTTTACCTTTGATGGCAGCGGTGGGTTTGAGTGTGTGGCTAGTGGAACGAATTAAGCCAACCTTTAACTCCAACTCAAATCTACAACAAATTGGTCTTTCTGGGTTAAAGGACGAACAGGCGGAAATTGTGCAGCAAATTTTGGTAGAAGATGCGATGGAATCTTGTCCAAAAAAGCTGCCTGCCACCCTTGGGGTGTTAGAAGCAGCTGTAGAAATGACACGCGATCGCACAAGGAGTGCTTTAGTAATTGATGATGCCGAGCAATTAGTTGGTATTCTTTCGCTAGAGAATATTAACCGCGCCCTTTCTCTTTGGCAAAATTACCCGAATTCGCCTCCGGAAAATCCGGGTGATTTATCTAGTCAAACTCTGATAGACATTTGTACTACTGAAATCCTTTATGCTTGGCATGATGAACCTTTATCTGAGGCTTTAGACCGCATGGCTGTGCGTGGTTTACATCAGTTACCAGTGATAGAACGAGACAACCCCGATCGCATTTTGGGTTTACTAGAAAGGGAGCAAATTGCCTTAACCTGCAATTTGGCCGTCACGCGCAAAGCACTGCGCCGCTATTTACCTGTTTTACCAACAACAGATATAGTTAATAGTCATTAGTCATCGGTCAGTCGTCAGTGTCTAAGATAAATAACTGACCAATGACAACTGACGACTGACTATTGACTATATTATTAAGCTGTAGCTTCTACGGTTTCAGCACCTTCCCTATCTTCTGAGTCTACCTGCCGCAGACGAATGTGCTTTTTCCCTAAAGTGATGAGGAACTCATCACCTGGTTTGAGATTCATCTGTTTTGTATAAGCTGAACCAATCAGTAAATTACCGTTCGATTGCACACTAATTCTATAGCTAGCACTGCGTCCGCCACGACCATTGGCACTAGGCGTACTGTCTAACTGAATGCCCTCTGCATCAATTAGGGCATTTAAGAATTTCATCATATTGACGCGCTCTATCCCGTTTTTGGTAACGGTATAGTAGCCGCACTGTTTGGCTTTGTCTTCTTTGCTCTCTGCCTCTAGCTCCTTGACTTTTCTGAGTAGTTCTTCACCGACTAGGGGTTCAATTTTTTTCTGTTTAGGCATCAACTTAGGTCGAAAACGAATGTTTGAAGTGGTTGAATCGATTTTATTTTAGCTGACGTCGAGCTAATAGGAACAGAATCCTTTAGTTTTGATCTCAGCCTGAATAAGTATATTACACTCATAGGCAGAATTGTTGCGCCATTCCCAATATTTTCCCGACATTTTATAAAATAGAATCATTCTATGCTGATAGCTATATATAGTTTGTGAATTACTGCTAGACTGTACTTGTTTAAGTTTTCTAACGCAACGGGAAAAAGTTGTCTACTTGCTGAGGATCATCATTGGGACAGGGAAATATAAGCAAAGCTGATTCTTAGTTATTAGTTATTAGTCATTGGTCAGTGGCAAAACAACTGACTCTCTCCAACTGACTCTCTCCAACGGACAAATGAAACTAACGACCAGAGGACACTACAGTGTGAAGGCGTTGCTAGATTTGAGTTTACAGACAGGATATGATCCTGTATCTGTAAGAGCGATCGCTAATCGCCAAGATATCCCAGCGCCTTACCTAGAAAAGCTGCTAATAGAAATGCGTCGTGCTGGATTAGTAAAATCAATTCGTGGCAGCGTCGGCGGATACCAATTAGCACGAGAGCCTGCACAAATTTCTATAGGACAAATTTTAGAGGCAGTCGGTGAAACCGTGACTCACTTACCCCATAATGCAGCTACACCTGCACAAGCTGAAGATTGGGTAACATTTACTCTCTGGCAGAGACTCAACCAAAAACTCAAAGAAGCTTTGTACAGTATTACTCTGGCTGATCTCTATTACGATGCTCGTAGCTGGCAAGCATCACTGGGGGAAGAAGCTAGTTTTGTGGTTTAGTCATTAGTCATTAGTCATTGGCAATCATACAAATGACATCTACCATTGTTGTTTTCATCATGGCGGCAATTTTAGATTACTTCGTTGGTGATCCCTGGGGTTGGCCTCATCCAGTGCGAGTTATGGGGTGGGTAATTTCTCGCTTGAGCAAATTTTCTCAGCAATATTGTCAGAGTTCTCTAACACAGCGCCTAGCTGGAATTCTGCTAGGCTTGATCCTAATAATTGGTAGTGGGTTCTTCGGCTTTTTTATAATTCAAAGTGCCAGACGCCTGCATCCTTGGTTGGGAATTGCTTTAGAAAGCATTCTCCTCGCTAGTTGTTTTGCTCTTTCTAGTTTGCGAGCAGCAGCGACAGATGTTTTACAACCTCTCACAACAGGACATCTGGGAGAGGCTCGTCAAATTTTAAGTAATTATGTTGGTCGAGATACAGAAACCCTTTCAGAACCAGAAATCTTACGAGCCGTGCTGGAAACGGTTACAGAAAATGCGACTGATGGGGTAATGGCTCCGCTCTTTTATGCAATTGTGGGTGCGTTTGTGCCTGTTGTCGGGGCCGCTCCCCTAGCTCTAGCATATAAAGCTAGCAGTACCTTGGATTCAATGGTGGGCTATCGGGAAGCACCCTATACTTATTTAGGGTGGTTCAGTGCGCGGTTGGAAGATTGCTTAACTTGGCTTCCTTGTCGGTTAACAGTCATAACTTTGGCACTGCTATCAGCTAAACCCCTCCATGTTTGGCGAATTTGTCGCCGGGATGCACTTACCGATCCCAGTCCCAATTCTGGTTGGAGTGAGTGCGCCTATGCTGCTGTTTTGGGTGTGCAGATGGGGGGTATGAATTGGTATCGCGGAGTAGCGAAAGATAAACCACGGTTAGGAGATGCTATTAATCCCATCACGCCAACTTCTATTTACACAGCTTTGCAATTAACTCAATATTCCTTTTTACTGTGGCTGGGCGTAGCCGCTATATTATTAGTCATTCGTCATTAATTATTGGTCATTGGGGGTAATTGCTTTATTCCCCAATTCCCAATCCTCAATCCCCAATCCCCAATATTTATGTCTGCCAAAGTAGTTGAAATTTTCTCATCAGAAGAAATTCGTCGTACCTTGACTCGTCTTGCCTCTCAGATTGTGGAAAGGACACGTGATTTGTCCCAACTGGTACTCCTCGGTATTTATTCCAGAGGTGTAGTGTTAGCCGAATTATTGGCACGTCAAATTGAGACCCTCGAAGGTGTAAGCGTTTCCGTAGGAGCCTTGGATATTACATTTTATCGTGATGACCTTGACAAAATTGGCTTACGGACTCCAGCGAAAACCGAGATCTCTTTTGACCTCACAGGGAAAACGGTCGTGCTTGTGGACGATGTCATTTTCAAAGGACGGACTATTCGCGCTGCTTTAAATGCAGTTAACGAATACGGTAGACCAGAGGTGATTCGTTTAGCCGTGTTGGTAGATAGGGGGCATCGTGAGGTACCAATTCACCCAGATTTTGTGGGCAAGCAGCTGCCTACTGCTAAAGAAGAGATTGTTAAAGTGTACCTACAAGATTGGGATGGAAGAGATGGGGTGGAGTTGATTGGGGATTAACTAGGGGAAAATTCAAAAACAATTTTCTTGAGTAGTGTTAGACTTCGGCGCCAAGCGAAAAAGTGGGATGAGGCGGAAACAGAGTAACTTGGCGCCAACTGAATTTACTAAATCCTTGGAATTCATATTCAGCGATTTTAATTATGAAACTTCGTTTGATTGCCGCAATTACTGTTTTTACATTAGGTTTTCCCATCTGCGTTTTTTATCCTTCCCAAAAAGTTCTAACACAAGCACCAACGCCAACAGCAGAAGAAGCTATCACCGAGGGAGTTATTCTGAATAATCAAGGTGAATCGATAGTTTATAAAGATTTGGTTGGTTTAGATGAATTGCGAGCAGGGTTAGACTTATTTCAACGGTCGTTAGCTATTTTCAAAAAATATGGTGCTAAGGCTGGGGAAGGTAACAGCCTTGTAAATATTGGTTACGTCTATTTGCGGCAAGGAGAGTATCAAAAAGCGTTAGAGTTTCTTCAGCCAGCTTTAGCTATTCGCAGAGCAACACGCGATGGGCTACGCCCCGCTGTTCGCGATCGCTCTCAGGAATGGATACCCCTGTCCTACATGGGTGAAGTTTATGTTAATTTGGCTGACTATCCCAAGGCGCTGGAATTTTATCAACCAGCCTTAACCATTCTCAGAGAACTTAAAGCCTCCAACCCCAAGGACTCCAGCTATTCTACCAGCGAAGGAATTATGCTGGCTGATATTGGGGCGCTTTACTTTAGGTTGGGACAGTATCAAAAAGCGCAGGATTTTTATCAACAAAAGTTGGCAATGGGGAAAGCAAATAGCGATGGGCAACGCCCCACCGTAGGTGATCGCATCGGCAGTGCAGAAACACTGAATAATCTAGGTGTAGTTGCCGTCAATTTGGGTAACTATGCTCAGGCGCTGGATTTTTATCAACAAGCATTAACTACTGTTCAAGACTACTGCTATAAAGAGAAATTAACTTGCTTTTATGGTACAGAAGCAGCAATCTTAAATAATCTGGCAGGGGCTTACTTTAGCTTAGGTCAATATCCAAAATCCTTAGAATTTGCCGAAAAATCTGCAACTATTTACAAAAAATTCCGTACTGGCGAATTCAAAGGGACAACGAAAAAAGAAATCGAGTTACTTTACAATTCTCTGAGTGGAAATCCCCAAGCTTTGCAGCAAGTTGCTAGTCGCGCCAATGTCGGTGATGCTTTTGGTAAAGACTCTTTTCAGTTCCAAGGTGAAGCGCTAAACCTGAATAACATCGGGCAAATTAACTTTGCTCTAGGTAAGTATGACTCTGCATTAAACTTGTATCAACAAGCTTTAAGTATATATAAAGAAAACAAATACAAACCAGGTTTGGCGGTAACGCTGAATAATATGGCGCGTGTTGACAACAATCTCGGCAAGTATGACCAAGCGATAGAGTTGAATCAACAAGCTTTAGCTAATTATAGAGAAATAGGCGATCGCACTGGTGAAGGCGTAACCATTAGCAGTTTAGGACAAACCTACCAGAAACAAAGTCAGTATGACTTGGCTTTGGGGCTTTATCAACAAGCTTTAGCAATGCATCGAGAAGTTAGCGATCAAGTCAGTGAAGCCGCAACACTTAAATTTCTCGGAGATGTGCTATTTGCACAAAATCAGCCGCAATTAGCAGTCACTTTTTACAAACAATCAGTAAATGTGACAGAGAAGATTCGTCAAAAATTGCGCGTTGTCCCTCTTGATATTCAACAATCCTACACCGATACTGTTGCCGAAAGATATCGCCGACTTGCTGACTTAATGCTCAAGCGAAATCGTGCAGCGGAAGCGCAAGAAGTGCTAGATTTGCTAAAAATCCAAGAAATGAGAGATTTTCTCGATAATAGGCGGGGAAATCCGCAGCAAACAACAGTCAATTCCCAAGAGAATAATTCTCTCAGCAATCGAGGTGCAAATCCGCAGAAAGCAACAGTTAATTCCCAGCAACCGCAAACATTAACTTTACTACCACAAGAGCAACAGATTTCTCAAAAATATAGTGTTATTCAAGATAAAGTGATTACCCTGGGTAAAGAACTCACAAACCTCCGGAAAATTTCCCCAAAAAGCCGCACGTCTATTCAAGAAAAACGGATTGCCGAATTAGTCAAACTTGAGCAAGAAGCTACTGCTGAGTTTAACAAATTTATCAAAAGCCCCTCTGTAGTAGCGCTAGTAAAACAAATATCAGAAACATCGGCACAGGAAAATTTGAATTTACGACAGCTAAATTCCCTTCGGGATAATTTGCGGCAGTTAAACCAAAAAGCAGTATTACTTTACCCGTTGGTTTTAGATGATAGATTAGAGTTATTAATAGTCACTGCTGATGCACCACCAATTCATCGCACAGTACCAGTTAAAAAAGAAGAATTAGAGCGGGTAATTCTTGAGTTTAGACAAGCAATACAAGTTCCTTATAAAAACAGTAAAATTCCGGCTAATCAATTGTACAATTGGCTAATTAAGCCAATAGAAAATGACTTGGCGCAAGCCGATACCAAAACAATTATCTACGCTCCAGATGGCAAATTAAGATATATTCCCTTAGCAGCATTATACGATGGCAAAAATTGGTTAGTGCAGCGTTTTTCAATCAATAATATTACTGCTGCCAGCCTGACAAAAATAGACCACCAGCCCCAAAAATCTCTGCAAACTTTAGCTGCGGCTTTTACCAAAGGTGATTACACAGTAAAACTAGCCCAGCGTCAAGAAAGTTTTAGCGGTTTAGAGTTTGCTAAAGTTGAAGTAGAAAACTTGGCAAAGACAATTCCCGGAACAAAGATACTTTTAGATAAAGAGTTCAGTCCCCAAGTCACAATTCCCCAAATGAATGATTACAAAATTGTGCATTTGGCAACTCACGGAATGCTTGTTAGTGGAGATCCAGAAGATTCATTTATTATGTTTGGTGATGGGGAACGTGTGACTCTGCGAAATATAGAAAATTGGTCTTTACCAAATGTAGATTTAGTAGTATTGAGCGCTTGTCAAACTGGTTTAGGTAACAAATTAGGTAATGGGCAAGAAATCCTCGGTTTAGGATATCAGATCCAACTAACAGGAGCAAAGGCATCTATGGCTTCATTGTGGTCTGTTTCTGATGGGGGAACGCAAGCTTTAATGAATGGATTTTATACAGCATTAAAATCAGGAAATACTACAAAATCAGAAGCTTTACAAAAAGCGCAAATTGCCTTAATAACAGGTGATAAATCAATACTAATTAAAAAGCCAGGTCTATCAGTAGGGGAAAGCAACGATAATAATAGTCAATTTAGCCATCCCTATTATTGGGCATCCTTTATTTTGATTGGGAATGGGTTATAGTTCAGTTTAAGCCTGCCTTTTTAACTAAAGCTGAAGCCCGCAATCTCAATAATAGCATAGTGCCACCTGTGAAGAAGATACCAAGTAACAGGTTTTTCAGGCTGATACTCTTGCCGCTATCACTTACCAAAATACTTTCTAGAATCAAAGAAGGTAGTAATATCCCACTAGGGAGTAATAACCGATAAAAACTTAACTGTTTTTTTGCCAGAGTAGTTAGGAGCATCAAGCACAGTCCTAGAGGGATAAAATTTAGCCCATAGTAAAAAAAATTCTGCTTTTTTGGAATCAAGTCCAGTAAATTCAAAGAGTAATAATTCTCTAATTTGTCTACGTAAACTTGGAGGGTTGCTTTAAAATAAGTAATGACTATGTGATGTTGGTCAGTGTCTGTAAAAATATCAGGAATAGTGAATTTAAAATCTGCCGCGTTTTCTCCAGTTATTGGTGTTCGTAACCTTAACTCCAAGTTGGTTTCCTGCTGCCCTAGGGTAAAATTACGACGCAGAAGATTACCTGAAAGTGAAATTATACGTGCAGGGCCAGTCTGGGCTGTATTTGTAGTAGCAACAATCGTACTGATCGTAAATTGAGAAGTTTCACGTATTCTTCTGTTCAAAGATGTAGCAGAATCGGCGGTTTTTAGCCAATGCTTGGAACTCAAAGCAACACCTTTGACATCTTCAATCTTAGGGAATGTTCCTTGTGGCAATAGTTCGGTTAGTGTCCCAGTACGATCCTGAAATTTTTCTTTACCAGTTAATTGATAGGAAGCTATCAGAGAACTTCGGTTATTATCTAAATAATTTCTGGTGTTAAATAATTTTAATACTTCATTTTTAGAAATTGCTCTATCAGCAATATTTACTTCCAAAATATATCCCTGCCATGGTCTATCACCTGTTTGCTCATTGCCGAGTAGCAGCGGATATTTTAGACTCCAATTATTAAGATTGGTCGCAGTTTGCCAGTTAATTGAAATTAAAAACGATAGGAATATGTATCCAATAAAAAGTAGTGTTATTTTTTGAATAGAGCTACTAGTTCTAGTGTTCTCTATACAGGTCAAGATATATAAAAAGCTTTGTGAACTCCATATATAAAAACAAATTATCCCGACAATTCCACCTATGGTATTATTAACAATATCGGCAGGAGTAGGTAATCTTGAAGGCAAGAATACTTGGAGAATTTCAACTATTGATGATATGCCAGTACTGACAAATATCACTATTAATAATTTAATTTTTAATTTCATCCTTATTCTCTGTAAGAAAGCGGTGAAACTGAAACCAAAAGGCATAAACAATAAAATATTGTTTACTAAGTCATTAAAGGAACTAGCATTGTCAAAACTTGCAATAATTGCTTGTAGAGAAAGACTTTCTGGAAAGGAAAAATTAAAAGGATAAAGTGTAGCTATTAGCACAAGTAAAATGCTAATAATTACCACGATTAAATTTATCATGAGTACTGTTTTATGCAAATTAAATATTTGTGTAATAATTTTGCGTCGATTCATAAGTACTTATGTTATTTCTGTTATAAAAATTTTCTGTTGTGAAGCATACAAATTCATATTTACTGAAAGATTTACATGATCAGGTTTAAACCACTGTAATGATATAACTACTTCCAGCTATTTTCAGTTAAATGAAACATATACCATCTATTCAAACCTGCGTAGCAAAAACACATGAATCTTTTCTTGCTGTAAGTTTGTTCCCGTTCTAAAAATATTTAGAGAGTGTTTGAACAGTCATTAAGTTTACCTAGAAAACTCGCTTCCATTCCTCTCCCCTAAAAATGTAGAGACGTTGCATGCAACGTCTCTACACTCCCCATTCCAGTTAACACTCATTTTTCCGCTTCCCTCTGCACTCCCCACGTTCCCCCCTGAAAAGAGGGAGGGTTAGGGTCAAAGTGTACTGCATTTAAACGAGAACCATCATAAATCCTAACTCCTAACTTCTAACTTTAATAAATATAGCCAATTACCAATATTTAACTTTTACTCTTGACGGTATTAATGGTTTGTAATAGTTGGTTAGCCGTGAATGGTTTGCACAAAAAGGCTTTGACACCCATCTCATAAGCTGAATTCAGCTTATCACTTGAACCAAGACCGCTGACGGCAATAATTTTCACATCTGGGTTAATTTTTTGCAAGGTGCGGATAGTAGTGAATCCATCCATAGACGGCATAACCATATCAGTTAAGACCAAACATATTTTATCCCGGTGTTCTACATATAAGGCTATTGCTTCAATGCCATCGCAGGCTGTTATTGCTTGATAGTTATGGCTTTCTAACGATGTTTTTGTAATGTCTCGAATAGCGGGTTCATCATCCACAACTAAAATCAGTTCTCCATTACCCCGAGGCAACTCTGTTTCTTGTTCTTCGATAATTTCCGTTGCATCTTGTGCTGGCAAATACACCTTAAATTGGCTGCCTCTTCCGTCTTCGCTATAGACGTTGATAAAACCGCCATGACTTTTAATAATTCCCAGTACTGTAGAAAGCCCAAGACCAGTGCCCTTACCAAGTTCTTTGGTAGTAAAAAATGGCTCGAATATGCGATCTAATATTTCTGGGCGAATCCCAATTCCAGTATCATGAACAGTAATTACAACATAAGCGCCGACTTTAGCATCAATATGCATTCGGGCATAATTTTCATCAACTAAGAAATTTTCGGCAGATATTTTTAAGGTTCCGCCATTAGGCATGGCATCACGAGCATTGACACACAAATTCATCAGGACTTGATGCAGTTGAGTTGCATCACCAGATATCGTCCAAAAGTCTTGCGGAATTTGAGTAAAAACATCAATTGATTTGGGAAATGTCTCTTTAATAATTTGCTGAATTTCAATGATCAAATGCTTTAATTGTAAAAGGGTGCGCTCGCCCTCCAGTCCACGAGTAAAAGACAGTACTTGCTTAACTAAATTTGCGCCACGTTTAGCGTTGGTAATCAATATTGGTAGCAGTCGCCGCGATCGCTCATCATAGACTTGCGACTCCAAAAGTTGAGCCGTCATCAAAATCGGGGCTAGGACATTATTCAAGTCATGGGCGATACCACTAGCTAGAGTCCCAATACTCTCTAATCGTTGAGCACGCAGAAATTGGGCTTCTAGTTGTTTCTTTTTTGTAATATCACTGCTCACAACCAAGATGGATTGTGATTTTTTGCCGAACTCGCGCACCAATGTCCAACGGCTTTCGACTATGATTTCTTTGCCATATTTTGTTTTTTGATATAGTTCTCCCTCCCAAGCACCATTTTTCATCAGCATATTGAGTGCTTCTGGCAATTGAGACAAGTTTTTTTCTTGCCAAAGTTCTCGTGTTTTCTTAGCGAGGGCTTCTTCTTTTTTCCAACCGTAGAGACACTCAGCAGCTTTATTCCAAAATAAAATTTTGTCATCTAAGTCGCGCACAAAAATGGCGTCGGTAGCGACATCGAGTAAAGCAGCTTGTTCGCGAATTTTCTGTTCTGTTTGTTTGCGCTCAATGGCGTAGCGGATGGAACGTTCCAGCAAAGGCGCTGTCAACTGGCTTTTTTCGAGATAATCTGCTGCTCCCGCTTTCATCGCTTCCAGGTCTATTTCCCGGTCTCCCTGACCAGTTAGTAAAATCAGCGGAGAAGCACAGCCATTGGTAAATGCCTCATGCAACAGTTCCAGTCCATTATGTTGACCCAAACGGTAATCTACAAGATAGATATCATGCTGGTTGCTAGCGATGGCATTTCTGGCTGCTGAATAACTATTCACCCATTCCAACTCACAGCCAGCTACTTGAAATTCACCGAACCAATCACGAGTTAAAATATAGTCATCTTCATCATCATCAACTAAAAGAACTTTGATTGGTCTGTTTTCCATAATTAACTCCCACTGCGTCTAGGGGCAGTTCTACTATTTCAAACCAGTATTTTCCTATAGTCTTCATCACTTCAACTAAGGAATCAAAAGCGACTGGTTTAATGATGAAGGAATTTGCGCCTAAATTGTAGGTGTTATATATATCTTCCTCTGCCCTCGAGGTTGTCAATACTATCACGGGAATCTGCCGCAGTTCCGGGTGATTTTTAATCTCTTTGAGCGCTTCAATACCGTCTTTTTTGGGCATATTCAAATCTAGCAAAATCAAACCCGGACGCGGGTTACTTTTCATGTCGGCATATAACCCACGGTGACACAGATAATCTATCAACTCCTCACCATTCCTGACGATATGTAGTTCAAGTGACAATTGACTTTCTGCCAATGCCTCACGAACCAACAGGCTGTCGTCTTCATCATCATCAGCCATCAAGATTGTGACGGTTGTTTGCCGACCCTTCACTTTGAATTATCTCCTTTGCAATAGTTATGACGGTGAATTAAGTATTAAATAGCAAAAAAATATTGGGCACAGTTTTATAATTAACCTCATTTTGGAGTCTAGTAGTAATCCCCCTCCAGGAATAAAAATTAGAAATGGGAATTAATTGGTAGTGTGATCATAAATTTTGTCCCTTGTCCTGGTGTACTTTGTGCTGTGATATTTCCATGATGACGTTCAGTAATTTTTCGGCAAATTGCTAAACCGATGCCAGTACCTTCGTATTCACTGCGACTATGTAGACGTTGGAAAATATTGAAGATCCGATCAAGATATTTTTCGACAAACCCAATACCATTATCTTCGATAATTACTTGACAAAATCCTTCAGCAACAGCAACTTTATCTAATTGATTGTCTGAAAATTGACTGTAGATTTTGACAATAGGTGGTTCTTCTAGACGGTGAAATTTGAGGGCATTACCGATGAGGTTTTGCAGCAACTGGCGCATCTGTAGAGGATCGCCTTGAATAATGGGTAGGTTCCCTACCTCCACACGTCCCCCAGTTTGTTGGATGCGTACTTCTAAGTCGGATAATACTTCTTGGGTAATTTGTGCCAAATTCACTGGCACAAAAGGCTGTGCCCTAGTGGTAACTCGCGAAAGTGCTAATAAGTCTTCAATTAAAGTCTGCATTCTCAGGGCGGCATTTTGCATCCGTTCTAGGTAGTCACGCCCTTGTTCGTTTAATGTGTCACCACTGGTAGCTTTGAGTCGCTCGCCAAAGTTGTTAATTTTACGCAGTGGCTCTTGTAAATCGTGGGAGGCAATAAAGGCAAATTGTTGCAGTTCTTCGTTGGAACGGGTGAGTTCTTGCCGCTGATTGGTTTCTTGTTCTAGGATTAAACTCTGAGCTAAGGCGATGCCGATTTGATCTGCCAGTTGTCGCAAAAGTTCAATTTCCCAGTTAGTCCACTGACGGGGATGCAGACATTGATCGGCAATTAACAGCCCCCAAAATTGATGTTTGCGGAAAATTGGGACGACAAGATTAGCCTTGACACCAATTTTTTGCAGCAATTCGGCGTGGACAGGTTGGATTTGTGCCTGTTTAATGTCGCTAACGGCGCTTATTTCCCCTTGGCGGTATTTCTGGATGCAATCTTGGCCAAAGCAATGGTCGGTAATTTGCTGCCCTAGGACAATGGGGAAACCGGGAACGACTGCTTCTTTAACTGCGAGGAAAGAATTATTAGACTGTAGCCGTAGGATTAATACCCGGTCTGCTTGCAGCAGTTTTTGCACCTCGGTAACGCTGGTTTGGAGAATTTCATCGATCTGTAAAGATTGACGAATATTCAGGGTGATATCAGCGAACAATTGCGATCGCAAATTTTGCCGTAATAATTCTGCCTGGGCGCGTTTGCGTTCACTCATATCCATCATCGCCCCAATCATCCGCACTGGTTTACCTGCATGGTCATGGACAACATAACCACGTTCAAAGATGTAGGCATAAGAACCATCGCTACGCAAAAAATGGTATTCATTCGACCAAAATTGTTGACCACTATCGATCACAACACGCATATCAGCAGCAATTCTTTGCCGATCATTTGGATGTATCCGTTCACGCCACCAAGTCACATGAGAATTTATTTGCTCTGTCGTGTAACCAAAAACTGTCTGTACAGCTTGATTCCACCACACCTGATCATCGATCAAATCCCAATCCCATAAAACATCATTAGTCGCACGAGCAACTATCTGGAAACGCTCTTCACTCCGACGCAGTTGTTCCACTGCCAGTTTACGTTCGGTGATATCCGTCTGGGAACTTGCCATCCGCACTACATTACCATCTTCATCCCGCACAGCCTGACCGCGATCTAAAATCCATTTGTATGTGCCATCCTTACACCGGACTTGATGTTCGCTGATATAAAACGGGGTTTTTTTGGCAAAGTGGTCTGCAATTGCTTGGCTAACCGTTGCTAAATCATCTGGATGTATTCTGCTTAA